>NZ_BAAAJK010000036.1:0-155381 GCF_039526905.1 Pseudonocardia kongjuensis | reverse complement strand
CAGGTCGACCACGCCACACAGACCGGCAACGCCGACCTGCAAGCACTGCTCAACGGCCGCGACACCTGGACGATCCTCTAGTCAGCGCGCCCCGGGCCGCTCGTGCCAGGCGATGAACCCGGCGGCCCGGGCGCCGGACTCGCTCTCGAAGTAGAGGTCGGCGCGGGTCCGCACGTAGTACGGCGAGTCGGTCGTGTGGAACCGGCGGGACCCGCTGTGCACCTTGACCCGGTGCGTGTCGGGCGGCTCCGAGCCGTCCTCGGGCGCCAGTACCGAGCCCAGGTAGGGGCCCGGCCGGACGCCCTCGGGCAGCGGCGCCGAGGCCGCCGCCGGCCCGATCAGCCGCGAGTCGAGCGCGGCCAGCGCGGAGCCGCCGGTGGACGGCGGCTGGACCGGCTGGACCGGCTGGGCGGGCCGGGACGGCTCGGCCGACTGGACCGGCTGGGCGGGCCGGGACGGCTCGGCCGACTGGACCGGCTGGATCGGATGGACCGGCTCGGCCGACTGGACCGGTCGGGCGGACTGGACCGGTTGGGACGGCTGGGCCGACTGGACGGGCTCGGCCGACTGGACCGGCTGGGCCGGCCCGGCGGGCCGGGACGGCTCGGCGGGCCGGGCGGCCCGCGGCGGGCGGGCCGGCACCAGCGGTTCCGGCGGCCCGGCCTGCTCGGGCAGCACCGGCTCCGGGAGCGGCTCCGGCTCGACGTCGTCGGGCAGCGCGTGCCGGCCGGCCGGTTCGACCTCCTCCTCCCCGGAACGGGGCCGCGGCACGTCGAGCGTTGCACGATGGTCGTCGGAACCGCCATCTCGCAACGCTCGATCGGCGTCGGGGCCGGCCGGGGTCGGGGCGTCGAACAGGCCGGGGGGTTGCTCCGGCGGGGACCCGGGTGCCTCCGGGACCGGGCCGCCGTTGCTGCGTGCCCGGACCACCAGCAGCCCGACCACCGCGAGCACGACGACGATCGCGAGCAGTGCCCACATCCAGCCCATGACCGGACCTCCGTCCACCCGGGAGCCTCCCGGGCGCAGTGCTTGGTATCACGGATCGTGCACGCCGTCACCGCGGTCGCGCGTCCGTGCACCCTTCCCGGATCATGGTGCCTGTGATGGGCGACCGAACGGTAACCGGATGACCGCGCATTCGCCCGAACGAACCACCCCCGGTCGGGACGAGCTAGACCGGACGGGCCTGGCGGCCGGCGTCGGGTCGTACGTGCTGTGGGGGCTGTTCCCGGCGTTCTGGCCGCTGCTGGACCCGGCCGCACCGGTCGAGGTGCTCGCGCACCGGATCGTGTGGACGACCGTGCTGATGGCCGCCGTGCTCACCGCGCTGCGCGGATGGCGGCACCTGAAGGGGCTCGGCCACCGCGGCCGGCTCGCGATCTGCGCCGCCGCGGTGCTCATCTCGGTGAACTGGGGCCTGTTCATCTGGGGCGTGTCGGTCGGCCGGGTCGTCGAGATCGCGCTGGGCTACTACATGACGCCGCTGGTCGGGGTACTGCTCGGCGTCGTCGTGCTGCGGGAGCGGTTGCGGGTCGCGCAGTGGGTGGCGCTGGCGCTGGCCGCCGTCGCCGTGCTGGTCATCGGGATCGGGGCAGGCAGCCCGCCCTGGCTGTCGATGGCGCTGGCCTGCTCGTTCGGGATCTACGGCCTGCTGAAGGCGACGGTGCCGGTACCGGCGGCGGCCGGCCTCACCGCCGAGGGCCTGGTCCTCGTGCTCCCGGCCGCGGTGTACCTGCTGGTGCTGGAGACCTCCGGCGCCGGGACGTTCCTCGATCTCGGCCCGTGGCACCTGCTGCTGATGCTGTCCGCGGGCCCGGCGACGGCACTGCCGCTGCTGCTCTACGGCGTGTCCGCGCGCCGGATCCCGCTGAGCACGCTGGGCGTGCTGCTCTACATCAACCCGACCCTGCAGTTCCTGTGGGGCGTGCTCGCCGTCGGCGAGGACATGCCACCGGCCCGCTGGATCGGGTTCTCCCTGGTCTGGGTCGCGCTGGTGGTGTTCACCGTCGACCTGGTGCGGCGGGCCCGCCGCGCTCAGCCGGTGCGTTCGACGGTGTAGTCGGTCAGCGTCCGCAGCGCGTCGATCGCCGGGCAGGCGGGCAGCACGGCCAGCTCGGCGCGGGCCCGGTCGGCGTACCCGGCGACCGTCTCCCGCGCCTTCACCAGCGCCTCCCCGGAGCGCAGCAGCTCCAGCGCCTCGGCGACCTCGCCGTCGTCGGTGATCGGGGCGGCCAGCAGCTCCCGCAGCCTGCGCGACGACGGCGAGTCGTCACCGTCGCGCAGCGCGTACAGCATCGGCAGCGTATGCACGCCCTCCCGCAGGTCGGTGCCCGGCGTCTTGCCGGAGTCGTCCGCCGGGCTGGCGATGTCGATGATGTCGTCGGAGATCTGGAAGGCGGTGCCGATCAGGTCGCCGAACCGGCGCAGCGCCTCCACGTGCTCGGCGGGGGCCAGCGAGAACATCCCGCCGTACCGGCCGGAGGTGGCGATCAGCGACCCGGTCTTCTCCCCCACCACCCGCAGGTAGTGCGCGACCGGGTCGTCGGACGCCTTGGGGCCGCGGGTCTCCCGCATCTGCCCGGTCACCAGCTGGGCGAACGTCTCGGCGATGATCCGGACCGCGTCCGGGCCGAGATCGGCGACCAGCCGCGACGCGTGCGCGAACAGGAAGTCCCCGGTGAGGATCGCGACCGAGTTGTCCCAGCGGGAGTTGGCCGACTCCGCGCCGCGGCGCATCGCGGCCTCGTCCATCACGTCGTCGTGGTACAGCGTCGCCAGGTGGATGAGCTCCACCACCGCCGCCGCCGTGATCACCTCGTCGCGCTCCGGATGCGGCCCGACCTGGGCCGCGAGCAGGGTGAACAGCGGCCGGAACCGCTTGCCGCCCGCCTCGATCAGGTGCAACGAGGTCTCGGTGACGAACTCGTAGTCGCTGTGCACCTCGCGGTGCAGCAGGTCCTCGACCCGCTTCAGCCCGTCGGCCGTGGCCTCGGCCAGGATCGGATCGGCCATCCGGACCCCGGCCACACTCTGTGTCTCCACCCCCACAGCGTACGAACGTCAGCCGATGAACGCGCCGCTGGCGGCCCATTCGAGGACGGGTGTGGGAAGAATCCCGAGAACGAGCGTCGCCAGGGTGCCCAGCGTGATGGCGACCGTGGTGAACGCGCCCGGGACGACGACCGTCGGGCCGTCGTCGGCGGGCTCGCTGAACCACATCAGCACGACCACCCGCAGGTAGAAGAACGCGGCCACCGCCGAGGCGACCAGCGCGATCACCACCAGCGGCACCATGCCGTCCGCGGCGGCCGCCGAGAACAGCGCGAACTTGGCGGTGAACCCGCTGGTCAGCGGGATCCCGGCGAGCGCGAGCAGGAGGAAGGTCATGACCCCCGCGGCGAGCGGGGACCGCTTCGCCAGCCCGGCCCACGCCGACAGGTGGCCCGCCTCGCCGTCCGGCCCGCGGACCAGCGAGACGACGCCGAACACCGCGATCGTGGTGAAGCCGTAGGCCACCAGGTAGAACAGCAGACCGGCGGTGCCGTCCGGGGTGATCGCCATCGCGCCGAGCATCAGGAACCCGGCGTGCGCGATCGACGAGTAGGCGATCATCCGCTTCACGTCGGTCTGGGTGAGGCCGAGCACGGCGCCGACGACCATCGAGATGATCGCGACCGCCCACAGCACCGGGCGCCACTCCCACACCGTGGAACCGAACGCGACGTAGAGCACCCGGGCGATCGCGCCGAACGCGGCGACCTTGGTGCAGGCCGCCATGAAGGCGGTGACCGGCGTCGGGGCGCCCTGGTAGACGTCCGGCGTCCAGGTGTGGAACGGCGCCACCGAGCCCTTGAACAGCAGCCCGACCAGCAGCAGCGCGAGGCCGGCGAACAGCAGCGTGTCCGAGGTGAGCGAGCCCGCGGCGGACTCGGAGATCTCGGAGAGCCGCACCGAGCCCGCGTAGCCGTAGAGCAGCGCGATCCCGTACAGGAAGAACGCCGAGCCGAACGCGCCCAGCAGGAAGTACTTGACGGCCGCCTCCTGGGAGAGCAGCCGGCGACGGCGGGCGAGGCCGCAGAGCAGGTACAGCGGCAGCGACAGCACCTCGAGCGCGATGAACATCGTCAGCAGGTCGTTCGCCGCGACGAACGCCATCATCCCGCCGAGCGCGAACAGCACGAACGGGAACGGCTCGGTCTGCATCGTCGGCGTCTGGTCCGGCGTGCCGTAGGAGCGGTCGACGTGCTCCCCGGCCGGGCCGCCGCCCGCGGGCACCGATCCGGAGCCGCCGGTGCGGGCCGCGGCCCGCTCCGCGGCGGAGGCGACGAACACCCCGCCGGGTTCGACCGAGCGGTCGGCGAGCAGCAGCAGGCTGGGGACGGTCAGCACGATCAGCGTGCCCCAGAGGAACAGCGCGGGTGCGTCCACCGCCAGCGCGTGGCCGAACGTCAGCACCGGCTCCGGGCCGGACAGCGCGTACCCGGCGAGCGCGACCAGCGCCGCGAGCAGGGTCAGCCCGGTCGCGACGACCTGCACCGGCCAGCGCTGGTGGCGCGGCAGGAACGCCTCCAGCAGCACCGAGACGCAGGCCCCGGCGAACACGATCCACAGCGGCGCGGACGCCGCCCAGTCGATCGGCGGCATCTCGATCGTGGTCGGCACCTGGGAGACTGCCTGGGCGACGGAACTCATCGGACGATCCCTCCAGCGGGCACCGGGTCGGGCAGGCCGAGCTCGGCCATGGTCGCCGTCACCGACGGGTTGATCACGTCGAGCACCGGGGCCGGGTAGAAGCCGAGCACCACGATCACCACGATCAGCGGCGCGAGCAGGCCGATCTCACGACGGCCCAGGTCGGGGAAGCCGGACGACTTCCGGTCCGCGGCGACCCCCGGGTCCAGCATGGTGCCGGGGCCGCCGGCGCCGGCCCGCTCCAGCGCGCCGATCACCGCGGTGCCGCGCACCGGGCCCTGCATCGTGCGCTGGTAGAACCAGAGCACGTAGAGCGCGGCGAAGATGATGCCGACCGTCGCGATGATCGTGAACACCGGCCGGGTCGGGAACGAGCCGATCAGCACCAGGAACTCGGAGACGAACGAGTTCGTCCCGGGCAGCGCCAGCGAGCTCATCCCGGCCAGCAGCAGGCAGCCGGCCATCACCGGGGCGAGCTTCGCGACGCCGCCGTAGTCGGCGATCAGCCGGGACCCGCCGCGGGCGATCAGCATGCCGACCATCAGGAACAGCATCCCGGTGGAGAGGCCGTGGTTGACCATGTAGAGGGTGGCGCCGGCGAACGCCTGGCTGGAGAACGCGAACACCCCGAGCGCGATGAACCCGAAGTGCGCCACCGAGGTGTAGGCGACGAACCGGCCCATGTCGGTCTGCCCGACGGCGAGCAGCGCGGCGTAGATGACGCCGGCCACGGCGAGCACCAGCACCAGCGGCGCCAGCACCTGGCTGGCCTGCGGGAACAGCGGCAGCAGGTAGCGCAGGAAGCCGTAGGTGCCGACCTTGTCGAGCACGCCGACCAGCAGCACCGCGGCGACGATCGGCGCCTCGGCGCCGGCGTCGGGCAGCCAGGTGTGGAACGGCACCAGCGGGGCCTTGATCGCGAACGCGACGAAGAAGCCGAGGAACAGCCAGATCTGCACCGACGTCGGGGTGTCGGCGGCGATCGCCTGCAGGTCGGCCCAGGTGAACGTGCCCCGGCCGAGCTGCTCGGCGCTCGTCACGTACAGCCCGATCAGCGACGCCAGCATGATCAGCCCGCCGAGCAGCGAGTACAGGAAGAACTTGACCGCCGCGTACTGCCGGCGCGGGCCGCCGAAGCGCCCGATCAGGAAGTACATCGGGACCAGCATGGCCTCGAAGAACACGTAGAACAGGAACACGTCGGTCGCCGCGAACACCCCGACCAGCGTCGCCTGGGTGGCGAGCAGCAGCCCGAAGTAGCCGGCCACCGAGCGGCCCTCGGGCAGCTTCTCCGACCAGGCGAACAGCAGCAGGATCGGCACCAGGAAGGCGGTGAGCGCGATCAGCGCCAGCGAGATGCCGTCCACCCCGAACGCGATGTGCGTGCCGAAGGCCGGGATCCAGGGCATCGAGAACTCGAACTGGAACCGGGTGCCGGCCTGCGCCGACGGGACCGAGTACAGCGACCACGCCACGACCACGAGCGCCAGCTCGACCAGCGCGGTCGCCATCGCGATCGCCTTGGCCGCCGGCGCGTTGCGGCGCACCGGGTACAGCAGCAGGGCGCCGACCAGCGGCACCAGGAGCAGGACGATCAGGAGCGGGTTCCCGCCGCTGCCCGGGACGATGGGGTCTACGGGGACGATCATCAGGCGAACCTCACCGCCAGCATCGCGGCGACGATGAGGACCCCGCCGCCGAGCATCGAGAGTGCATAGGACCGGACGAAGCCGGTCTGGGTCCGGCGGAGCCTGCCGGAGCCGCCGCCGAACGCGGCGGCCGTGCCGTTGACCAGGCCATCGATCCCCCGGTTGTCGAAGAAGACCAGCACCCGGGTGAGCCAGATGCCGGGCCGCTCCAGGAACGCCTCGTTGAAGGCGTTCGCGCCGAGATCGGCGCGGGCCGCGGCGACCACCGGCGAGACCCGCTGCGGGCGCTCGACCGGGACCGGGCGGCGGCCCACGAACAGGTAGGCCAGCAGCACGCCGAGCAGCGAGACGCCGACCACCAGGAACGGGATCACCGCGTGCGGCAGCGGACCGCCCTCGGCGGCCACCCGCTCGCCGACCGACGGGGCCAGCCAGCCCGGCAGCACCGGGTAGAGCAGGAACCCGGCGAACACCGAGCCGAACGCCAGCACGATCATCGGCGCCGTCATCGAGGCGGGCGACTCGTGCGGGTGGTACTCCCGGCCGTCGGTGGAGCGGATCTCCTTCCAGCGGCTCTCGCCGAAGAAGGTCATCAGCATCAGCCGCGTCATGTAGAAGCCGGTCAGGCCGGCGGCCAGGGTCGCCAGGCCGCCGAACGCCCAGCCCTGCCAGCCCTCCTGGGCGAACGCGGCCTCGATGATCGCGTCCTTGGAGAAGTAGCCGGACAGGAACGGGAAGCCGATCAGCGCCAGGTAGCCGAGGCCGAACGTCACGAAGGTGACCGGCATCTTCCGCCACAGCCCGCCGAATCGGCGCATGTCGACGTCGTCGTTCATGGCGTGCATGACCGATCCGGCGCCGAGGAACAGCCCGGCCTTGAAGAAGCCGTGCGTGAGCAGGTGCAGGATGCCCAGCGCGTAGCCGGCCGGGCCGAGCCCGACGGCCAGCACCATGTAGCCGATCTGGCTGACCGTGGAGTAGGCCAGCACCTTCTTGATGTCGTCGTAGGCGCAGCCGATGATCGCGCCGATCATCAGCGTCACCACGCCGATCAGGCAGACCACCAGCCGTCCGGTCTCGGACAGGTTGTAGATCGGCGCGGACCGGGCGATCAGGTAGACGCCCGCGGTGACCATGGTCGCCGCGTGGATCAGCGCCGACACCGGCGTCGGGCCCTCCATCGCGTCCGGCAGCCACGCCTGCAGCGGGAACTGGCCGGACTTGCCGCAGGCGCCGAGCAGGAGCAGCAGCGTGATCGCCAGGACGGTGCCGCCGGGGACCTCGCCGATCCGGGCGAAGACGTCGGAGTACTGCAGCGTGCCGAGCTCGAGCCAGATCAGGAAGATCGCGATGGCCAGGCCGACGTCGCCGACCCGGTTCATGATGAAGGCCTTCTTCGCCGCGGTCGCCGCGGCCGGCCGGTCCTGGAAGAACCCGATCAGCAGGTAGGACGCCAGGCCGACGCCCTCCCAGCCGAGGTAGAGCATCACGAAGTTGTTGCCCAGGACCAGCACCAGCATCGCCGCGACGAACAGGTTCAGCTGGGCGAAGAACCGGCGCCGGTTCGGGTCGTGGCTCATGTAGCCCACCGAGTAGAGGTGGATGAGCGCACCGACACCGGTGATCAGCAGGACGAACGTGATCGACAGCGGATCGAGCCGGAGTCCGAAGTCGACGCTGAGCGCGCTGGACTCCATCCAGGACCAGAGCGACTGCTCGCGCAGCCGCTCGTCCGGGGCGAGGCCGAGCGTCTGCACGAAGATCGCGAGACCGACGGCGAACGAGCCGACCACGGTCGCGACGCCGAGCCAGTGGCCCCAGGCGTCGGCCCGGCGGCCCGCCAGGAACAGGACGAGCGCACCGGCGGCGGGGAGCGCGATCAGCAACCAGGCCAGCGACGCGGCGCCGGTCGCCGGCGCCGCACCCTGCGCTACCGCAGTGGCCTGTGCGAGTTGGAGGGTCACCCGGGGGCTCCTAGTACTTGAGCAGGTTCGCGTCGTCCACCGAGGACGACTGACGGGTGCGGAAGATCGCGGTGATGATCGCGAGTCCGACGACCACCTCGCAGGCGGCGACGACCATCACGAACAGCGCCATCACCTGCCCGTCGAGGTTGCCGTGGATCCGGGAGAACGTGACCAGGGACAGGTTCACCGCGTTCAGCATCAGCTCGACGCACATGAAGACGACGACCGCGTTCCGGCGGACCAGCACGCCGACCGCACCGATCGTGAACAGCAGGGCGGAGAGCAGCAGGTAGTACTCGGGGGTCATCGGTGCTCCCCGGTGCTGTCTGCGGGGCCCGCCCCGGTCTCACTCGCCTCGCCCGACTCGATCGTCCGGTCGGGGGCCGGGCGGCCGGTCAGCGCGTGCGCGTCCGGCGTCGTCGTGTCCGGGACGTCCACCGACACCGACTCGATGATCTCGGCCAGCGACTCCGGCGCGATCGAGCCGTCCGGCAGCAGCGCGGGCACCGCCACCGAGTTCGCGGTGGCGTAGACGCCCGGGCCGGGCAGCGGGGAGATCCGGGCGTGCTCGCCGCGCAGCCGGCGCAGCACCGTCTCGCGCTGGCTGAGCTTCGCGTGCTGCGAGCTCTGCGAGCCGGTCAGCACCATCGCGCCGAGCGCGGCGACCATCAGCAGCGCCGCGGTCAGCTCGAACGCCAGCAGGTAGTCGGTGAAGATCAGCCGGCCGAGCTCGGGGACGTTGCCGTTCCAGCCGAGCCCGCCCTGCGCCAGACCGGCCGGGGTGACGTCGGTGAGCCCGCGGGACAGGCCGCCGACCAGCAGCGCGGCCAGTCCGACGCCGAACACCAGCGCCGCGGCGCGCTGCCCGCGCAGCACCTCGATCACCGAGTCCTTGGAGTCCCGGCCGACCAGCATCAGCACGAACAGGAACAGCATCATCACCGCGCCGGTGTAGACGATGATCTGCACGAAGCCGAGGAACGGCGCGGACTGCACCAGGTACAGCACGGCGATCGAGAACATCGTCAGCACCAGCAGCAGCGCCGCGTGCACGGCGTGCCGGGCGAACACCAGGCCGAGCGCGCCGGCCAGGGCGACCGGGCCGAGCACCCAGAACGCGATCGCCTCGCCGGTGGTGACCTCGCCGCCGGCCTGGGCGAGCACGACCGGCAACCCGGACAGGGGGGCCAGCGCCGTCATCGGATCTGCTCCCCGGTCTGGTCGAGCACCGACGTCTTCGCCAGCGTCGGGCCCTGCACGTAGTAGTCCTGCTCGTCCTCGCCGAGACGCATCGGGTGCGGCGGCTGCTCCATGCCGGGCAGCAGCGGAGCCATCAGCTGCTCCTTGGTGTAGATGAGGTCCTGCCGGTTGTCGTCGGCCAGCTCGTAGAAGTTGGTCATCGTCAGCGACCGGGTCGGGCAGGCCTCGATGCACAGGCCGCAGCCGATGCACCGCAGGTAGTTGATCTGGTAGATCGCGCCGTAGCGCTCACCCGGGGAGTACCGGGCCTCCTCGGTGTTGTCCCCGCCCTCGACGTAGATCGCGTCCGCCGGGCAGGCCCAGGCGCACAGCTCGCAGCCGACGCACTTCTCCAGCCCGTCCGGGTGCCGGTTGAGCTGGTGGCGACCGTGGTAGCGGGGCGCGGCGGGCGGGAAGTCCTCCGGGTACTCCTCGGTGACGACCTTCTTGAACATCGTCGAGAAGGTGACGCCGAAACCCTTGAAGAAGTCGAACATCTACTCGGCCTCCTGTCCTGCCCGCACGGCCTTGCGGCGCTTCGGTGGTGACTCGGGGACCTTCAGGTCCAGTGGTGGCACCGGGTAGTCCGACGCCGGTTCCACCGGCGGGGCCTCGACCTGCCGGTCCGGCAGCAGGAAGGCCACCGCCAGCACGACGGCCAGCGCGAACCCGATCAGCGAGAGCAGCAGCACGATGTTGTCGCCGCCGGTCGACTGGAAGGCGCGGATGCCGAAGATCGCGACGATCCAGACCAGCATCACCGGGACCAGGACCTTCCAGCCCAGCTTCATGAACTGGTCGTAGCGGAACCGGGGCAGCGTGCCGCGCAGCCAGATGAACATGAACAGGAACAGCAGGGTCTTCAGGATGAAGGCCAGGAACTGCATCCAGCCGTACTCGTTGAGGAAGCTCAGCGGCCACGGCCACATGCCGCCGCCGAGGAACAGCGTCACCGCCATCGCCGAGACGGTCACCATGTTCACGTACTCGGCGAGGAAGAACAGCGCGAACTTCAGCGACGAGTACTCGGTGTGGAAGCCGCCGACCAGCTCGGACTCGGCCTCCGGCAGGTCGAACGGCGCCCGGTTGGTCTCGCCGACCATCGCGATCACGAAGACCACGAAGCTCGGGAAGAGCAGCCAGACGTACCAGCCCTGGGCCTGCGCCCCGACGATCGACGCGGTCGACAGCGATCCGGCGTAGAGCACCACGCCGACCACGGCCAGGCCGAGCGCGATCTCGTAGGAGATGACCTGGGCGGCCGAGCGCAGCGAGCCGAGCAGCGAGTACGGCGAGCCGGACGCCCAGCCGCCGAGCACGATCCCGTAGACGCCGATCGAGGAGCAGGCCAGCACCACGAGCACGCCGACCGGGACGTCGACCAGCTGCAGCACCGTCTGCTGGCCGAAGATCGTGACCTCACCGCCGAACGGGATCACCGAGAGCGCGACGAACGCCGGGATCGTCGAGATGACCGGGGCGATGAAGTAGACCTTCTTGTCGGCCAGCGCCGGCATGATGTCTTCCTTGAACGCCAGCTTCAGCCCGTCGGCGAGGCTCTGCAGCCAGCCGCCGGGGCCGGTCCGGTTCGGCCCGGGCCGGTGCTGCATCCGGCCGACGACCTTGCGCTCCCAGTTGATCATGAACAGGGTCAGCACGACCCCGATCACGAACAGGCCGACCACCTTCAGCAGGGTCAGCCACAGCGGGTCGCTCGCCAGCAGCTCCTGGGTGCGGGTCAGACCGTCCGGGGTCTGGAGGAGGTTCACGACGCACTTCCGTTTCCGGTGGCCGGGACCACCCCGACCAGGTCACCGTGCCCGGCGCCGAGCGTGGGCCGCACGTGCGATCCGGGCGAGCAGGTCGGCAGCCAGACCACGCCGTCCGGGGCGTCGGCGAGCGCGACCGGCAGCGTGATCGTGCCCCGGTCGGTCCGGACGGCGGCGTCCTCGCCCTCGATCAGCCCGAGCCGCTCGGCGGTCGCCGCGTTCAGCTTCACGTAGGGCCGTCGTGCGGTCCCGGCCAGCGCCGGTTCGTCGATCGACAGCGACGCGTCGTCGACCAGCTGGCGGGAGGTGGCGAGGACGGCCTGGCCGTAGCCGGGCCGCTTCGCCTCGCCCGCCGCGACCGCGGGGGCGAGCGTCCCGGCCCGGCGGGTGCCCAGCCGGGCCAGCTCGCCGGCCGCGGCGGCCGGGGTCTGGGTGAACAGGTCGGTGTCCATCTCGACGCCGAGGGTGTCCAGCACCCGGCAGTCCGGGAGCACGCCGGTCGCGTCCAGGGCGACGCCGAACGGGCGGTGCCTGCCCTCCCAGTTGACGTAGGTCCCGGAGCGCTGGGCGTCCGGCGCGACCGGCAGCACCACGTCGGCCAGCTCGGTGACCGCCGAGGTGTGCATCTCCAGGCTGACCAGGAAGCCGACCTCGCGCAGCGCGGTGATCGCGGCCTGCGGGTCGGCCATGTCCTGCGGGTCGACCCCGCCGACCACCAGGGCGGCGAGCTCACCGGCCGCGGCGGCGGCCAGGATCGCGTCGCCGTCACGGCCCGGCTCGGCGGGCAGCGGGCCGGAGCCCCACAGCCGCTCCAGCTCGGCACGGGCGGCCGCGTCGGTGACCGGCCGTCCGCCGGGCAGCAGGGTCGGCACCGCGCCGGCCTCCAGCGCCCCGCGGTCGCCGGCCCGGCGCGGCAGCCAGCCGATCGACGCGCCGGTGCGGGCGGCGAGCGCGGACACCGCGGAGTACAGCCCGGGCGACTCGGCGGCCCGGTCGCCGACCAGGATCACCGCGCCCGGCTGCTCCAGGGCGGCGGTGACGTCGGCACCCGGCTCGGCGACGACGGCGGCCTCGGCGCCCGGCACCGCGTGCAGCACGGTGGCGCCGGTCTTCTCGGCGCCGGTGCTGGTGAACGGCGCGACCTGGAAGTGCCGCAGCCCCTTCTTCCGCCACGCCTTGCGCAGCCGGAGGAAGACGATGCCCGACTCCTCCTCGGGATCGGTGCCGACGGTGAGCACCGCGGGCGCGTTCTCGATCTTCTCGAAGGTCACCGCGGCCTCGCCCGGGACGCCGTCGGGTGCGGTCCCGACGACGTGCGCGGCGAGGAACTCCAGCTCCTCGTCCGAGTGCGGCCGGGAGCGGAAGTCGATGTCGTTGGTGCGGGCGGCGAGGCGGGCGAACTTCGCGTAGGCGTAGGCGTCCTCGACGGTCAGCCGGCCGCCGGTCAGCACGCCGATCCCGGCGCCGTCGCGGGCGGCGGTCAGGCCCTCCGCGGCGATCTGCAGCGCCTCGGTCCAGGAGGTCTCCGCCAGCTCACCGTCGGCGCGGCGGACCAGCGGCCGGGTGATCCGGCCCGCGCTGCCCAGGTAGCGGAAGGCGAACCGGCCCTTGTCGCAGAGCCACTCCTCGTTCACCTCGGGATCGTTGCCGGCCAGCCGGCGCAGCACGGTGCCGCGGCGGGAGTCGGTCCGCATGTCGCAGCCCGAGCTGCAGTGCTCGCAGGTGCCCGGGGTGGAGCGCAGGTCGAACGGCCGCGACCGGAACCGGTACGCGGCGCTGGTCAGCGCGCCGACCGGGCAGATCTGGATGGTGTTGCCGGAGAAGTAGGACTGGAACGGCTGGTCCTCGGCGATCCCGATCTGCTGGTTCGCGCCGCGCTCCAGCAGGTCGATGAACGGGTCGCCGGCGATCTCCTCGGAGAACCGGGTGCAGCGCTGGCAGAGCACGCAGCGCTCGCGGTCGAGCAGCACCTGCGAGCTGATCGGCAGCGGCTTCGGGAAGGTCCGCTTCCGCTCGACGAACCGGGAGTCGGCCCGGCCGTGCGCCATCGCCTGGTTCTGCAGCGGGCACTCGCCGCCCTTGTCGCAGATCGGGCAGTCCAGCGGGTGGTTGATGAGCAGCAGCTCCATCACACCCTGCTGCGCCTTGTCGGCCCGCTCGGAGGTGTTCTGGGTCTTGACCACCATCCCGTCCGCGACGGTCATGGTGCAGCTGGCCTGCGGCTTCGGCATCGGCCGGCCGCCCATCTCGACCTCGACCAGGCACTGGCGGCAGGCGCCGGCCGGGTCGAGCAGCGGATGGTCGCAGAACCGCGGGATCACGATGCCGATCCGCTCGCAGGTCCGGATCAGCAGCTCACCCTTGGGGGCGTCGACGACCTGGCCGTCGATGGTGAGCCGGACGTGCCCGTCGGGAACCGGGGTGTCGGTCGACTTCTCGGGGGAGAGGATCATGCGTGGGCTCCGGTGAGTTCTGTTCCGTCGGTCCGTTCCGCGAGCTCCACGTCCGCGAGCTGCTCGGGCCTCTCGACGTCGGGCTGCGACGCGATCAGGTCCAGGAACTCCTGCCGGAAGTACTGGATCGCGCTGGTGATCGGGCTCGTCGCCCCGTCACCCAGCGCGCAGAACGAGCGGCCGAGGATGTTGTCGCAGACGTCGACCATCATGTCGATGTCGGCCGTCGTCCCCTCGCCGCGCACCATCCGCTGCAGCACCTGCACCAGCCAGAACGTGCCCTCCCGGCACGGGGTGCACTTGCCGCAGCTCTCGTGCTTGTAGAACTCGGTCCACTTCATCACCGCCCACGGCACCGAGACGGTCTCGTTGAAGACCTGCACGGCCGTGGTGCCGAGCATCGAGCCGGCCTCGGCGGCACCCTCGAAGTCGAGCGGGACGTCGAGGTGGTCGGCGGTGAGCAGCGGCGTCGAGGAGCCGCCGGGCGTCCAGAACTTGAGCGGGACGCCGTCCTTCATGCCGCCCGCCAGCTCCAGCAGCCCGCGCAGCGTGATGCCGAGCGGCGCCTCGTACTGGCCGGGGCGCTCGACGTGCCCGGAGATCGAGTAGATCTTCGGGCCGGGCGACTTCTCCCGGCCCATCGAGCGGAACCAGTCGGCGCCGCCGGCCACGATCGCCGGGACCGAGGCGATGGTCTCGACGTTGTTGACGACCGTCGGGCTGGCGTAGAGCCCGGACGTCGCCGGGAACGGCGGCTTGAGCCGCGGCTGGCCGCGCCGGCCCTCCAGCGAGTCCAGCAGTGCCGTCTCCTCGCCGCAGATGTAGGCGCCCGCCCCGGCGTGTACCACGATCTCCAGGTCGAAGCCGGAGCCGAGGATGTCGCGCCCGAGGTAGCCGGCCTCCTTCGCCTCCCGGACGGCGGCGCGCAGCCGGCGGATGCAGTGCAGCGCCTCGCCGCGCACGTAGATCGCGCAGAAGTTCGCCCGGATCGCGTAGGAGGTGACGATGCAGCCCTCGATCAGCGCGTGCGGATCGGCCATCATCGTCGGGATGTCCTTGCAGGTGCCCGGCTCGCCCTCGTCGGCGTTGATCACCAGGTACTTGGGCTTCGCGCCGGGACCCTTGCCGCTGCCGTCGTCCTGCGGGATGAAGCCCCACTTCATCCCGGTCGGGAACCCGGCGCCGCCGCGGCCGCGCAGGCCGGAGTCCTTCACCAGCTGGATCAGCTGGTCCGGGTGCGCGGCGAACGCGGTGCGCAGCGAGGAGTAGCCCTCCAGCCGGGTGTAGGTGTCGATCGACCAGGAGCGCGGGGACAGCCAGCGCCGGGTCAGGACGGGGGTGATCGGATCGGGAGTGCTCATCACTTCTTCTCCGGTAGCGCGGGCATCGCGGGCGGCTCGTCCGGCATCGCCGGGGCGGTCCAGCCGTTCTCCTCGGCGAGCCGCACCCCGCGGACCGACTCGACCGCCGACGACGGGCCCTCGACCCGCGCGGTCGTGTCCACGGTGGACGCCTCGTCGGTGAAGCCGGCCAGCTCCAGCTCGACCGTGCGCAGGTCGGTCAGCGGGGCGCCGCGGGTCGGCTGCGGCCGCTCGCCGCGGCGCAGCGCGTCGACCAGCTCGACGGCGGAGTCGACCGTCTGGTTGTCGAAGTACTCGTAGTTGACCTGCAGAACCGGCGCGAGATCGCAGGCCGCCAGGCACTCGGCGTGCTCCAGGGTGATCGACCCCGGGCTGCCCGGCTCGCCGGCCGTCTCCTCGTGCCGCAGCGGCCGGTCCGCGGACCCGAGGTGGGTGCGCAGCCGGTCGTAGATGTCGTCGCCGCCGAGCGCCGCGCACAGCGTGTTGGTGCACACGCTGACCAGGTGCTCGCCGCACGGGCTGCGCTTGTACATCGTGTAGAAGGTCGCCACCGCGGAGACCTCGGCGGTGGTCAGGTCCAGCGCCTCGGCGCAGTACCGGATGCCGTCGGTGCTGACGTAGCCCTCCACCGACTGCACCAGGTGCAGCAGCGGGAGCAGCGCGGACCGGGACTGCGGGTACAGGGAGATGATCTCCTTGGTCCGCTGCCGGGTGAGTTCGTCGAAGACCGGCGAGACCGGCGACGGCTCGGCCGGGGCCGGGAAGTGACGCTCGGTCGGGGTGACCGGCGCGGGCGAGTTCGTCTCCGGGTTGCCCTCCGGGAGCGTCATCGGTCGCAACCTCCCATCACGGGATCGATCGAGGCGACGGCCGCGATCACGTCGGCGACCTGGCCGCCCTCGCTCATCGCGGGCATCATCTGCAGGTTCACGAAGCTGGGATCCCGCAGGTGCACGCGGACCGGGCGGGTGCCGCCGTCGGACACCAGGTGCGCGGCGAGCTCGCCGCGCGGCGACTCGACCGCCGCGTACGCCTGGCCGGGCGGCACGTGGAAGCCCTCGGTGACCAGCTTGAAGTGGTGGATCAGCGACTCCATCGACTGACCCATGATCTTGCGGACGTGCTCGAGGGTGTTCCCCATGCCGTCGCTGCCGATCGAGAGCTGGGCCGGCCAGGCGACCTTCGGGTCGTCCACCATGACCCGCCCCGGCCCGATCTCCTCGAGATGCACCAGCGCCTGCTCCATGATCTTGAGCGACTCGTGGATCTCGGCGACCCGCAGCCGGTACCGGGCGTAGCAGTCGGCCTCGGTCGCCGTCGGCACCTCGAAGTCGTACTGGTCGTACACCGAGTACGGCATGTGCTTGCGCAGGTCCCAGGCCAGGCCGGCGGACCGCAGGATCGGGCCGGACGCGCCGAGCGCCAGGCAGCCGTCGACCGGCAGGTAGCCGACGCCCTCCAGGCGCTGGCGCCAGATCGGCTGGCCGGTGAGCAGCTTGTCGTAGTCGGGCAGCCGGGAGTTCATCACCTTCAGGAAGTCGGTGATCTTCTCCTGGTAGTCCGCGGGCAGGTCCTGGGCGAGCCCGCCCGGGCGGATGAACGCGTGGTTCATCCGCAGCCCGGTCAGGTGCTCCAGCAGGTGCAGCACCTCCTCGCGCTCACGGAAGCCCGAGGTCATGCCGGTCAGCGCACCCAGCTCCATGCCGCCGGTGGCGAGCGCGACCAGGTGCGAGCCGATCCGGTTCAGCTCCATGAGCAGCACCCGGATGTGCTCGGCCCGGTCCGGGACGGTGACGCCGAGCAGCTTCTCCACGGCCATGCAGTACGCGGCCTCGTTGAACAGCGGCGACAGGTAGTCCGCGCGGGTCACGAACGTGACCCCCTGGGTCCACGTCCGGTACTCGCAGTTCTTCTCGATGCCGGTGTGCAGGTAGCCGATGACGGCGCGGCCCTGGGTGACGGTCTCGCCCTCGAGCTCCAGGACCAGGCGCAGCACGCCGTGCGTGGACGGGTGCTGCGGACCCATGTTGATGACGATGCGGTCGTCGTGCTCCGCATCCATCAGGGTGTCCCAGTCGCCGCCGGTGACCGTGTAGACGGTGCCCTCGGTGGTCGGGCGGCCCGGCGCGGCGTACGGGTCCTGCTTCGGTGTGGTGGAGCGGTCGTCAGTGCTGGTCACGGATTCGTCCTCCGCTCGTCCGGTCGCTGCCGGGATCGGCCGGTCACGAGTAGGCCCGCCGCTCGTCCGGGGGCGGGATCTCCGCGCCCTTGTACTCGACCGGGATGCCGCCGAGCGGGTAGCTCTTGCGCTGCGGATGGCCGTCCCAGTCGTCGGGCATGAGGATCCGGGTGAGCGCGGGATGGCCGTCGAAGACGACGCCGAACATGTCCCAGGTCTCGCGCTCGTGCCAGTCCGCGGTCGGGTAGACGTCCACCACGCTGTCCACGTGCGGCTGCTCCAGGTCGAGCGCGACCTCCAGCCGGACCCGGCGCCGGTAGGTCATCGAGAGCAGGTGGTAGACGACGTGCAACGGCCGGTCGACCGGGCTGCCGTCCGGCGCGGAGTAGTCCACACCGGACACCCCGGAGCAGAACTCGAAGCGCAGGCCCGGGTCGTCGCGCAGGGTGCGGGCGACCGCGTTCAGCCGGGCCGGGACGATGTAGAGGGTCAGCTCGTCGCGGTCGACGGTGACCTGCTCGATCGAGTCCCGCGGGATGCCCCGCTCGTCGAGGGCGGCCCCCAGCTCGTCGGCGAACTCGTCGAACCAGCCGCCGAACGGGCGCTCCGCCGGAGCCGGCGCGTGGCCGGGCAGCCGCAGGCCGCCGTAGCCGGAGGTGTCGCCGGTGCCGCGGACGCCGAACATGCCCGACCGGGTGCGGGTCTCGGAGATGGCGGCGGCCGGGCGGGTGCCGGCGAGCGCGTCGCCGCCGCCGGCGGCCTGCTGCTGCTCCAGCTCGGCGCCGCTCTCCTGGGCCGACGAGTGCGGTCCGCCGGTGGGCTCGGCGCCGACGCCCGCGGCCTCCGGCTCGGGGGCCTCGTCCTTGGACGTGCCGGTCGGCTCGGTCACCTGTCCTCACCCCCGGTGAGCTGCTGCTGCCGCGCGGCCTCGGCGAGCGAGGGCAGTCCGCCGTCGCTCACCTTGGGCTGCGCACCCGGCTCCAGGTAGTTCGGGACGTCCGGGGTGTGGGTGTTCTTCAGCGCGTCGAGGCCCTTGTGCTTCGGCGCGAACTTGATCGACGACGGGACCATCGGCGTGCGGTAGCCGGACTCGGCCAGCTCCGCGGCCCGCTTCGGGCCGAGCGGCTCGTCGGAGATCTTGGCGTGGATCTTCAGGATCGCGTCCATCAGCATCTCCGGCCGCGGCGGGCAGCCGGGCAGGTACATGTCGACCGGCACCACGTGGTCGACGCCCTGGACGATCGCGTAGTTGTTGAACATGCCGCCGGAGCTGGCGCACACGCCCATCGCCAGCACCCAGCGCGGCTCGGGCATCTGGTCGTAGATCTGGCGCAGGACCGGGGCCATCTTGTTGCTCACCCGGCCCGCGACGATCATCAGGTCGGCCTGCCGCGGCGAGGCCCGGAAGACCTCCATGCCGAAGCGGGCGAGGTCGTAGCGCGGGGCACCGGTCGTCATCATCTCGATCGCGCAGCAGGCCAGGCCGAACGTGGCGGGCCAGAGCGACGACTTCCGGGTCCAGTTGACCAGCTTCTCGACGCTGGTCAGCAGGACACCGCTGGGCAGGTTCTCCTCGAGTCCCATTTCGGCTCCGTCAGCTCCACTCGAGTCCGCCGCGCCGCCATTCGTAGGCGTACGCGAAGGCGATGGTGGCGATGTAGAGCGTGATGGCCACGAACCCGAAGACACCGACCGCATCCGCGATGACGGCGTAGGGGTACATGAACACCAGCTCGATGTCGAACAGGATGAACAGCATCGCGGTGAGGTAGTAGGCGACCGGGATCCGTCCACCACCGACGATCGGCTGCGGCGAGGGCTCGATGCCGCACTCGTAGGAGTCGAGCTTGGCCCGGTTGTACCGGCGCGGTCCGATGAGCGGGGCGGAGGCGACCGAGAACAGCGCGAAACCGGCTGCCAACGCGAACAGCAGGACGAGCGGGAGATAGGGATCGAGCATCCGTACACCTTCGTAGTCGCGCGGCCACCGCCGTTGGTAGTGGTGATCCACAAGCCGGTCGCCGGAGACCCTATGTCCGTCGCCATGTGACGAACGACCCAGGCGAGCCTTACCTGGGGCGGCCGACGCGCCGGTCACGGCGCACGTACACCCAGGTCGGGCCCCTCCGATCGGCCTGTCGGCCACCACGCTTGTGAAAAACTTCACGAACGTGCGGACGAGTGTAGGGCGTGCTCCCGGAATCCGTCTCGGTGGATTGCACGACGGATGAGGAAATGTTGCAGCGCAACGAGGAAGGACCGGCCGGGCCGGAAACGATCAGACCGGTCTGACGGCCCGGTGCAGCGCGACGGCGCCGACCGTGAGGTTCCGCCAGGCGACCCGCTCCCAGCCGGCCTCGGCGATCCGCCGGGCCAGCGCGGGCTGGTCCGGCCAGTCCCGGATCGACTCGGCGAGATAGAGGTAGGCGTCCGGGTTCGACGACAGCGTCCGGGCCACCGCGGGCAGCACGTGCCCGAGCACGGCGCCCTGGTACAGCGCGCGGAACGGGGCCCAGGTCGGGGTGGAGAACTCGCAGACGACCAGCCGCCCGCCGGGCCGGGTGACCCGGGCCAGCTCGCGCAGGCCGGCCACCGGGTCGGCGACGTTGCGCAGGCCGAACGAGATGGTGACCGCGTCGAACGCGCCGTCGGCGAACGGCAGGTGCATGGCGTCGGCGGCGGCCTTCGGCACGTCCCGGTGGGCGCCGGCGCGCAGCATGCCCAGCGAGAAGTCGGCGGCCACGCACCAGGCGCCGTCCTTCGCGAGCTCCACCGTGGACACCGCGGTGCCCGCGGCGAGATCGAGGACCCGCTCCCCCGGCTGCGGGGCCAGCGCGCGCCGGGTCTGGATCCGCCAGTAGCGGTCCATCCCGCCGGACAGCGCGGTGTTGGTCAGGTCGTAGCGCCGGGCGACGCCGTCGAACATGCGGGCGACGTCGTGCGGGTTCCGGTCGAGCTCGGCGCGGGACACACCACGAGATTACGCAGTGCCCGGCTCAGCGGCCGAACTGCTCGGCCAGCACCGCCCGCAGCCCGGCCAGGTACTCGGCGCGGACCCTGGCCGCGGCCGGCGCCCACTCCTCGCGCGGGATGCTCACCCCGGTGCCGGGCCCGGTGAACGCGCCCATGCCGTGCAGCGCGATCCAGCGGTGGTCGTAGTCGTGCGGCGCGGTGCGGTCCCAGGCGACGCCCCGGACCGCGGCCCGCCGGACCCGCGCCGGATCGGCGAACGCCCAGCGGTTCACCGGCTCGCCGTAGCGGTCCCGCAGCACCGCCAGCGCGGACGCGGCCGTGGGATCGGTGCAGCGGACCGCGTCGAACCGGGCCCTGACCTGCGCGGCGTAGAACCAGGCCGCGGCGTCGGCCATCGCGTCCTCGGCGACCAGGCTCGCCGAGAGGGCGAACAGCACCGGCGGCATCATCCGCTGCGGAGCGGCCAGCACCTCGGTGCGGGCGGCGGCGCGGACGGCGGGTCCGGCGTGCAGCAGACGGCCGGTCAGGGCCACCGCGGCCGAGGTGTCCACCGTGCGGAGCTCGCCCTGCGGTTCGACGACGATCGTGCGGCCCAGGCGTGTCATGTCCATCAGGTTGACGTGGGAGGCGGGGGTGCGGGTCCGCACGACTACGGAGTCCGTGTGGGGTGGGGCCGGTGCTGGTGGGGTCCGGTGCGCGGTTCGGGCTCGCGGCTCGCGGCTCGCCGCCCGCGGCCCGCGACTCGCGGCTCGCGACTCGCGGCTCGCGGCTCGCCGCCCGCGGCCCGCGGCCCGCGACTCGCGGCTCGCGGCTCGGGGCTCGGGGCTCGCGGCTCGCGGCTCGCCGCCCGAGACTCGCCGCGAGGCCCGGGACTCGCCGCCCGAGACTCGCCGCGCGAGGCCCGAGGCCCGAGGCCCGCGGCCCGAGGCCCGAGGCGAGGGCGCGCGGCGACGGTGCGAGGGGTGGTGCGAGAGCCGACCGCCCAGGGAACGGGGCCGGCGCGCGGGCGCCCGGGCTTTCCGCACCCCCAGCACCACCGCGCACCCGCTCCACCCAGTGCGGCGACCGAACCGGGGTGCGACACACGCTGCACCAGGTGCGCGGACCACCACGGGGTGCGACACGACGCGACACGACGGGGCCACCGTCACGCACTGCCCGCTACGCACCGCCGCCACGCACCGCCCGCGACGGGCCACACACCCCGAAGCCGGCCGCACCCCCAGCACCACCGCGCACCCGCTCCACCCGGTGCGCCGACCGAACCGGGGTGCGACACACGACGCACCAAGCACGAGGACCACCACTGGGTGCGACACGACGGGGCCACCGTCACGCACCGCCCGCCACGCACCGCCCGCGACGGGCCACACACCCCGAAGCCGGTCGCACCCCCAAGCGCGACCGCGCACCTGCTCCACCCGGTGCGGCGACCGAACCAGGGAGCGACACGCTCCGGCCGGGAGGTGGCCACGCACCCCACTGCGACCCCGCACCCCCAGCACCACCGCGCACCCGCTCCACCCGGTGCGGCGACCGAACCAGGGTGCGGCGACCGAACCGGGGTGCGGGAAGGATCGTTCAGGCCACCAGCCGGTCGGGGGCCTCGCGCAGCACCTGGGCGTAGTGCGCGAGCAGCTCGTCCCCCACCGCCGACCAGGTGCGGCGCAGCACCGACTGCCGGGCGGCCGCACCGAACGCCCGGTTGCGGTCCGGGTCGCAGAGCGCCCGCACGGCGGCCACCAGCTCGCGGTCGGCGGCGTCGGTGGCCGGATCGCCGGGCTCGCCGGCCGGCTCCGGCCGCGGTGCCACCAGGTACCCGGTGCGTCCGGGGAGCACCAGGTCGCGCGGCCCGCCGGCGTCCGGCGCGACCACCGGGACCCCGGAGGCGAGCGCCTCCTGGACGGCCTGGCAGAACGTCTCGGACTGGCCGGTGTGCACGAAGACGTCGAGGCTGGCGTAGATCTCGGCGAGCTCGTCGCCGCCGCGGTGCCCGAGGAACGCCGCCGCGGGCAGCCGCTCGCGCAGGCCGTCGGCGCTCGGCCCGTCGCCGACGACGACCAGCCGCGTGCCGGGCAGGTCGCCGAGCACGGCGAGCCGGTCGACCTGCTTCTCCGGGGCGAGCCTGCCGACGAAGCCGACCAGCCGCTCGCCGCCCGGCGCCAGCTCGGCCCGCCGGGCGGCGCTGCGCCGGGACGGGGTGAACCGGCGGGTGTCGACGCCGCGCGCCCACTGGTGCACCCGCGGCACCCCGCGCTCGCGCAGCGCTCCGGTCGCCCAGCTGGACGGCGCGAGCGTCCGGTCGGCCTGCGAGTGCAGCCGGCAGGTCCAGCGCCAGGCCGCGCGGGCGGTCAGGCCGAGTCCGTAGGACGACGCGAAACCGGCCACGTCGGTCTGGTAGACGGCGACGGTCGGGATGCCGAGCCGCCGGGCGGCGGCCAGCCCGCGGGCACCGACGACGAACGGCGCGGCCAGGTGCACGACGTCCGGCCGGAACGCCCGCAGCGCGGTCAGCACCCGGCGGCTCGGCACGCCGACCGGCATCGAGTTGACCACCGGCAGCCCGACCGCCGGTATCCGGACGACCGGGACGCCGTCGTGCTCGGCGGGCTCACCGGTCCCCGGGGCGATCACCAGCACGTCGTGCCCGTGGGCGCGCAGGTGCTCGCACACCCGCAGCACCGAGTTGGTGACACCGTTGACCACCGGCAGGAAGCATTCGGAGACGATCGCGATGCGCACGACCCGACAGTGGCGCCGGCGGAACGCCGGGCCGGGTCCGCGGCGTGATCACCCGCAGAACGACGCGCGAACATCGGGTACGGCGCACGCGAGTTGGCGTTCCCGGCGTGCACGCGTCATCTCGCGGTCGCGACCGGGTCATCCCCCGCCCGGACACTCGGGTGGCATGACGGCCGTCCCGCACACCTCCCGACCCGCCCGACCGGTCGATCCGGCACTGCTGTCCCGCGCGCTGGAGACCGCGGGCCGGCTGGCGAACGACGCCGCCGAGGTGATCACCGCGACGCTCGGCCAGGAGCACGGCCGCAGCGTCAAGGCCAACCCGTTCGACTGGGTCACCGACACCGACCGGACCCTGGAGCGGCACACCCGCCGGGTGCTGGCCGCGGACTTCCCGGGCTGCCCGGTCGTCGGCGAGGAGTACGGCACCGGCGACGACAGCCGCGCCGACGCCGACGCCGCGCCGCTGCGCTGGGTGGTGGACCCGATCGACGGCACCGCGAACTACGTCGCCGGGCTCCCCTGGTGCGCCTACAGCCTGGCGCTGGTCGACGACGACGGGCCGGTCGTCGGGGTCGTCGCCGATCCGGGCCGCGGCCAGATCTACGCCGCCGCCCGCGGCCGCGGGTTCCGGGCGAACGGGGTGCCGGTGCCCGCGCCGCGGACCACCGGGCCCGCCGGGGCGCTGGTCTGCGCCGAGGACCCGGAGCCCGGGTTCCTCCGGCGCTGCCGGTCGGCGCACGCCGGGGTGCGGGTGCTCGGGTCGGCCGCACTCGCGATCACCCAGGTCGCGCTGGGGCACGCGGTCGCGGCGACCCTGGAGCGCTACCACGAGTGGGACGTGGCCGGGGCGCTCTGCCTGGCCACCGAGGCCGGGGCGCTGGTGCTCGGCCGGGACGGCCGGGCCGCGCCGATGCCCGAGGGCGGGATGCTCGTCGTCGCACCGCACGCGGCCGCCGAGGTCGCCGCGCTGTGGCGGGACTGACCGGGACCCGGCCCCGCCGGTCGGGTCAGTCCTGCCGGTCGCGCCGGTCGCGGCGCCGCCGCAGCACCACGTACGCCGGGCCGACGACCACCCAGACCGCCGCGATCCCACCGGCGATCGGCAGGATCCCGTCCACCGCGGACCGGCCGGCGACCCGCACCCGGGTCGGCTCCGTCGTGTCGTACTCGACGTAGATGTTCTCGCCGGGGGTCAGCCCGGCCGGGTACGAGATCCCCGATCCGGGGGTCTGCAGGCGCCCCTGGTCGTCGACGAACCGGACGACGGTGCGCCAGTAGTCCGATCCCTCCAGGACGGTCGCCGCCGTCGTGCCGCGGTTCGCGTCGATCTGCGCGTCGTTCAGGAACGCCCCGCCCAGCGCGATCACGGCCAGCAGCGTCAGTGTGGCGCCGACCCCGGCGACGATCTCCGGAACGCGGTAGCGCACCCGGCTCAGGAGGCGGCCCGCCGCGGCCCGGGTCTCGGTCAGCACGTCGCCCGTCGGACTGGTCACGATCGGCGAGTCTAGGAAGCGCCGGCCACCCGGGTGTGGCCGGGACCTCGCCCCGGGACGCCACGCCGGTACGGCGCGTTGCCTACTCTCGGATTGTGACTGTCGCACCGGCCACCACCGCGTTGCGCGTCCGCACCCGCCCGCTCCGGCTGGACGGACCGCTCCTGGACACCCTCCCCGGCGACGCCGACCCGCTGAGCTGGGTCCGTGGCGACGCCGGGGGTGACGAGGGGATCGTCGGCTGGGGCGAGGTCGCCCGGTTCACCGGTTCCGGCCCCGACCGGTTCGCCGAGGCCGACCGGTGGTGGCGCTCGGTGGTGGACGGTCTCGACGGCCACAGCGACGACGTCCGGCTGCCCGGCACCGGTGCGGTCGCGTTCGCGTCCTTCACCTTCGACGACGACGCCCCCGGCTCGGTCCTGGTGGTGCCGCGGGTGGTCGTCGGGCGGCGCGGATCCCGGGCGTGGATCACCGAGATCACCCCGGCGGACGCGCCGTTCGCGCAGGCGGCGATCCGGCCGCCGGCCCCGGTGCGCCCCGGCGGGCGGCTGCGCTACGCCGACGGTGACGTGCCCGCGCACCGCTACCGGGTCGCCGTCGCCGAGGCGGTGCAGCGGATGCGCGCCGGGGAGCTGGCGAAGGCGGTGCTCGCGCACGACCTGCTGGCGCACGCCGACGCGCCGCTCGATCCGCGGTTCCTGCTGCACGGGCTCGCCCGGCGCTACCCGACCTGCTGGAGCTTCGCCGTCGACGGCCTGGTGGGCGCCACCCCGGAGCTGCTGCTGCGGCTCGACGGGCAGACCGTCGAGTCCCGGGTGCTGGCCGGGACGATGTGGCCGTCCGGTTCCGGCGCCGACGTCGGCACCGCGCTGTACGGCTCGGCGAAGGACCGCCGCGAGCACGCCTACGCCGTCGACTCGCTGGCCGCGTCACTGCGCCCGCTGGTCGCCGAGCTGGCCGTGCCGGACACCCCGGCCGTACTGACCCTGCCGAACGTGTCGCACCTGGCCAGCGACGTGCGCGCCCGGCTCGACCCGGACCGGCCCGCGTCGCTGCTCACGCTGACCGGCGCGGTGCACCCGACCGCCGCCGTGGGCGGCACCCCGACCCCGGACGCGACCGCGCTGATCAGCGAGATCGAGGGGCTCGACCGCGGCCGCTACGCCGGCCCGGTCGGCTACGTCGACGCCGACGGCGGCGGCGAGATGGGCATCGCGCTGCGCTGCGCGGAGCTGCAGGGCCGCACCGCGCGGCTGTTCGCCGGGTGCGGGATCGTCGCCGACTCCGATCCGGACGCCGAGGTGCGCGAGGCCGCCGCGAAGATGCGGGCGGTGCGCGAC
Organism: Pseudonocardia kongjuensis; assembly: GCF_039526905.1. NCBI lineage: Bacteria > Bacillati > Actinomycetota > Actinomycetes > Pseudonocardiales > Pseudonocardiaceae > Pseudonocardia > Pseudonocardia kongjuensis. The sequence goes on along the minus strand of NZ_BAAAJK010000036.1, from coordinate 129,518 downwards.
GCGCTGGAGGGCTGAGCGCCGCCCTCAGACGACCGCCGCGCCGACCGCCTCGTGCAGCGCGGCGTGCGCGTCCCGCAGCCCGCTGCGGGAGGCGGCGACCCGCACCAGCCGCCGCCCGGACCCGGTCCGGGCCGCCAGCTCCGCCGGGTCGCCGGACCAGTCCACGGCCGTCCAGCCCAGCGCGCGGGCCAGGCCGAGCAGATCGGCGGCGGTGGGGGTGCCGAACACCCGCTCGAACGCGCTCGCGTGCTCCGGCCCGCCCTGCTCCAGCAGGTGGAAGATGCCGCCGCCGTCGTCGTCGAGCACCACCACGGTCAGGTCCGGGGCGGGCTCCGAGCGGCCCAGCACGAGACCGGTGGTGTCGTGCAGCAGGGTCAGGTCGCCGAGCAGCAGCGTGGTCGGCCCGGCGTGCGCCAGCGCGGCGCCGACGGCCGTGGAGACGGTGCCGTCGATCCCGGCCACTCCGCGGTTGGACCGGATCACCAGGCCGTCCCGGGGCGCCGCGGCGAGCGCGACGTCGCGCACCGGGTTCGACGAGCCGAGCACCAGCTGCGCGCCGTCCGGCTGCTCGGCGACCAGGTCCCTGGCCAGCCGCAGGCCGGGCGCGCCCGCGGCGAGCTCGCCGTCCAGGGCGGCGTCGAGGGCCTTCGACGCGGCCCGGTCGGCGGCGCCCCAGGCGTAGGCGAAGTCGTCCGGCGGGGCGAGCGCGGGCAGCGCGCCGACCGCCCGGACGGTGCCCGGCACGTCGGTCCAGGTGTCGCCGTCCGGGCCGGGATCGGCGTACACCGCGACGTCCGGGTCCGCGAGCAGCTGGGCGACCGCCCGGTGCAGGGTCGGCCTGCCGAGCACCACCACCTGGGACGGGCGCAGCTCCGGCCGGTCGAGCAGCCACGGCGCCGCGCGCAGCGCGTGCCGCCACCACGGCGACGACGGCTCCGCGGCGAGCGGGGCCCCGCCGAGCAGCCCGGGATCGGCGGCCGGACCGCCGGATCCGGCGATCACCAGGGTGCGGGCGGCCGGGTCCAGCGGCAGCGGCGGCAGCGTGCGGACCGGCCGGGGTGCCGCCGTCCAGGCGGTGCCGCCGGGGCGCCCGGCCGGGATCCACGGCCCGAGCAGGCCCGCCCCGTCCGGCTCCGGGTCGTCGTCGGGATCGGGGACGAGCGGCTCGGCGTAGGGCAGGTCCAGCTGGACCGGGCCGGGCGTACCGGAACCGCCGCCGGTGGCCGCGGCCAGTGCCCGGGCCACCCCGGACCGCCAGCGGCGGACCTCTGCCTCCGACACCCCGGACACCCCGGCCACCCCGGAAGGCACCGCGAGCGAGCCGGACCAGCGCACGGCGGTCCCGAAGATCCCGGCCTGGGCGATCGTCTGGCTGGCCCCGGTGCCGACCAGCTCGGGCGGGCGGTCCGCGGTCAGCGCGAGCAGCGGCACCCCGGCGTGCGCGGCCTCCAGCACCGCCGGGTGCAGGTTCGCGACCGCCGTCCCGGACGTCACGACGACCGGGACCGGGCGGCCGGACGCCACGGCCAGGCCGAGCGCGAGGAAGCCTGCGGTGCGCTCGTCGATCCGCACGTGCAGCCGGAGCAGCCCGAGCTCGTCCGCGCGGGCCAGCGCGAACGCCGGCGGCGCGTTGCGGGACCCGGGGCAGAGCACCGCGTCGGTGACGCCGGAGCGCACCAGCTCGTCGACGATCACCCTGGCCTGGGCGGTGGAGCCGTTCACCGTCCCGACCCTAGGCCGGTCGCCGCGGTTCCCGCCGCGACGCCGGTCACGGCCCCGGCCGCCCGGGCCGCGCGGCCGCCGGCGCGCGGTCGGCGCCCGGCAGCGGGAGGTACTCGTGGTCGGCCATGTGCCCCAGTCTGACGGTCGCCGGGGACCCGGTGTGGCCCGGCCACGTCGGGCACCGACCGCGGATGTGGTCACAACCGGTGAAAACGTCACCCTCTCGTCCTATCGTGACGCAACCGACCGAGGTAACCAGTCTCACGATGGGGAGAGACCGTGTCCGACACACAACCCGGCCAGACCGCGGCCGACCGGCCGCACACGCCGATCGTGCGGGTCGTCGCCGCGAGCATGCTGGGCACGACGGTCGAGTGGTACGACTACTTCCTCTACGGCGTCGCGGCCGCGCTGGTGTTCCCGATGGTGTTCTTCCCGGACAGCGAGGGCGCCGTCGGGATCCTGCTGTCGATGGGCACCTTCGCGGTCGGGTTCATCGCCCGCCCGCTCGGCGGCCTGGTGTTCGGCCACTACGGCGACAAGATCGGCCGCAAGAAGCTGCTGGTGCTGTCGCTGCTGATGATGGGCTTCGCGACGTTCGCGATCGGCCTGCTGCCCGGCTACGCCACGATCGGCATCCTGGCGCCGATCCTGCTGGTGCTGCTGCGGATCATCCAGGGCTTCGCGCTCGGCGGCGAGTGGGGCGGGGCGGTGCTCATCGTCTCCGAGCACGGCAGGCCCGAGCACCGCGGGTTCTGGGCGAGCTGGCCGCAGGCCGGCGCCCCGGCCGGGCAGCTGCTCGCCCAGGCGATGCTCGGCGTGATGGCGCTGGTGCAGTCCGAGGAGGCGTTCCTGTCCTGGGGCTGGCGGATCCCGTTCCTGCTGTCGGCGGTGCTGGTGCTGATCGGGCTCTACGTCCGGCTCGCCGTCGAGGAGTCCCCGGTGTTCCGGGAGGCGCAGGCGAAGGCCGCCGAGCGCAGCGCCGCCGGGGAGAAGGAGACGATGCCGATCCTGGACGTGCTGCGCGAGTACCCGCGCGAGGTGCTCACCGCGATGGGCGCGCGCTTCGCGGAGAACGTCTCGTACTACATCTTCACCATCGTCATCGCGACCTACCTGCAGGAACGGTTCGACCTGCCGTCGTCGTTCGTGCTGGGTGCGGTGCTGATCGGCGCCGCCGTGCACCTGGTGACCATCCCGGTCTGGGGGGCGATCTCGGACCGGGTCGGCCGCAAGCCGGTGTACCTGTTCGGCGCGGTCGGCGTCGGCCTGTGGGCGTTCGTGTTCTTCTACCTGATCGACACCCAGAGCTTCGCGCTCACCGCGCTGGCGGTGACCGTCGGCCTGGTGCTGCACGGCGCCATGTACGGCCCGCAGGCGGCGTTCCTCTCCGAGCTGTTCGGCACCAAGGTGCGCTACTCCGGCATCTCGATCGGCTACCAGCTGGCCTCGGTGTTCGCCGGTGGGCTGGCCCCGCTGATCGCGGCGTCGCTGCTGGTCGCGACCGGCAGCGGGTACGCGATCGCGGCCTACATCGCGGCCAGCTCGGTGGTGACGATCATCGCGGTCGCCGCCTACTCCGAGACCCGCACCCGGCGGCTCGACGGCGCCGAGCTGCAGCGCAGCTGAGCGGCCCGGCTCCCGGGGGCGTAGAACGGGTACCACCCGATCTCCGTCCCCCGGGAGCCGACCGATGCCACGCACCGACCTGACGATCGCCACGCCGGACGGCGACGCCCCGGCGTCGCTGCACACCCCCGACGGCGACGGGCCCTGGCCCGGCGTGATCCTCTACGTCGACGCGGGCGGGGTGCGCAGGGCCATGCACGACATGGCCGCGCACCTCGCGGCACTCGGTTTCGCGGTGCTGCTGCCCGACGTCTACCACCGGCACGGCGACTGGGCCCCGTTCGACATGTCGACGGTCTTCGCCGACGACGCCGAGCGGGAACGCCTGATGGGCATGGTCGGCTCGCTGGAGCCGCGGCTGGTCGCCGTCGACGCCGAGGCGTGGGTGACCGCGCTGCTCGACCGGCCCGAGGTGGCCGGCCCCCGGATCGGGGTCACCGGCTACTGCATGGGCGGGGTGATGAGCCTGCGCACCGCGGGCACCCAGCCGGAGCGGGTGGCCGCGGCGGCGTCGTTCCACGCCGGGAACGTCGCGACCGACGACCCGGCGAGCGTGCACCGGCTGGCCGACCGGATCCGGGCGACCGTGTACGTCGCGGGCGCCGAGAACGACCGCGGCTTCCCCGACGAGCAGCGCGCCCGGCTCGAGGCCGCGCTGGGCGACGCCGGCGTCGAGCACACCGTCGAGATCTACCCGGCCGCGCACGGCTTCGCCGTCGCCGACACCCCCGCCCACGACGCGGCCGCCGAGCAGCGGCACTGGGAGGCCCTGCACCGCCTCCTCGCCGCGCACCTCTGACCGGCCGCGCCCGGTGATCACGGATCGGGAACCGGGCCGGTCGCCGGGCGACCGGATCGGTGCCCGATCCGTGATCACGCGCGGCGCCTGCGGGTAACGTTCCGCGGGAGATGACCGCCACCCTGCACGCCTCCGGCCTCGCCGCCGGGCACGGCGACCGTTCCCTGTTCTCCGGCCTCGACCTGGTCGTCGCCCCGGGCGACGTGATCGGCCTGGTCGGCGCGAACGGCGCCGGGAAGTCCACCCTGCTGTCGATCCTGGCCGGTTCCCGGGCACCGGACGCCGGGACGCTGACGCTCGCCCCGCCGGACGCGACCGTCGGCCTGCTCGCCCAGGAGCCGGACCGGCGCCCCGGCGAGACGGTGGCCGGGTTCCTCGCCCGCCGCACCGGCGTCGCCGACGCACAGTCCACGATGGACGCAGCGGCGGAGGCGCTCGGCGACGGCGTCCCCGGCGCCGACGACCGGTACGCGACCGCGCTGGACCGCTGGCTGGCACTCGGCGGCGCCGACATGGAGGAGCGCTCCGGCGACGTGCTGCGCGAGGTCGGCCTGGCGATCGACCCGCAGGCACCGATGACCGGGCTGTCCGGCGGACAGGCGGCCCGGGCCAACCTGGCCGCGCTGCTGCTGTCCCGCTACGACCTGCTGCTGCTCGACGAGCCGACCAACGATCTCGACCTGGACGGCCTGGCCCGGCTGGAGGCGTTCGTCGGCGCGCTCGGCCGGCGCGGCGGGACCCCGACCGTGCTCGTCAGCCACGACCGGGAGTTCCTGTCCCGCACGGTGAACCGGATCGTCGAGCTGGACCGGGCGCAGCACCGGATCGGGATCTACGACGGCGGCTACGAGTCCTACCTGGCGGAACGGGAGACCGCCCGCCGGCACGCCCGCGAGTCCTACGAGCAGTACTCCGACAAGCTGTCGTCGCTGAAGGACCGCGCCGTCATGCAGCGGAACTGGATGGCCCAGGGCGTGCGCAACGCCCGGCGCAAGACGAAGGACCCGGACAAGAACGTGCGCGCACTGCGCGCCGAGTCCAGCGAGAAGCAGGCCGCGAAGGCCCGGCAGACCGAGCGCGCGATCGAGCGCCTGGACGTCGTCGAGGAGCCGCGCAAGGAGTGGGAGCTGCGGATGACGATCGCGTCCGCGCCGCGCTCCGGCTCGGTCGTCGCCCGGCTGGACGGCGCCGTGCTGCGCCGCGGCGGGTTCGTGCTCGGCCCGGTGACCGCGCAGGTCGAGTGGGCCGACCGGGTGGTCGTCACCGGCGCGAACGGGGCCGGGAAGTCGACCCTGCTGGCCGCGCTGCTCGGGCGGCTGGAGCCGGAGTCCGGCTCGGCCGGGCTCGGCTCCGGGGTGCTGGTCGGGGAGATCGACCAGGCCCGCGGGGCGTTCCTCGGCGACGACGCGCTGCTGCGCGCGTTCGGCGAGCAGGTGCCGGACTGGCCGGAGTCGGAGGTGCGGACGCTGCTCGCGAAGTTCGCGCTGGGCGCCGAGGCGGTGCTGCGGCCCGCGGCGTCGCTGTCACCCGGCGAGCGGACCCGCGCCGCACTCGCCCTGCTGCAGGCCCGCGGGGTGAACCTGCTGGTGCTCGACGAGCCGACCAACCATCTCGATCTGCCCGCGATCGAGCAGCTGGAGGAGGCGGTCGACGGGTTCGGCGGGACCGTCCTGTTGGTCACCCACGACCGGCGGATGCTCGACACGGTGCGCGCCACCCGCCGCTGGGAGGTCCGCGACGGGGCCCTGCTGGAGTCCTGATCCGGGCAGGGCCCCGCCCGGCGGCGTCAGCTCTGGGCCGGCTCCTCGGCGTCGCCCTGGGCGACGATCGCGAAGCGCAGCTCCTGCTCGCCCGCGTCGGTCTGGACCGGCTGCACGTCGAGCACCTTGTCGTCGAGCATCTGGGCCGCGGCAGGCTCCAGGAAGACGGTGATGCCCTCGCCGCGGAGCACGGTGTCCTGCGCGTCGCCGGTCGGGGCCAGCGCCAGCTCCAGGCCCTGCTCCGGGTCCGGAGCGGTGATCCGGAGACCGCCCTCCTCGGGCAGCTCCGCGTCGGTGCTCAGGGTCTTGATGGCCTCGGCAGCGTTCTCGGTGATCGCCAACATCGTCCCCACCGTACGGATGCGGCCGGTCGCGTCCACCGCGGCACCCGGGCACCGGCCCCGTTCGGGTCGCCGATGGGCCCGTGCGCTCGGGGAACATCGAATGTGCTCTACGTCACAACCCGCAGGCCGCGCTCCCGGACGACGGCGCGCAGCACCTCGTCGGACCGGTCGTCGGCGGGCAGCAGGACGGTCAGCTGCAGGCCGTCGTCGGCGGGCAGCTCGAGGATCTCCCGGTCCAGCCGCAGCTCCCCCGCCGGATGACGCCAGCGCAGGACCCCCCGTGCACCTCGCGGGTGCCGGGCGAGGCGGTCGTCGAGCTCGGCCAGCGCCGCGGCGGGCAGCCCGGCGCGGAACCCGTCCAGCTGCTCCGGCGGCGGGCCGAGCCACACCTGCGCGATCTGCTCGTCGGCGAGCCGGTCCCGGTCCGGGAAGACCTCCCGGGCCCGCGGGTCGACGAGCAGGTAGCGGGTCAGGCTGGGCCGCGGGTCGTCGAGCAGGCCGGAGGCGCCGGCCAGCGCGGCGAACGCCCTGGTGTGCGCGAGCACGGTGCCCAGCCGGTCGGTGACCAGCGCGACGCCGGGCTCGACCAGGTCGAGCAGGCGCTGCACGCCCGGCCGGACGCCGTCGCGCGGGACGGGCGACCCGGCCAGGCACTCCGACCCGTCGGTGACCTTGGTGAGGTGCCGCAGGTGCTCGCGGTCGGCCGCGTCCAGCCGCAGCGCGTCGGCCAGCGCGTGCACCACCGCCGACGACGGGTGCCGGTCCCGCCCCTGCTCGATCCGGACCAGGTACTCGACGCTGATCCCGGCGAGCGCGGCGAGCTCGCTGCGGCGCAGCCCGGGGGCCCGGCGGCGGGGGCCGAGCGGCAGCCCGAAGTCGCCCGGCCGGGCGCCGTCCCGCCGGGTCCGGAGGAACTCGCCCAGCGGGGATCCGGCCACCCGTCCGAGGCTACGTCGGCACCGGTCCCGGAGGGTGGCCCTGCCGGGGCCGGCCCGGGCACGGTCTCCCCGGCGCCCCGGGCCGGGCCCACCGTGGGTCCATGACCACATCGTCACTGCTCATCGTCGTCGGCAGCGTCCGGAACGGCCGGTTCGGACCGGTCGTGGCGTCCTGGGTCGCCGACCGTGCCCGGGCGCACGGCGGGTTCGATGTCGACGTCGTCGATCTCGCCGACGTCGACCTGCCGCTCGCGCTGCCCGATCTCTCGCCGAAGGCCGGCGCGCACCCGCGCCCGCCCGGGATGGCCCGGCTGACCGACGCGCTGGAGGCGGCGGACGCCGTTCTGATCGTGACGCCGGAGTACAACCACAGCTACCCGGCCTCGCTGAAGGCGGCGATCGACTGGCACTTCACCCAGTGGACGGCGAAGCCGGTGGCGTTCGCGTCGTACGGCGGCCCGTCCGGCGGCCGGCACGCGGTGCTGCACCTGGAGAACGTCCTGGCCGAGCTGCACGCCGTCCCGGTGCGCGACGGCCTGAGCTTCGGCGAGTACTACCTGCACTGGGACGACGGGCGCCCGGACGACCCGGCCGCCGAGACGCAGGCCAAGCTGGTCCTCGACGTCCTCGCCTGGTGGGCGGCCGCGCTGGCGCAGGCCCGCGCGGCCGCCCCCTACCCCGGGGCGTGAGTGCTCAGCCGAAGGTGTCCGGGTCCGGCCCGATCCGGGTGCCGGTGTGCAGCTTCTCGATCGCCGCGATGTCGTCGTCGGACAGGGTGAAGTCGAAGATCTCGTAGTTCTCCCGGATCCGGTCCGGGTTGTTCGACTTCGGGAACACGATGTTGCCGAGCTGGATGTGCCAGCGCAGCACGACCTGGGCGGCCGAGCGACCGTGCCGCTCGGCGAGCTCGGCCAGCTCCGGGGCCTCCAGCAGGCCCTTGCCCTGGCCGATCGGGCTCCACGCCTCGGTCGCGATGTCGTGCTGCTGGTGGTACTCGCGCAGCTCGCGCTGCACCAGCTGCGGATGGAACTCGATCTGGTTGACGGCCGGCACCGTCGAGGTCTCCGCGGCGAGCCGCTCCAGGTGCGGGATCTGGAAGTTCGAGACGCCGATCGAGCGGACCTTGCCGGCGTCCCGGGCGTCCTCGAGGCCCTGCCAGGTCTCGACGTAGCGGTTCTCGCCGGGCCGCGGCCAGTGGATCAGGTACAGGTCGACGTGGTCCAGCCCGAGCCGGGCCAGGCTCTCGTCGAGCCGGCGGACGGCCTCGGCGCGGCCGTGCCCGTCGTTGTTCAGCTTGGTGGTGACGAACAGCTCGTCGCGCGGGATCCCGGAGTCGGCGATCGCCTGCCCGACGCCCTCCTCGTTGCCGTACATCTGGGCGGTGTCGATGTGCCGGTAGCCCACGTCCAGGGCCGCCTTCACCTTCTCCGCGGTGTGCCCGGCCTCGATCTGGAAGACACCGAAGCCCAGCTGCGGGATCTCGCGGCCGTCGTTCAGCTTGATGGTGGGAACAGACATGTGTCCGGGCTACCCACGCCACCGGCCGGCCATGCCCGCGAGTCGGACTGCTCTCAGCCGGGAATACTCAGGCCCAGACCCGGGCGACCTCCGCGGCGACGGACGCGGCCTGGGCCAGCCCGGCCCGCGCCGATCCGGCCCGGCGGGCCGGATCGAGGACGTTGCGGCCGAACGCCCGGCGGGACCTGCGGTCCGGCTCGACGAACGCCACCCGGGCCAGCGCCGCCAGCGCCTCGGCCTGCGCCCGGGGCCGGGCCGCACCGCCGATGGATCCGCCCAGCGGCGCGAGGACGACGACCCGGCCGTACCCGGCGGCCAGGTCGGCGTTCGCGGTGGACCGGACGCCGCCGTCGATCCAGCGGGTGCCCGCGGCGCTGACCGGCGGCCACACGCCGGGGACGGCGCAGCTCGCGGCGACCGCGGTGGCGAGCGGGACGCCGTCGTCGCGGCCGAAGACCCGGAACGCGCCGGTGCGCGCGTCCACCGCGGTGACCCGCAGGTCGCCCCCGGAGGGCCAGTCGACGCCCGCCAGCCGGGACTCGATCACCGCGAGCCGCTCGGACTCCGGGCCGGTGTCGGCGGCCAGCGCCATCCGGCCGAGCCGGGCGCGGACCCGCTCGGCGTCGCGCGGGCCGGCCAGCGCCGCGATCCCGATCCGGGCCGCGGCCCGGATCCCGAGCTGCGCGGCGACCTCCCCGGTCGGCGGTGCGAGCTGGGACTCCAGCAACGCCTGCGGGTCCCGGCCGGCGGCCAGGTTGGCGCCCACCACCGATCCGGCCGAGGTCCCCACGACGAGATCGGCCCGGCCCAGGTCGACGCCGTTCGCGGCCAGTCCGGCGACCAGCCCGTACATCCAGGCGACACCGGTCACCCCGCCGCCACCCAGGACCAGCGCCCGCCGGTCGTCGCTCATCGCGCCCCCTCCAGCTCGGCCGTCTCCCGTGTCCGCACCCACAGTGCCACGATCACGACGGCGACGACCTCGGTCAGCGCGAGACCGCGCTGGACCAACCCGATCGGCACGAACCGCCACCACGGGACACCGGTCCACGGGGCCGACACCACGCCGATCACGAAGGGGGACAACCACAGCAGTGCGGCGACCGCGGCGGCCGCGGCGAGCACCGGCCAGCCGGGCCCCCACCGGAGCCGGGCGAGGGCACCCACCGCGACCGGCAGCGCGACGAACGCGACCAGCCCGGCGTAGAGGTGCACCAGCCCGGACGGGGTCGCCCCGACCGACCAGTCGACCTTCTCGAAGGCGACCACCAGCAGCAGCGCGGCCACCCACGTCGCGAACCCGGCGGCGGCCGCCGAGCGGACCGGTACCAGCCCGGTCCGGACGCCGCCGGCCAGCACGCAGGCCGAGCCGATCGCGAGGGCGAGCACGCCGGCGTCGAACAGCGGGGTGAAGCCGCCGAGGCCGTAGGCGCTGATCGTGCTCCGGACCGGGTCGATCGACGGATCGGCCAGGTGCTGGGCGCCGATCAGGAGCACCGACAGCACGGCGCCGGCGACGCCGAGCGTGCCGAGCAGCCGGGCGCTCACCCGCGCAGCGCGCGGTGCGCGATCTGGGCCAGGTGCACCGGTTCCCGCTCCCCGGCCTGGCGTACCTGGGTGCGGCAGGAGTACCCGTCGGCGAGCACGTCCACCGCGTCGCCTGCGGCCCGGACGGCGGGCAGCAGGGCGCGCTCGGCGCAGGCCATCGACACGTCGTAGTGGCCGTCCTCGAAGCCGAAGTTCCCGGCCAGCCCGCAGCAGCCCGAGTCGAGCACGGTGGCGTCCACGCCGAGCGCGCCCAGCACCGCGCGGTCCGGTTCGCTGCCCAGCTCGGCGTGCTGGTGGCAGTGGATCTGCACCAGGGCGGCGCCGTTGCCGGTGCCGGCCGCCGCGGACAGCTCGTCGGCGTGCCGGGCGAGCAGCTCGGCGAACGTCGACACCTGCTGCTCGACCAGCTTCACCCGCGGCTCGTCGGGGAGCAGCTCGGCGGCGTCGCTGCGCAGCGCGGCGGTGCAGGACGGCTCCAGCCCGACCACCGGGACGCCGGCGTCCAGCGCCGGGCCGATCGCGCGCAGGCTGCGCGCCAGCACCCGGCGGGCCGCGGTGACCTGCCCGGTGGAGGTCCAGGTCAGGCCGCAGCAGACGGTGCGCGACGGCAGCTCCACCCGGTAGCCGAGCGCGGTGAGCACGGCGACGGCGTCGGCGGCGACGTCCGGGTCGAAGTGGTCGGTGAAGGTGTCGGTCCACAGCAGCAGCGGGCCGCGCGAGCCCGGCTCGACGCCGAGATCGGGCACCGCGGACATCGGGGCGCCGCGGGCGGCCCGGGAGGTGTAGGTCTCGCGGGCGATCGGCGGGATGTCCCGGCGGGCGTCGATCCCGCCGATCCGCTTCGCGACCCGCGCCAGCGCCGGCACCCGGGCGAGCCGGTTGATCCCGTCGACCAGCGCGGCGGGCAGCACCCCGGCGGTCCGCAGCCAGCGCGGCAGCGCGCCCATCGAGTAGTGCGCGCGCGGCCGGATCCGGCGGTGGTAGCGGTTCGCCAGGAACTCGGTCTTGTAGGCGGCCATGTCGACGCCGACCGGGCAGTCGGACTTGCAGCCCTTGCAGGACAGGCACAGGTCCAGCGACTCGGCGACCTCGTCGGAGCGCCAGCCGTCGGTGATCACCTCGCCGTTCGCCATCTCGAACAGCAGCCGGGCCCGGCCGCGGGTGGAGTGCTTCTCCTCGCGGGTGACGTTCCAGCTGGGGCACATCACGCCGGAGCCGGTGTCGATCGCGCACTTGCCGACGCCGAGGCAGCGCCGGGTGGCCCGGTGGAAGCTGCCGCGGTCGTGGCCGAACGCGAGCTTCGGCTCGTCCGGCATGGTGGGCATGCCGACCCAGGTGCGCAGGTTCTCGTCCATCGTGGCCGGCCGGACGACCCGGCCCGGGTTCATCCGGTCGTCCGGGTCCCAGATCTCCTTGAACCGCTCGAACCCGGCGATGATCTGCGGCGGGTACATCCGGGGCAGCAGCTCGGCGCGGGCCTGGCCGTCGCCGTGCTCCCCGGACAGCGACCCGCCGTGCGCGACGACGACGTCCGCGGCGTCGGTCATGAACTCCCGGAAGTTCGCGATCCCGGGCTTGGTGAGCAGGTCGAAGTCGATCCGGACGTGCAGGCAGCCGTCGCCGAAGTGGCCGTAGTAGATGCCCTTGCGACCGTGCCGCTCCAGCACCTTGTCGAACTCGCGCAGGTAGGCGCCGAACTTCTCGGGCGGGACGGCGGCGTCCTCCCAGCCCGGCCAGGCCTCGCCGCCCTCCGGCGAACGGGTGACCAGCCCGGCGCCCTCCTCGCGGACCCGCCACAGCGCAGCCATCTCCTTCGGCTCGGCGACGACGACGGCACCGGTGGTGTACGGCGTCATCGCGGCGACGACGGCCTGCGCCGCCGCCGTGGCCGCCGCGCGGTCCTCGCCGCCGGTCTCCACGTAGAGCCAGCCCTTGCCCTCGGGCAGCATCCGGCTGGTCGTCTCGTTCGGCCGCAGCGCGCGCAGCGAGGCGATCAGCCCGGCGTCCATCCCCTCGATGGTGAGCGGCCGCTGCTCGCGGACGATCATCACGTTGTCCGCGGCGTGATAGGCGTCCGGGAATCCGAGCACGGCCAGCGCGCGGGCCGGCGGCGACTCGACGAGATCGACGGTCGCGGCCAGGATCGTGGCGCAGGTGCCCTCGGTGCCGACCAGCGCCTTCGCCAGGTTGACGTTCCCGGGGACGAGCTGGTCGAGGTTGTAGCCGGAGACCCGGCGGGTCAGCTCGGGGACGTGCGCGTCGATCTCCGGGGCGAGCTCGGCGCCGAGCCGGCGCAGCGCGTCTGGGATCGCGCCGGACTCGGTGCCGGAGCCGCCGAGGGTGATCCGCTCGCCGCGGTAGGTCAGCACGTCGAGCGCGTGCACGTTGTCGACGGTCTTGCCCCAGGCCACCGAGTGCGAGCCGCAGGCGTTGTTGCCGATCATCCCGCCGATCGAGCAGCGGTTGTGCGTGGACGGGTCCGGGCCGAACGTCAGGCCGTGCGGCCGGCCGGCGTCCCGGACGGCGTCGCACACCGCGCCGGGCTGCACGGTCGCGGTCCGGGCGTCCGGGTCGACGGACAGGATCGCGTCCATGTGCGTGCGGAAGTCCAGCGCGACCGCGGTGTTCACCGCCTGCCCGGCGATCGAGGTGCGTGACCCGACCGGCAGCACCGGCACGCCGTGCTCCCGGCAGACCGCCATCGCCGCCTCGACGTCGTCCGCGTCGCGGGGCGCGACCACCCCGATCGGGACGCCGCGGTAGTTCGAGGCGTCGGCCGACCACATGGCGCGGCTGGCGGCGTCGAACCGGATCTCGCCGCCGACGGCGGCACGCAGGTCGTTCTCGAGGGTGCGGTACGCGGTGGTGGGGCGCGCAGCGGTGCTCACGGAGCTCCTCCCAGCAGTTCGGGACGCCCGCGACGCTACCGCCTGCGGCGTAGTATGACGTGGGAGCAGTCATACGTCGGAGACCTCGATCCGGCAGGTCTCGACCATTCCGGAGGTTGCGGTGCGCCTCACCAGCAAGGGCCAGGTGACCATCCCGGCGCAGCTGCGCCACCGGCACGGCCTGCACGAAGGCGACGAGATCGACGTCGTCGAGCGCGACGGGGTGCTGTGCATCGTCCGGACCGAGGACGCACCGACCAGGGGGCGGCGGCTCGTCCGGGGGATGCGGGGCCGCGCGGACACCGGCCTGAGCACCGACGAGCTGCTCGGCCTGCTGCGCGAGCCGTGACCGGGCCCGCCACGCTCGTCGACTCGAGCGTGCTGCTCGACGTCCTGACCGACGATCCGCGATGGGCGGACTGGTCCTCGACGGCGCTCGCCGACGCCGTCGACGACGGACCGGTCATGATCAATCCGCTGATCTACGCCGAGATCTCCACCGGGTTCGGGCGGGTGGAGGATCTCGACGAGGCGGTACCGCCCTCCGCGCTCGGCAGGGAGGACCTGCCGTGGCAGGCCGGATTCGTGGCCGGGAAGGCGTTCCTCGCCTACCGCCGCCGGGGCGGCGAGCGGCGTTCCCCGCTTCCCGACTTCTACATCGGGGCGCACGCCGCCGTCCGCGGACACCGGCTGCTCACCCGGGACGCCACGCGCTACCGGACGTACTTCCCCCGCGTCGAGCTCATCGCGCCGTGACGCGCCCCGCCCTCACCAGTTCTCGACCGAGCGGGTGAGGATGCCGGCGATGTCGTCCTCGGTGGGGGTGCGCGGGCAGGTGGCGAGCAGCCGCTGCTGCTTCATCGTGCCCGGCACGAGGTCGGGCACGTCCGCCTCGGTGTAGCCGACCCCGCCGATCCCGTTCGGGATGCCGATGTCGCGCATCAGGTCGATCAGCACCCCGGGCAGCTGCTCGCGCTCGTCGTTGCGCCGGTCGGCGCCCGGGTCCATCAGCTCGGCGGCCTTCAGGTGCCGCTGCGGGGCCGAGGAGAAGGAGAACCGGAACGCCTCCGGCGCGGTCAGCGACACCGACATGCCGTGCGGCACCATCGGCTCGTCCTGCGGGAAGCCGGAGGGCCGGAAGTCGCGGACCATCCCGGCGATCGGGTAGGCGTTGGCGTGCGGGATGTGCACCCCGGAGTTGCCGAAGCCCATCCCGGCGAAGGTCGCCGCCATCATCATGTCCGAGCGCGCCTCGACGTCCTGCGCGCCGTGGTGCACGGCCGTCCGGAACGAGCGCGCCAGCAGCGTCATCGCCTTCTCGCACCACAGGTCCGACACCGGGTTCGAGCCGCAGTAGGTGACCCGCTCCTCGGGCTTCTTCCGGTCGAACGTGGTGTACCAGCGGGCGGTGTAGGACTCCACCGCGTGGCACACGATGTCCATCCCGGACGCCGCGGTGACCTCCGGCGGCAACGACATCGTGAGCAGCGGATCGATCACCGCCAGGGTCGGGCGCAGCCGCCAGTGGCTGATCCCGGTCTTGACCTTCATCGACAGCACGTCCAGCACGCACATCGCGGTGGACTCCGAGCCGGTGCCGGCCGTGGTCGGGACGGCGATCAGCGGCTTGAGCGGCCCCTCGGGCGCCTTCGCGTTGCCGATCGGCTTGTTGATGTAGTCCATCAGCTCGCCGGGGCCGCTGGTCAGCAGGTTGATCGCCTTCGCGGTGTCGATCGCGGAGCCGCCGCCGACGGCGACGAAGCCGTCCCACGGGCCCTGCGCCCTGGCGTACTCGGTGGCCTTGGTCATCGAGTCGTCGGTCGGCTCGACGTGCACGCCGTCGAAGATCTCGCTGGAGATCCGGTAGCGCTGCAGCGACTCGGCGATCCGGTCCGGGATCCCCAGCGCGCGCACGCCGGGGTCGGTCACGATCAGCACCCGGCCCGCGTCGTACCCGGTCATCTCGAAGCCGATCTCGTCGATCGCTCCGGCACCGAACTTCAGGGGCGGCGCACCCCAGGTGAAGATCGTCTCCTCGGTCAGGTCGACGGACGGGATCGTCATGGACTCCTCCTGGGTCGCGCGGCATCGGGCACCGGAGCCCCCGAGTCTGCCCCGCCGCTCGGGATGTGGCATCCGGCGACGTGCGCCCCGGCTGTTGTCGCCTTGCCGCGACACGTCCGTTCGTGGGAGGAGATCCCGATGCCCACCGATGCGTCCGATCCGCTGCACCGCACCGTCACACGGACCTGGGGCGACGCCGGGCGGACCTGGCTGAACGGCCTGGACGACCTGGTCGCCGGCCTGGTCGGCGAGCTCGGCCTGGTGCCGGGGCCGGTGCTGCCGCAGTCGTTCCACGCGGTCCGGGCGGTCACCCTGCCCGACGGTGGCCCGGGCGTGCTCAAGGCCGGTGTGCCGGACGGTCATCTCGACGCCGAGATCGCCGCGCTGCGTGCCTACGACGGCCACGGCGCCGTCCGGCTGCTGTGGTCGGACGCCGCCCGCGGGGCGCTGCTGCTCGAACGCGCCGTGCCCGGCACCGATCTCGGCGCGCCGCCGGACGCCGAGGCGACCGCGGTGATCGCCGACCGGCTGCGGGAGCTGCACCGGGCACCGATCCCGGACGGGCCGGAGCACGTCCGCTCCGACCAGGCCGCGTTCGCCGAGCACCTGCGCCGCTTCCCCGGCGACGTGCTCGCCGCGACCCGCGAACCCTGGCCGGCGATCGACCCGCACGGCCGGACCGGCGATCCGGGCCACGACTGCGGACAGATCCTGTACAACCCGCTCGACGCCGACCCGGCCGAGCCGGCCCGGCGGGCACCCGCCCGGGTCGAACAACTCGCCGATGTGCTCGACCTCGACCAGGACCGGACCCTGGCCTGGGGATTCGCCGTCTGTGTGCTGTCCGAGGTGTGGTGCGCGCAGGACGGGCCGATCGACGGCATCGCGCTCGCCGTGGCCCGGGCACTGGCCTCGCGGGTCCGGGACTGAGCGACACCTAGGCTCGGGCCCATGCCCGTCTCCGAGACCTTCGATCCCGACGCCTGGAAGCCGGTGGAGGGGTTCGCCTTCCGCGACATCACCTACCACCGCGCGGTGTCCACCGGTGCGGTGCGGATCGCGTTCGACCGCCCGGAGGTGCTCAACGCCTTCCGGCCCGGCACCGTCGACGAGCTGTTCACCGCACTCGAGCACGCCCGCACCAGCGCCGACGTCGGCTGCGTCCTGCTGACCGGCAACGGGCCGTCGCCCAAGGACGGCAAGCGCGCCTTCTGCTCCGGCGGTGACCAGCGGATCCGGGGCCGCACCGGCTACCAGTACGCGTCCGGGGACACCGCGGACACCGTCGAGCAGGGCCGCGCCGGACGGCTGCACATCCTGGAGTGCCAGCGGCTGATCCGGTTCATGCCGAAGGTCGTCATCGCGGTCGTCAACGGGTGGGCCGCCGGCGGCGGACACTCGCTGCACGCCGTCGCCGACCTGACCCTGGCCAGCGCCGAGCACGCCCGGTTCAAGCAGACCGACGCCGACGTCGGCTCGTTCGACGGTGGCTACGGCTCGGCCTACCTGGCCAAGCAGGTGGGGCAGAAGTTCGCGCGGGAGATCTTCTTCCTCGGCCGGACCTACTCCGCCGAGCAGATGCACCACATGGGCGCGGTGAACGAGGTGGTGCCGCACGCCGAGCTGGAGGCCACCGCGCTGCAGTGGGCGACCGAGATCAACGGCAAGTCGCCGACCGCGCAGCGGATGCTGAAGTACGCGTTCAACCTGGCCGACGACGGGCTGGTCGGCCAGCAGCTGTTCGCCGGGGAGGCGACTCGGCTGGCCTACATGACCGACGAGGCGGTCGAGGGGCGGGACTCGTTCCTGCAGAAGCGGGAGCCGGACTGGTCGCCGTTCCCCTGGTACTACTGACCGGGATTTCCGGCGCTACGGCGCTACCTGCGGGGGCGCGCGCGGTTCAGCCACTGACCTGCGGGAACACAGTTCCCGTTGGCCCCCGTCGGATCCCGCGCGTTCCCGGGTCCACCTCACGTCCCACTGCCCAGGGACTGCCCGGCTCTGTCCTAACCGGACGAGAGTCCCGCCTTCTGGTCGAGGTTCCTCACCCTCCCCCAGAAGGCGGTCCGGGCCGGCGTTCGCAGCGCCGGTCCCCCGGACCTTGACGAATCGGCCAGATGGTCACCCGGGTGTGGACATACGGGCGCGGCCGGAAGTGTTGCAGCATTCTGACCTGCGGGTCAGTTCGCGTTACCAGCCGCGGCGTCGGCCTGGCACTCCGCCGTCGTCATCCCGGTCTGCTCCCGGCATGCCTGCAGCGCAGCCTCACCGGGGTTCATCCAGTACTCGTACTGCACCTGCCCCGACGAGCACGGTGTCCCGTCCAGGTGCATCCCGGTGTACGGGTCGCAATAGTTCGGGCCGACGGCGTTGTCGCCGATCGACAGGTGCTCGGCGTACTCGCGCTGCGCCTGCTCCTGCGCAGCCGCCTCAGCGTC
The DNA here is from genome assembly GCF_039526905.1 of Pseudonocardia kongjuensis. Taxonomy (NCBI): domain Bacteria; kingdom Bacillati; phylum Actinomycetota; class Actinomycetes; order Pseudonocardiales; family Pseudonocardiaceae; genus Pseudonocardia; species Pseudonocardia kongjuensis. Next base: position 111,870 of record NZ_BAAAJK010000036.1, on the reverse strand, counting down.
CGTTTCGGCCTGCGCGGTGTCCACCGCGGCGCGGGCCTCCGTTACAGCATCCGCCGCAGACGCCGACGGCAGCCGCAGCGTCGGCCCGGACGCGGGGATGACCTGTTCGATGCCCGGTACCGCGGAAGCTGACTCACCGAGCGTGGTTACTGCGAGAGCTGCACCGCCACCAGCAGCCAGCAGAGCAACGACGAGGCCGGCGAGGATCGCACGGACGACGATGTTCATGGCGGGTCCTTCGCAGCCGATGGGAGGCGATCGTGTTCGGCGACCACGTCAGGCACATCGACTCGCAGATGGCGGCGTTATCGGCGGCCGACCGGCGTCACCAGAATTGGTGAGGCTGCACACTCCGGACCTGATGCGGCAGCCGAGAGCTGGGGACAAGAGAGCGCCGACCCTGGGTCGCGATCCCTGGGTCGGCGCTCATCAGTTGTCTGTTCTGCTCAGATCACTGGCCGCGCATGACCCGTCCACCGACGGACTGATCTTCCACACCGCCGAGGGACGGCCACTGCTGCAGGAGTCCGTGGGCCGCCAGGTGTTCGGCACCGGTGTCCGGCGCGCCGGCCTGCCGGTCGGGACGACGAGCCACGACCTGCGCCGCCACTACGCGTCGGTCCTACTGGCTGCCGGCGAGAGCGTGCTGGCTGTCGCCGAACGACTCGGGCACGAGGACGCGACGCTGGTGCTGACGACCTACGGTCACCTGATGCCGAACTCGGAGGACCGGACGCGCAAGGCGATCGACGGCGCCTGGTCCGCGCTGCCCGGAGGGCGCCTGCCTAGGCTCCCGCCGCCCAGGTGCTGCCCAGATGATCTATCTAGTCGCATTCCTGCTGGTAGATGCCGCGGTGCGGCACGGTTCCGACAGTTCCCCTGGCACCACTAGCGGCCGCTCTCCCATGGACCCGGGCTGACCTCGACCGCGGTCCTCGGCGGGGTGCGCAACCTGGGTTGCCCCACTCGCCTCCAGAGGTAACACAAGTTGCCCGGAGATCGCGGACGGCGTCCGCAAACACGGCGTACCGGACGCGGACATCCACCACGTGAGCAGGTGGCCCCTGATCCGGGTGCTTCAGGGTGACCACCCGACACGTGTGCTGTTCCTCGGCGCCGACCGCACCGGGCGTCTGCTCGAGGTCGTGATCCCGGATCCCGACACCGACGGCTCCGTGGCGATACACGCGATGCCGATACGCCAGAAGTTCTCCCGATTCCTGGCGTAGCGACTCGCACGACGCCGCAGCTCGACCGACACCGAACCGGAGGTGATGACGATGCCACGAACCCGCGAACAGCTCGAGCAGGCCGCCGCCGACGCCGAACGGTGGCTGGACGGGCTCGATCCCGACGACTCGACCGTGCACGTCGACAAGGTGGGCGACCTCCGCGAGATCGGCGACGCCCTGGCCCGGGTCGGCGCCGCCGAACGCCGGGTCGCCTCGGCCGTTCTCGCCGCCCGGGAGAACGGCCGATCCTGGACCGACATCGGCCGGGCGCTCGGCGTCTCCCGCCAGGCGGCACAGAAGCGTTACGACCGTTCCGCACGGTCGGTGGGGACGGAGACCCCGGTCCCGATACGGCCGCCACAGCTCCGCCGCGGCGCGGTCCCGGCCCGGGCAACACGGCGGCTGCAGCGCGAGCGGCACGGGAGGCGGTGAAGGCGAACCGATCGATCCGGACCGGGCGCCGCATCACCGCGGCGCGAGCAGGCCTGGGCGGACCGACCGCGGACGGGCTCCGCAAGCCGCGTCGGATCTGATCGATCCGGAGCTCGCGCCGCTACTCCGCGGCCGGGCGCGGGCGGGGCAGTGCGGGCGCGGACTGCGCGACCGGGGCGGCTGCCGGCACCAGGAACGCCAGCGCCGCCAGCTCACCGGCGACGGCGCGGTGGCCGCTTGCCGCGGGGCGGCGGCAGCGCAGCGAGCGCGGGGCGCCGGTCGGGGACGCGTCGGTGGGTGCGGGGTGCGGCATGGGGAGCTCCTTCGACTCCGGGGAGCGGGGCCGGGTGCCCCTGCGCTCTCACCCGGCCTGTCGCGTGCCGGCCGCCGGTCGTTGCGGGTCCGCGGGAACGTTCCCCGAATCTGATGACAGCCCCCGTCCGACGGCCACCCTCGGTCACCGCGGCCGCGGGGTGGCAGGCTGATCGACATGGGAGTGCGGGCGATCGGGGTGGACGGCTCGCCGGGATCGGTGGCCCGGTTGGCCGCCGCGCTGCGGTCCGCGCTCGACGGCGACGGCCCGGCCGTCGTGCCGGTCCGGGTCGCGCCGGGTGCGGACCCGGCGGACCCGGTGTTGCCCGCCCCGGTGGCCCGGGCGGCGGCCGAGGGCGCGCTGCCGGACGGGCTGGCCGTCGTCGTCGCCACCTCGGGTTCGACCGGTGAGCCCCGGCAGGTCGCGCTGACCGCGGCCGCGCTGCGCGCCTCCGCGGCCGCGACCGCCGCCCGGCTCGGCGGCCCCGGACGCTGGCTGCTCACCCTGCCCGCCGAGCACGTCGCCGGGGTCCAGGTGGTGCTGCGGGCGCTGCTGTCCGGCTCGCAGCCCGTGGTGCAGGACGTCCGGGACGGCTTCCGCCCCGACGGGTTCGCCCGGGCCACCGCCCGGATCGGGCACGGTGCGCGCCGCTACACCAGCCTCGTCCCGACCCAGCTCGCCCGGATCCTCGATCACGGCTCGGCGCCGCTGTTCGCGCTCGCCGGGTACGACGCGGTGCTGGTCGGCGGGGCGGCGCTGGACGCCGGTCTGCGGGCCAGGGCCACCGACGCCGGGATCCGGGTCGTCACCACCTACGGGATGAGCGAGACCTGCGGCGGGTGCGTCTACGACGGCGTCCCGCTGGACGGCGTGCGCGTCACGATCGAGCCCGGTTCCGGACGGGTGCTGCTCGACGGCCCGGTGCTCGCCGCCGGTTACCTGGGTGACCCGGACGGCACCGCGGCGGCGTTCGGCCCGGCCGGTTTCCGCACCACCGATCTCGGCTCGATCGCCCCGGACGGCACCCTGACGGTGCTGGGCCGGGCCGACGACGTCGTCAACACCGGCGGCGAGAAGGTGGCGCCGGCCGCCGTCGAACAGGCCCTGCTCGGGGTCGCCGGGGTCCGCGGGGCCTGCGTGGTCGGACTGCCGGACGACGAGTGGGGGCAGGTCGTCGGGGCGCTGGTCGTGCCGGACGACGGGGCGGGCGGCGGCCCCGGCGACGCGGTGCTGCGCGACGCCGTCCGTGCGGCCTGCGGCCGGGCCGCGGTGCCGCGGGTGCTGCGCCGCGCGGCCGCGGTGCCCGAGCGGGGCATCGGCAAGCCGGACCGGGTCGCGGTCGCCGCGCTGCTGCGTTCCGGCTGACCGCACCGGCGGTGCCGCCGCCGGTCGCCGACCGTGAGATCCGACTGCCGGGGCGCCACCCGGAACGGTGATACGGACGTACACACCATGGGGTCGCTTCACGCAGCGTGCGTTGCGCCCCGCCCGCACATCGAGTGTGCTTCAGCCACTGGCGACACAGGGTCCACACAGAGCACCCGGGCCACCGTCGTCACACGAAGCACATGAGTCACAGCAGAAACTGCGATGCAGCGGGGGTTTGTCCAGATGCGCAGGATCACGCGGGCCGGGCTGCGAAGCGTCGGCCTGCTGGCCGCGGCGGGGGCGTTCTGCGCCGTCGCCGTGGTGCCGGCCGCGGCGGCCGAGCCGGGAACCAGCTGGCAGCCGGAGCTGGCCGAGGGCAGCGGGCCGGGGATCGTCGTCGACGACGGCGGGGCCCGGTTCGACCCGGCGACCGCCGTCGGGGCGCCGGTCGAGGACGGGGCCACCGAGGCGTCGGCCGATCCGGTCGACGTCGTCCCGACCGGGCTGCTCACCCTGGAACCGCACACCCTGGAGGCGCCGACCCGCGAGGTGCGCTCGGCGCTGGTCGCCGAGACCCCTCCCGGGTCGAGCGCGACGATCGACGTCCGCGGACGCACCGCCGGCGGCGGCTGGACCGAGTGGATCCCCGCCGAGGACGACCGGACCGAGCTGCCCGAGGCGGCCCGCGAGGTGCAGGGCAGGCTGGTGCTCACCGGCACCGGTGACGCGCGGCCTGCCGTGCGCGAGGTGACCCTGACCGCCACCCCGACCACCGAGACCGAGGCCGGGCCGCTGACCGAGGCCGCCCCGCGCAGCTACTCGGTGTTCGCCACCCGGGAGGGTCTGGTCGGTGGCACCACCGCGAACGGGCACAAGATCGTCCCGCGGGACCGGTTCGTCGCGCTGCCGTCCCGGCGCGCACTGTCCGGGAAGGGCAAGACCGACTACTCGGTGAAGGTCTGCGCGCCCAACGGCCGCTGCGCGATCGCGCCGGTCTGGGACATCGGCCCGTGGAACACCAAGGACGACTACTGGAACCCGTCGTCGCAGCGGGAGATGTGGAAGGACCTGCCGCAGGGCGTCCCGCAGGCCGCGGCCGCACGCAACGGGCACAACGGCGGCAAGGACCAGTTCGGCCGGCGGGTCGCGAACCCGGCCGGGATCGACCTCGGCGACGGCATCTTCTGGGACGTCCTGGGGCTCAAGGACAACTCCCAGGTGCAGGTCGACTACCTGTGGACGGGCTCGCAGAAGCTGTCCGCCGTCCGGGCCGGCGACGAGCCGGACACCGACATCCTCGCCCGTCCCGAGGCCGGCGCGGAGTCGGTCGGGATCGCGGTGAACACCACCGAGGTCCCGGTGCAGTGCACGCACGGCGAGGGGGACGGCGGATTCGTCCGGATCGGCGACGGCCAGTACCTGCCGGCGTCGGTGCTCGGTGAGCTGCCGGCCGATCTCCCGGGGTGCGACGCGGGTGACGCCCCGGCCTCGCCTGCCGAACCGGCCGACCCGGCCTCCCCCGCCGACCCGGCCTCCCCCGTCGACCCGGCCGGCCCGGGCTCCCCGGGCTCGCCTGCCGACCCGGCTTCCCCGGCTTCCCCGGCTTCCCCGGCCGATGCTGCCGACCCGGCCGCGCCGGCGGATCCGGCCGGCACCGCCGGGGGGCCCGCTGCCCCGGCCGACGGCGCCGCGGGGCCCGGGGACCCGGCGGCCGGCCCGGCCGGTGGATCCGGGGCTCCCCCGGCGAACCCGGCAGGCCCGGCCGGCACGGGAGGCGATCCCGCGTCCGTCCCGGACGGTTCGCCGCAGGCCGGCGCCCCCGTCCCCGGCTCCGCCCAGCGCGCGCCCTCCGGCGGACGCTGACCGACCCGCCGCACGACGGCCCCGCCCGGACGACGATCCGGGCGGGGCCGTCGTCGTTCCGCCGTCGTCGTTGCGCCGTCGTCGTTCCGCCGTCGTTGCCCGGGCGGCACGTCCGGCGGGCCCGGGCCTCCCGCGCGGGATAGGTTCGTCGTCGTGGCCAGCACGGCAGAGTGGATCGAGGGAGCGCGCCCGCGCACCCTGCCCACCGCGATCTCCCCCGTCCTCGTCGGAACCGGTTCGGCGCTGGGCGCCGGCGTCGTGGCCCCCGGCTCCGCGCTGCTCGCGCTGCTGGTCGCGGTCGCGCTGGTGATCGGGGTGAACTTCGCCAACGACTACTCCGACGGCATCCGCGGCACCGACGACGAGCGCGTCGGACCGCAGCGGCTGGTCGGCTCCCGGGCCGCCCGGCCCGCGACGGTGAAGGCGGCCGCGTTCGGCTGCTTCGGCGTCGCCGCACTCGCCGGGATCGCGCTGACCGCCGTGTCCGGCCAGTGGTGGCTGATCGCCGTCGGGGCGCTGTGCATCGTCGGGGCGTGGTTCTACACCGGCGGGAGCCGCCCGTACGGCTACGCGGGCCTCGGCGAGGTCGCCGTGTTCGTGTTCTTCGGCCCGGTCGCGGTGCTCGGCACCGCGCTCACCCAGGCCGGGGCGGTGGACCCGGCGACCGTCGGTGTGTCGATCGGCGCCGGCCTGCTGACCTGCGCCGTGCTGGTCGCGAACAACCTGCGCGACATCCCCGGCGACCGGATCGCCGGCAAGACGACGCTCGCGGTGCGGCTGGGCGGACCCGCCACCCGCACGCTGTACGTGACGCTCGTCCTGGTGCCGTTCGTGATCGCCGTCGCCGCCGCGTTCGACCGGCCGGGCCTGCTGATTGTGCTGGTGGCGCTGCCCGCGGCGGTGCGTCCGGTGCGCGCGGTGCTCGGCGGCGCCGACGGTCCGGAGCTGATCCCGGTGCTCCGCGACACCGGTCTGCTGCTGCTCGCCTGGGCGCTGGCCGTCGGGGTCGGTCTCGCGGTCGGTTTCGGCGGCGGCATCGCGGGCGGCTGAGCGCCGGGGAGCCGCCGGGAGTCGGGTCCGGGCCCGAGAGCCGTTCCCGGCCCCGGCGCAGTGCCGGCCACGTTCCGCGGAACGCCCGCCGGGCCGGTGGGTCCGCCGCGTCCACCATCCGCTGCACAGGATCCCTCACGGGCTGTGCGAGGTACCGGAACGGGAACCGGCAGCCGCGTTCCGCGGAACGCGGGCGGGATCGGTCGGCCGGGCACAGGGGGCCGGGGTCGGATCGGGGGCCGGCGCACCGGGGTCGGTCCGGTGGGACAGGCCGAGGTTCCCGCTCGACGGCCGCGCCACCGGGTGCCGGACGTCACGGCGGCCGGGATACCCGGCCACTGCGCCGCGCTCCGGCACCGCGTTCCGCGGAACGCCGGCGACCAGACGCGGTTCCGCGGAACGCCGCCCTGACACCGAACGCCCCGGCGGAACGCCGGACACCCGACACAGCCCCGCGGAACGCCGGACGCCGAACACCGCCCCACGGAACACCCGACACCGAGCACCGCCCCGGCGGAACGCCCTCGCACCGAACACCGCCCCACGGAACGCCGGACGCCCGGCACCGCGGTTCCGCGGAACGCCGGACACGCGCGCCGTGCTCCTCACCCACGGCGCGCAGCCACCGTGATCCCGTTCCGCGGAACGCGCCGCGGCGAGAACAGGGCGTGGACAGGGGCCGGCAGGTCAGTTGCGGTCGTCGCCGCGCAGCTTGGCCCGGAGCGACTCCCGCTCGGCCGAGCGGCGGGCGTTGGCGACGGCCAGCGCCCGGTCCAGCCGGGACCTCAGACCGCGGAACAGCAGCATCGACAGCGGGAGCGCCACGATCAGCGCCACCAGCAACGCGACCAGCAGCGGCACCCCGGCGAGGCCGAGCAGCAGGGCGATGACGGCCAGCAGACCGAGCCGGGCGAGAGCGTAGAGCGCCACCGTGGCGGCCAGCCCGGGCTCGCCGGCGCGAGCCCGCGCCGCGGCCTGCGGCGGCGGTGTCGTCGGGGACGTCATGCCGTCCAGGGTACGGTCCTGCGGCCGGAGCCCGGAGCCGCGCACTCGGAGACGGGAACCACCCGTGATGTCCGCTTCAGGAACTTCATCGGCTTTGCCCTTTAAGAACCCTTTACCTCCGGACAACCGTTCGAGTACCTGGGGTCTGAGGTGTCACGATGGCCCGGAAACAACGAGCGGTGACCGCTCCGAGGAGCTTCGGGAGATCCCTCCCGGCACCGCGACTCGGCACCACGCTGCATTTCCGGGAGGATTCCATGGCAGCTCCGACGCAGGCCCCCGAGCGACTGCTGACCCCGGGCGAGGTCGCCACCCTCTTCCGCGTCGACCCCAAGACCGTGACGCGCTGGGCGTCCGCCGGGCGGATCGGTTCGATCCGCACCCCCGGTGGCCACCGCCGCTTCCGCGAGTCCGAGGTCCGCGGACTGCTGGCGGACCTCACCAGCGAGGCGAGCCCCGGGCTCCGCTGAACCCGCGACTTCACTCGCACGTCAGGCCACCTTCGCTACGCTGGACAGCGGAGGTGGCCTGATGTTGTTCCTGATCCTTCTGCTCGGCGCGGCCGTCGTCGCGGTGCTGCTCGTCCGGACCCTCCGGTCCGAGCAGGTGGTCGCCGACAGGCTCCCGCAGCCCGAGCTCCCCTGGATGACCGGTCAGAAGGCGCAGAAGCCGCGCGCGACCGGTCCCGATGACGACCCGGACTTCTTACGTGAACTCGACGAGAAGGTCCGCAACCAGGAGGACCCGCCGGAGCGGACCTGACCGGACCGAGCCCGTCCCAGCCCCTCCGATCTGCCCGACCAGAGTCCCAAGAAGTCTTGACCGAAGGGCGGTCCACCGGCTCCGGTGGGCCGCCCTTCAGTGTTTCCGGTCACATCCGGCGGTGACGCTCAGACCGGGAACCCGTCCGCGACGGCGGCGGCGAGCTCCAGCAGCGCGGTCCGGGTCGGTTCCTCCAGGCGGTCGAGGTCGATCTCCGCGCCCTCCTCCAGGTGCGGATCGAACGGCACCCGCACGACCGCCCGGCACCGGCCGGCGAAGTGCTCCGCGACCCGGTCGAGGTCGACGCCGCCGCCCGCCCGCCGGTACACCGAGTTGATCACGACGACGGCGTTCCGGACGAGATTGCCGTAGCCGTGCGCGTCCAGCCAGTCCAGCGTCGCCGACGCGCTGCGGGCACCGTCGATCGACCCGGACGACACGATCACGAGCTGATCGGCCATCCCCAGCACCCCGTACATCGCGGAGTGCATCAGGCCGGTCCCGCAGTCGGTCAGCACCAGGTTGTAGAAGTGCTCCAGCAGGTCGACCGCACGCCGGTAGTCGTCCTCGCTGAACGCCTCCGACACGGCCGGGTCCTGCTCGCTGGCCAGTACCTCCAGCCGCGACTGCCCCTGCGAGGTGTACGAGCGGACGTCGGTGTAGCGCCGCACCCGGTCGGAGTCGCGGAGCAGGTGCCGGACGGTCGCGGTCGTCTCCAGCGGGATCTTTTGGCTGAGCGTCCCCCGGTCCGGGTTCGCGTCCACCGCGACGACCCGGTCACCGCGGTGCGAGGCGAACGTCGCACCCAGCGTCGCGGTGACCGTCGTCTTCCCGACGCCACCCTTGAGGCTCAGCATCGCGATCTTGTGGGCGTTGAGCAGCGGCCGGTTCAGCCGGGACACCAGATCCCGGCGGTGCAGCTCGGCGGGGCTCTCCCCCGGGTTCACCAGTCCACCGGTGAGCAGGTAGACGAACCGGCGCCAGCCGCTCTCCGGCGGTCGCCGCGGGCTGCCGGACCGGTGTGGTGTCAGGTCGAGCCCGCCGTGCGCGCCGTCGCTCCGGCGGTGCTGCCCGTGGCGGGCCTCGACCGCCTCGGGCGCGGTCCAGCGCGGCCGGCGTGACCCGGACTCCGGCGCCGGCCGGGCCCCGCCGGTGCGGGAGCCGTTGTCCCGGCGCGCCCGGTCGGACGCCTCGCGCTCGGCCGCATCGCGGTCCCACGAGCTCCGCCACGGCCGGTCCGCCGCCGGACGGCCGGTGGCCTGGCCCGTTCCGCGTGCGGCCGCGGCCCCGGCGGTCGCGTCACCGGCGGCGGTCCCACCACCGACAGCGGTCGCACCACCGACAGCGGTCGGGCCACCGGCGGCGGTCGCACCACCGACAGCAGTGCCACCGGCGGCGGTACCACCGACGGCGGTGCCACCGGAGGTCGGGCCACCGGAGGTCGTCGTGCCACCGGGAGCGGGCGTGCCGCCAGGGCCGGGCGTGCCGCCGGGGGCGGGCGCACCCCCGGCGGGAGCCGCCGAACCACCGGACCCCGCGCCACCGCCGGCCGTCCCGTCACCGGCGACGGCCGCGCCAGCAGCAGCGCCACCGGGGCCGGCCGCACCACCGGACGCCGCGCCGCCACCCGGGCCACCGGCCCCCGGCGGACCTCCGTCCCCGGCGCCGTCGTCCCGGACGCCACCGCCCGGGGCACCCCCGACCGGAACGGCACCGTGCGCCGGACCGGCGGCGTCGCCGGAACCGTCCGGCCGGTCGTCCACCGTCCCGCCCGGCCGGACCGGACGGTCCCGATCCGCGCCCGCACCGTCCGGCGACGGATCGGGCACGTCCCGGTCCTGCGCCCCGGCGGTCCCGGCGCCGGGCCCGCCCCACGACGGCGACACGACCGCGTGCGCGTCGGTGGCGGTCACGTCGGCGTCGTCGGCGTGGGTCTGCTCCTCATCGGACGGCGGGTCCGGGCGGCGCCAGATCAGCTCGCCGCCCGGCTCGTCGTCGTGCCCGCCGCGGCCCGGCACCGTCCACCACGGCTCCGGATCGGCCGCGCCACCGGAGCGGTACAGACCGGTGTCGTCGGGGCCGACGTCCTGACCGGTCGGGTACAGGTCCTCGGGTGCCCGGTGCCTGCCGTCGTCGGCGCGGGCCTCGGCGGCCGGGCCGGGCCCGGCGGGCCGCTCCCGCTCCGCGTCGGACCGCTCGTGCAGCGCCGACAGGTCCAGCCCGTGCGGCGGCGTGGAGGGGTCGATCTCGTCGACCAGGTCGTCGTCGATCTCCGGTAGCTCGCTGCCCCACACCGAACCGGCCGGCGGGGTCTGGGTGCCGACCGCGGCACGGCCCGGGGCGGGTGCGGACGCCGCCCGCTCGGCCGCCGACGGCGGGCGCGGCTGCGACGCGGCCGGCTGCGCAGCACCGCCCTCCGGCTGCGCTGCGTCATCACCGGACGTGCGACGACGCCGTCCGAAGGACCGTCCGGACGACTCCGCCGCGCCCCAGCGCTCCCGCACGTAGCGGCCCACCGACCCGTCGGGCTGCTCGCCGGAACCGTTCTCACTCACGGGAACCGACGGTAGCCGTGCGGAACCCGGTGGTCGAGGCGCCTCACACCCCCGCGTACGAGTGCAGTCCGGCGACCACCATGTTGATGAAGAACAGGTTGAACACGATCGTGGCGAAGCCGGCCGAGTTGATCCAGGCCGCCCGCGACGTCCGCCAGCCGGCCGTGGCGCGGGCGTGCAGGTAGGCGGCGTAGAGCACCCACGCGACGAACGCGACCGTCTCCTTCGGGTCCCAGCCCCAGAACCGGCCCCAGGCCGCCTCGGCCCAGACCGCGCCGGTGATGATCCCGAACGTGTACAGCGGGAAGGCGAGCACCGTCACCCGGTAGGCCAGCCGATCGAGCGCCTCGGCGCCCGGGAGCTTCGCGGCCAGCGCGGCCGGGCGCTCGTTGCGCTTCATCAGGAACAGCAGGCTCGCGACGCCCGGGACCAGCAGCATCCCCGAGGCCAGCGTGATCGTCGTGACGTGGATGATGATCCAGTACGACTGCAGGGCCGGGACGACGGGCGCGGCCTCGGCGTAGAGCACGGTGCCGGTGATGAACATCAGGAGCAGGATCGGCGTCAGCACGAACACCCCGGCCGGACGCAGCGGCGGGTGCTTGCGGACCAGCACCAGCCAGGCGCCGACCGCCATCAGGCACAGCGCCGAGGTGAACTCGTACATGTTGCCCAGCGGCCACCGGTAGGTCGCCAGCCCGCGCAGCACGATCGACCCGGCGTGCAGGACGACGGCGAGGATCATCAGCGAGATCCCGATCCGGCCGTACCGGTCGGCCCGGGTCCGGCCGGTCCGGGAGCCGTCTCCCGACGCGCCCTCGGACCCGTCGGGCCCGTCCGGGGTGTCGGAGATCTCAGCGTCGGCACCGCCGTCGCCGGCCCCGACGGCCGCCCGCCTGCGCGGCGCCCTGGCCACCCGGGTCGCCGCGTACTCCAGCGACGTGAAGATCATCGCGAGCAGCAGTACGACGAGCGTGGCCTGGAACAGCCGGTCGCTCCACATCGAGGTGATCGGATCGACGAGCATCGGTGTCAACCGTCCTTCTTGTCCATCGGGTCGAGCAGTTCCGAGCCGAGCCGGTCGAACTCCTCGCCGTAGCCCGCCCGGTCGGTCCGGGCCAGGCCGCCGAGCTGGATCCGGCTGCCGCCGTCGACCGGGCGGATCCGCACCCACAGGCGCCGCCGCTTGACCGACAGCGACAGGGCCAGCCCCGCCACCATCACGATCGAGAAGACCAGCACCCAGATCTGCCCCGGGTCGTGGCCCACCTGCAGGTTCACCCACGGGGTGACGCCGTCGAACCGGACGACGGTGCCGTCGTCCAGGGTCACGCTGTCACCGACGCCGAGCCGCTCCTCGGCGACCGTCACCAGCTCGCCGTCGTCGATCTTCTGCTGGTCCACCGTGAAGATCGACTGGCCGCGGCCGTCGTCGATGCCGAGATCGCCGCGCATGATGTTCACGTCGGCGGTCGGCGCACGCAGGTCCGGGTGCACGGACGCGAGGTTGCCCTCGGCGTCGACCGCGCCGGTCGGCGCGAACGTGCCGGTCACCGCGAGCTGGGTGGTGCGGCGCAGCTCGGCGTCGGTGATGCCGGGCTGCTCGAACTTCGTCGCGCCCTCGGAGAGCTGGCTGCCGCTCTGGTCGACCGGCCGCCACTGGATCCCGCCGGTGCGGCTCTGCCCGTCCGGCCAGGTCACGGTGAACTCGGGCGCGTAGCCGTAGCCGGTCAGGTAGGCCCGGTCGCCGTCGGTGCGCAGCGGGTAGTTGACGGTGATCTCGCCCGGCCGCCAGTCGGTGACGCCGTCGGCCAGGTCCTCGCCGGTCTGGTAACCGATCTGCGCGCCGAACGTCGAGGGCTGCCCGTTCGGCAGCCAGGTCCCGTCGAACCGGTCGACGCGCACGCAGAACTCGTTGAGGTCGGTGCCGTCGACCCGCAGGCCGGCCCGGAACGTGTCGTAGCCGAGGATCGAGCTGTTGCAGAACTCGGCGCCGTCGGCGCGGACGATCACGTCGCCCTCGTAGCCGTAGAGCTTGCCGCCTGCGAAGCCGAGCAGCAGCCCGATCAGGCTGAGGTGGAAGACCAGGTTGCCGGTCTCGCGCAGGTAGCCGCGCTCGGCGGACACCGCCGTCACCCCGCCGGGCTCGGAGCGCTCGACCCTGCGCCAGCCGCGCAGCAGCCGCCGGGTGCGCTCCAGCACCGCGTCCGGCGACTCGGCGGAGTCGGCCTCGGCGTGGTGCGGGAGCCGGGTCAGGTTGCGCGGGGTCGCGACCGGCGCGGCCCGCATGCTGTGCCAGTACTCCACCGAGCGGGGCAGCACGCAGCCGACGAGCGAGATCATCAGCAGCAGGTAGATCGCCGCGAACCACGGGCTGGCGAACACCTCGAAGCCGCCGAGCGACTCGATGATCGGCGCGGCGGTCGGGTAGTCGGCGTAGAAGTCGTCGACCAGGAACTCGTTCAGCGAGCGCTGCGGGATCAGCGCGCCCGGCATCGCGGCCAGCGCCAGCAGGAACAGCAGCACCAGCGCGGTGCGCATGCTGGTCAGCCCGCGCCAGGTGTTGCGCAGGAACGCGGCCACGCCGCCGAACCGGTCGCGGCGTGCCGGGGGCTCGCTGCCCGGCGGCTGCGGCGGGGCGGTGGGCGGCCGTGCCACCCCGGAGGTCATGTCGGAGGTCATGTCAGATGGGCGGGGTGAACCCGGCGATCGACACCTGGAGCTGGATCAGCCAGCGCGCCCACAGCCCGGAGACCAGGAGCACGCCGACCAGCACGAGCATCGCCCCGCCGGCGATCTGGATCGCGCGGGTGTGCCGGCGCAGGCGGCCGAGCATCCCGACCGCGCGGGACGCGCCCAGCGCGATCAGCACGAACGGGATCCCGAGGCCGGCGCAGTAGGCCAGGATCAGCACGACGCCGCGGAACGAGCCGCCGCCGGTGCCGGCCGCGACGGCGACCACGCCGGCCAGCGTCGGGCCGATGCAGGGGACCCAGCCCAGCCCGAACACCGCACCCAGCAGCGGGGCGCCGGCCAGGCCGGCGCGCGGCGTCCAGTGCGAGCGGTACTCGCGCTGCAGGGCCGGGATCAGGCCGGCGAACGCCAGCCCCATCACGATCATCACGACGCCGCCGATCCGCTGCAGCAACGCCTCGTTCTCGATCAGCACGTCGGACAGCCACACGACGCCGACCATGATCGCGCCGAAGACGACGGTGAACCCGGACACGAACAGCAGCGCCGCACCGGCGACCCGCCAGCGGCCGTCCGGGCGGGTCCGCTGCTCGACGACGGCGGTCCCGCTGCGGCGGGCGGTCTCGCGCTGCCGGGCCTCGGCCTCGGTCACCGGCGGCGGCTGCGCGCCGACCAGGCCGGCCAGGTACGCGAGGTAGCCGGGGACCAGCGGGACGACGCACGGCGAGGCGAAGCTGACCAGCCCGGCGAGCACCGATACCAGGGCCGCCAGCAGCAGCGGCCCCGATATCGCGAGGGCGGTCGTCGGGTCCATCGCATCCCAGGGTAGAAGGGCCCCCGAACAGGCCCGACAGCGGGTTCTACAACGTGTAGTGCAACGGTCCGGTCGCGCTCCGTCAGCCCGCGCCCGGCGGCTCCGCCGCCGGGTCCTCCTCGGCGAGCCGGGCGATCAGCGGCATCAGGTCGGAGCTGCCGACCGGGGTCAGGAAGACCGCGGCGACCCGCTGCTCGCGGTCCAGCACGATCGTCGACGGGACGACGTTGCGCGGGTAGCCGTCGAGCCGGGCCAGGGTCCGCCCGGCCGGGTCGTAGATCGAGTCGTAGCTCAATCCGCGGTCGGTCTTGAAGTCCAGCGCGGCCTGCCGGTCGTCCCGGACGTCGATGCCGAGCACCACGGCGTCGCCCTGCGCCGCGTCCGCGACCGCCTGCAGCTCCGGTGCCTCGGTCCGGCACGGCCCGCACCACGAGCCCCAGATGTTGATCACCCGGACGGTGTCCGGGAAGTCGGAGATGCCGACCTCGGCACCCGGGTTCATCAGGCTCTCGCCGCGCAGGTCGGTGATCGGCCCGCGGCTCTCCGGCGGGTCGTAGACGATCCGGGTCTCGCCGCCGGGGGCGACGAACTGGAACTCGCCGGACCCGGCGACGGCGTCGGTCCCGACGCCGCAGCCCGCGAGCAGGGCCAGCGCGGCGAGCAGCGGGAGCGCCAGCCGCCTCATGCGCCGGTCACCATCGCCCCGCTGGAGCCGGCCGGCTCGGCGTAGCGCAGTCCGGTCATCCGGGCGCCGGTGAACTCGACGCTGGTCAGCGACGCCAGCGCGCACTGGCGGCGCGGGTCGTGCCAGAGCCGCTGCCCGAGCAGGTACCGGCGCAGCGTCCAGATCGGCAGCTGATGGGACACGCAGACGACCTCCCGGCCGGGCGCGAGCAGTCGCGCCGCGTGCAGCGCGCCGAGCATCCGGTGCGCGATGTCGAGATAGGGCTCGCCCCAGGACGGGGTGAACGGGTCGCGCAGCAGCCGCCACGCCTGCGGCCGGCGCAGCGCGCCGTCGCCGACGGCGAACCGCTTGCCCTCGAACAGGTTCCCGGCCTCGATCAGGTTCTCGTCGGTGCCGATCGGCAGGTCGTGCGCCTCGGCGATCGGCCCGGCGGTCTGCTGGGCGCGCTGCAGCGGGGACGCGACGACGGCGGCGACGTCGTTGCTCCCGAGGTACTGCGCGACCGTCTTGGCCTGGGCCTCGCCGTGGTCGGAGAGCCGGTAGCCGGGCCGGCGGCCGTAGAGCACCCGCTCCGGGTTGTGCACCTCGCCGTGCCGGAGCAGGTGCACGACGGTCACCGGGCCGGTCGGCGCGGGGGTGGTCCGGTCGCCCACGGCTCAGACCCCGTCCGGACGGGTGGCCGCGGCCGCCGCCCGCGCCCCGGCGGCGAGCCCGACCTCGATCCGGGCGAACGCGTCGTCGTCCAGCGCGGTACTGACGAACCACGCCTCGAACGCCGACGGCGGCGGGTAGATCCCGTGGTCGAGCAGCGCGTGGAAGAACGCCGGGTAGCGCCAGGTCTCGGCCGACCTCGCGTCGGCGTAGCCGGTGACCGGGGCGTCGGTGAAGAACGGCGAGAGCATGGTGCCCGCGTACTGCACGGTGTGCCCGACGCCCTCCCGGTCCAGTGCGGCGGTGATCAGCGAGCCGAGCCGGTCGGCGTTCGCCTGGAGGGTGGCGTAGGCGGCCTCGTCGGCGTGGCGCAGCGTGGTGAGACCGGCGGCGACCGCGACCGGGTTCCCGGCCAGGGTGCCCGCCTGGTAGACCGGCCCGGCCGGCGCCAGGAACGACATGTGCTCGACCGAGCCGCCGAACGCGGCGGCCGGCAGCCCGCCGGACATCACCTTGCCGAAGGTGTAGAGATCGCCGGCGACGCCGTCGCAGCCGTACCAGCCCTGGCGCGACGCCCGGAAGCCGGTCATCACCTCGTCGATCACCAGCAGCGCGCCGTGCGCGTGGCAGAGGTCGCGCAGCGCGGCGTTGAAGCCCTCGACCGGCGGGACGACGCCCATGTTCCCGGGCGCCCCCTCGGTGATCACGCAGGCGATGTCGGCGCCGCGCTCGGCGAACACCGCGCGCACCGCGTCCAGGTCGTTGTAGGGCACGACCACGGTGTCCGCGGCCTGCGCGCCGGTGACGCCCGGGCTGGTCGGCAGGCCGAGCGTCGCGACGCCGGAGCCGGCCTCGGCGAGCAGCGCGTCGACGTGGCCGTGGTAGCAGCCGGCGAACTTCACGATCACCGGGCGCCCGGTGATGCCGCGGGCCAGCCGGATCGCGCTCATCGTCGCCTCGGTGCCGGAGTTGACCAGCCGGACCTGCTCGACCGGGGTGCGGTCGACGATCTCGGCGGCCAGGTCGATCTCACCGGGGGTCGGGGTGCCGAACGACAGTCCGTTCGACGCCGCCGCCCGCACCGCCTCGACGACGGCCGGATGCGCGTGCCCGAGGATCATCGGGCCCCACGAGGAGACGAGATCGACGTAGTTCGCGCCGTCGGCGTCGGTCAGCTCGTAGCCCTGCGCCGAGACCATGAACCGCGGCGTGCCGCCGACCGAGTTGAACGCCCTGACCGGGGAGTTCACCCCGCCCGGGATCAGTTCGGCCGCCCGCTCGAAGAGGCGGGCGGACTCCTTCGGGTCGGGGTTCTGCGCGCTGCTCACCCGGCCAGTCTCCCAGCCGTCACCCGGCGCGCCGTGCGGCCCCGACCTTGCGCGACGCATACCACTCGCGGGCGGCCTGCCCGTAGAGCAACACCACCCCGGTCGAGGAGATCGCCAGGATCACCACCGCGAACACCGGGATCGTCGGTGCCATCAGCAGCAACAGCGGCAGCCCGTAGACCGCGGTCAGCACCGCCAGCGCCAGCCGCGCACCCGCCCGGCCGAGGAACGCGACCACCGCGAGCGCCGCGTAGACCAGCGCCAGCACCAGGAAGACCCCGCCCATCACCCGGACCAGCTGGGTCAGCTGGTCCAGCGTCACCCCGGTCTGCGCCATCACGCTGTCGAGCTCGGCGCGCGGGATCCCGGCCTGGTCGAGCGTGGCCTGGTCGATCTGGGCGAACATCGCGGCGCCGCCCATCAGCACGAACGGCAGCGCCGCGGCGATCAGCAGGATCAGCGCGGTGACCACCTGCCGGGGCCGGGCGAGCGGCGTCGTCCCGCCCGGGGCCAGGCCGGCCGGTGGCTGGCCCCAGCCCTGCGGTGCACCGCCGGTGTTCCACTGCGGGCCGGGCGGCTGCTGATACTGCTGCTGCTGGTACTGCTGCTGGTACTGCTCCTGCGGCGGCTGTTGCTGCTGTTGCTGTTGCGGCGGCGCCGGGGCGGCCGGCGTCCAGCCGTTCGGGTACGGGTTCTGCGGATACTGCGGGTAGTACCCGGTCGACGGTCCGGGCCGGTAGTACTGAGGTGCGCCCTGCTCGCCGGGGTTGTTGCTCACACCCGCCACGGTAGCCGGACGGGTGTCCGGTTTGCCACGTTCGGCGGTACCGCGGGCAGGTGGTGTCGCTCCGGCTACCGGTCCAGCCAGCCCGCGACCTCGGTCGCCCAGTAGGTGAGGATCACGTCGGCGCCGGCCCGGCGGATCGACGTGACCGTCTCCAGGATGGTGCGCTCCCGCTCCAGCCAGCCCTGCTGCACGGCGGCCTCGATCATCGCGTACTCGCCGGAGATCTGGTACGCGGCGACCGGCACGTCCGCCACGTCGGCCACCCGGGCCAGCACGTCCAGATAGGCCAGCGCGGGCTTGACCATCACCATGTCGGCGCCCTCGTCGAGGTCCAGCGCCAGCTCGCGCAGCGCCTCCCGGGCGTTGCCGCCGTCCTGCTGGTAGGTCTTGCGGTCACCGCGCAGCTGCGAGTTCACCGCCTCCCGGAACGGCCCGTAGAACGCCGAGGCGTACTTCGCGGTGTAGGCGAGGATCCCGGTGTCGGTGAACCCGGCCTCGTCCAGCGCCGCCCGGATGACGCCGACCTGCCCGTCCATCATCCCGCTCGGGCCGACCAGGTGGGCGCCCGCGCGGGCCTGCTCGACGCCCATCCGCGCGTACACGTCCAGGGTGGCGTCGTTGTCGACCCGGCCGTGCGCGTCCAGCACGCCGCAGTGCCCGTGGTCGGTGAACTCGTCCAGGCACAGGTCCGACATCACGACGAGATCGTCGCCGACCTCGTCGCGGACGTCGCGCAGCGCGACGTTCAGGATCCCCTCCGGATCGACGGCACCGGAGCCGGTCGCGTCGTGCACCTCCGGGACACCGAACAGCATCACGCCGCCGACGCCGGCCGACGCCGCCTGCGCCACCGCCTTGCGGAGGCTCTCCCGGGTGTGCTGGACGACGCCCGGCATCGACGAGATCGGCACCGGGTCCGCGGCGCCCTCGCGCACGAACATCGGCAGCACCAGCTGGCGGGGCCGCACCTCGGTCTCGGAGACCAGCCGCCGCATCGCGGGGGTGGTCCGCAGGCGGCGGGGACGCTGCACCGGGAAAGCCATTGCCCCAGGGTAGAGCGCCGCCGGACCGCCGGGGCCGCGCCCCTTCCCGCGCCACCCCCGCACCCCGTCGTGTCCCGCGACACCCCGCTGCGCGCCGTCGCACCCCGTCGCGCCGTGCGGCGGCCGATCCGCGGCACTCCCTGCGCCGCGCGACCCCGCCCCGCACCCCGTCACTCACCGAGATGCAGATGAGCGGGAATTGTCGATCTTCCGAGCCCTCTCAGATGCATCTCGGTGAGTGACGGGGTGCGGCGCGGGGCGGGGCGGGGGCGGGGCCGCTCACCCCACCGGTGCGACGTCGGTGCGGATCCGCAGCGCCTCGACCAGGTCCCGGTAGAGAGCACTGGACCCGAGCAGCTCGGCGTGCGTCCCCCGGGCGACGACCCGGGACGAGTCCATCACGACGATCTCGTAGGCGTCGAGCACCGTGGACAGCCGGTGCGCCACGGTCACCACCGCACCACGGCGGGCCTGCGCCCGCAGCACCGTCTGGATCGCCGCCTCGGTGATCCCGTCGACCTGCGCGGTCGCCTCGTCGAGCAGCAGCACCGGCGGTTCGGCGAGCAGAGCCCTGGCCAGTGCGATGCGCTGCCGCTGGCCGCCGGAGACCGAGCTGTCCGACAGCGGCGTGTCCAGGCCGAGCTCCAGGTCCGCGACGACGCCGTCGAGGTGGATGCTGCGCAGCACCTCGGCGATGCGCTCGTCGGAGACGTCCGGTGCGGCCAGGGTCAGGTTGTCCCGGATGGTGCCGGGGACCACCGGGGTCTCCTGCTCGACGTAGGCGAAGCGGCTGCGCACCTGGTGCACGTCGAGCTCGGTGTAGGGCACCCCGCCGAGCAGCAGCTCGCCGCGCTCGGGATCGACGAAGCGCAGCAGCAGCGACAGCAGGGTCGTCTTGCCCGCACCGGACGGGCCGACCACCGCCACGTGTCCGCGTTCCGGGACGACCAGGTCCAGCCCGCGCACCGCGGGCTCCGCCGCGCCGGGATAGCGGGCGTCGACACCGCGCAGCTCGACCGCACCAGCGGGGGCCGGACCGGCGGGCACCGGACCGGGACGGCCGGGCACCGAACCGGACCCGGCCGGAGCCGAACCGGCCGCACCAGGACCGGCCGGAGCCGAACCGGCCGAACCAGGGCCGGCCGGAGCCGAAACGGGGCCGGCGGGAGCCGGAACGGGGCCGGCGGGGGCCGGACCGGGACGGCCGGGCTCCGGAGCAGGACGGGCGCCGGCCGCGACCGGCTCGGACTCGAGCTCCCGGACCTCCCGGATCCGCCCGGCCGCCGCGATCCCGGACTGCAGCGTGCTGAGGTTCTGGCTGAGCTCCATGATCGGCCCCATCAGCCCGAAGGCGTAGAGCAGGAACGCGACCAGTGTCGACACGGTCATCTCGCCGCCCGCGACCCGCCACGCCCCGACGCCGAGGATCAGCACGATCGCGGCCTGCAGCCCGGACCAGGCGACGGTCCAGACCAGCGCCTCCCGGCGCACCGCGCGCACGCCGAACCGGCGCGCGTCCGCGGCGTGGGTGAGCAGCCGGTCCCGCGCGGCGTCCTCGACGCCGGCGGCCTTGACCGTCCGGACCGCGCGCAGTGTCCCGTCCAGCGAGCCGCCGAGATCGCCGAGCGCACCCTGGGCCCGTTGCTGCGCGGTCGCGATCGCGGGCAGCAGCACCGAGAACAGGACGACCACCAGCGCCGTCGCGCCGAACGTCACCAGCGCCAGCATCGGGTCCAGCACGGTCATCAGCACCAGCGACCCGACCAGCATCACCGCACCGTTGAGCAGGCCGACCAGGCTGGACGACGCCGCCTCGCGCAGCAGCACGGTGTCCGAGGTGACCCGGGTGACCATCTCCCCCGCCGGACGGGCCAGCAGCGGCAGCACCTTGGCCCGCAGGTAGCGGACGATCATGTTCTCCCGGGCGTCGTAGACGATCCGCTCGGCGAGCGTCCCGAGCACGACCCACTGCCACCAGGTGACGCCGGCGCCGACCACGAGCAGCGCGAGCAGCAGCAGCACCGGCCCGGACAGCGATCCGCCCTCGGCGACGGTGTCGAGCACCCACTTGGTCACCAGCGGGCTCGCCAGCTCCATCGCCGAACCGGCGAGTGCGAGGACGAGGCCGAACACCAGTGTCGGCAGGTGCGGGCGGGCGTGGTCCCACAGGATCCCGATCCGGGACGGCGACCCGGTCACGACGGTCATGCCCTCAAGTAAGACAGAACTGTCCGATTTTCGCACATGGATTATTTGTTAGGGTCGCGACGTGACGGTCGAGGACCAGGAGAGCCCCACCAGGGAGCGGACCCGGCGGGCGATCCTCCGCGCCGCCATCGGGGCCCTCTCCTGCAATCCCGGCGCCGCACTCGGCGAGATCGCCGAGACCGCCGGCGTCGCCCGCAGCACGCTGCACCGCTACTACCCGGACCGGGCCGCGCTCTCCGCAGGCGTCGAGGCGTTCGTCACCGCCGAGTACTCCGACGCGATCCGCCGCGCCCGGCCCGACGACGGCACCGGGCTCGCCGCCTACACCCGGCTCTGCGCCGAGCTGATCGACGGCCGCGAGATCTTCGCCTGGTGGCTGCGCGGCGAGACCGAGGAGGAGACGGCCGCCGAGACCGACGACGACCGGCTGGTCGCCGGGATCGTCAACCGCGGCCACGCCGACGGCAGCATCGACCGCGAGCTCGACGCCGACTGGCTCGTCGGCCACATCTGGTGCGGGCTGTTCGCCGCGTTCCACCTGCCCGAACCGGCCGGGCGCAGCCCGCGCGAGACCCGCGAGATGTGCCTGCGGACCCTGGTGAAGACGGCCGCCGCCTGACGCCGACGGCCCCGCCACCCACCCGCAGGCGGGAGACGGGGCCGTGGAGTCACGCGCTCAGCGGCTGTATCGATCGCGCCGCTCAGCGGCTGTGCCGACCGCGCCGCTCAGCGGCTGTGCCGATCGCGCCGCTCAGCGGCGGCGCGCCTTGACCTTCTTCGGCGGCGGCAGGTTCCCCTCCGCGCGCAGCTTCGCGGTGTGGCTCGCCAGCGCGTCGACCAGGGTCGGCACCCGGGCCTCCTCCGGCTGCACGTCCACCCGCAGGCCGAACTCGCGGGCCGTCTCCGCGGTGGCCGGGCCGATGCAGGCGACCAGCGTCCTGGCGTGCGGCTTGCCGGCGATGCCGACCAGGTTCCGCACCGTCGACGACGAGGTGAAGCAGACGGCGTCGAACCCGCCGGTCTTGATCGCCTCCCGGATCGGCGCGGGCGGCGGGGCCGCACGGACGGTCCGGTAGGCCGTCACGTCGTCGACCTCCCAGCCGCGCTCCTGCAGCCCGGCGGACAGCGTCTCGGTGGCGATGTCGGCGCGCGGCAGCAGCACCCGGTCGACCGGGTCGAGCACGTCGTCGTGCGGCGGGAAGATCTCCAGCAGCCCCTCGGAGGTGGACGACTGGGCCTCGTCGATGTCCGGCACCAGCTCCGGCTCGATGCCGAACTCGCGGACCTTCTCCGCGGTGGAGCGGCCCACGCAGGCGATCTTGACACCGGAGAACGCGCGGGCGTCCAGGCCGAACTCGGCGAACTTCTCCCACACCGCCTTCACCGCGTTGGTGGAGGTGAACACGACCCACTGGTAGCGGCCGTCGACCAGGCCCTTGACCGAGCGCTCCATCTGCGCGGGCGACCGGGGCGGCTCGACGGCGATCGTCGGCACCTCCTCCGGGATCGCGCCGTGCATCCGCAGCCGCTCGCTCATCACGCCGGCCTGGTCCTTGGTCCGCGGCACCAGCACCCGCCAGCCGTACAGCGCGCGCGACTCCCACCAGGACAGCTCGCCGCGGCGACCGGCGGCATCGCCGACGGTCAGCACCAGCGCGCCCTCCAGGTCGCTGCCGTCGACGGCCAGCTTGCCGACCGACGACGAGATCGTCTTCTGGGTGGAGGTGGTGCCGCCGGAGGTGATCGCGACCGCGGTGTCGCCCGGGACGCCCTGCGCGGACAGCCCGGCGGCGACGTCGGCCAGCAGCGCGCCGGTGGCGTGCAGCACCACCGGGCCCGGGCTGGCGGCCAGCGCGGCCCAGTCGACGCCCGCCCGCACGTCGGCCTCGACGTGCGCCGAGCCCAGCGCGACCCCGGCGTAGGCCGGCACCGCGGTGGAGGCAGGCACGCCCGGCACGACGTCGAACGCCGTCCCGGAGGCCGACACGGCGAGCGCCTCGGCGACGACCGCGTCGTTGGTGAGCGGATCGCCGGAGACCAGGCGGGCCACCGAGCGGCCCTGACCGGCCTCGGCCAGCAGGTCGCTCGCGATGTCGGCGGGCTGGCCGACCGCCGGGCGTACCTCGGCGCCGTCGGCGGCCAGCGCGAGGATGCCCTCCGGCACGTCCGGATCGGTGATCACCAGCGGCGAGCCGGCGAGCACGTCCCTGGCGCGCACGGTGAGCAGTGCCGGGTCTCCCGGTCCGCTGCCCACGAAGGCGATCCGCCCCGAGGTGTTGGCCTGTCCTGTCATTCCGTACTCCCGATCCAGCGGTTGGCGGGGCCCTCGAGGCCCGCGGGGGGCAGGTCCTCGGCTCCCAGGTCGAGAAGCTCGTGCGCGACCGCGGCCCCGAGCTTCTCGGCGTCGTCCATCTCTCCGGTGGCGGAGGCGCGCACCACAGCGCCCTCCGCGATGTCCCCCAGGCCCAGCACGCCGCGCAGCGACAGCCGGTCCACCGCGCGCCCGTCGTCGTCCAGGTCGGAGACGACGTCGGCGAGCGCACCGACCGGCACGTGGCAGCCGGCCTCCAGGGTGGCCAGGACGGCGCGCTCGGCGGCGACGGCGACCCGCACGCCCGGGTCGTCGAGCACGGCCTGCAGCGTCGCCACCAGCTCGGTGTCGCCCTCCCGGCACTCGACCGCGAGCGCGCCCTGGGCGGGGGCGGGCAGCATCTGCAGCGGGTCGATCAGCTCGTCCGCCTCGCCGATGCGGCCCAGCCGGCGCAGCCCGGCGGCGGCCACGACCACCGCGTCCAGCTCGCCGGAACGGACCTTCCCGATCCGGGTGTCGACGTTGCCCCGGATCGGCAGCACCTCCAGGCCCTGCCCCAGCGCGTACAGCTGCACGCCCCGGCGCGGGGAGCCGGTGCCGATCCGGGCGCCGCGGCCCAGCTCGCCGAGCACCCGCCCGTTGGTGACCAGCGCGTCCCGCACGTCCTCACGCTGCGGGACGGCGGCGATCCGCAGACCCGCCGGCTGCGCGGTGGGAAGGTCCTTGAACGAGTGCACGGCGACGTCGATCTCGCCGGCGGTCAGCGCGTCCCGCAGCGCCGACACGAACACCCCGACCCCGAGCTGGGTCACCGGCGCCATCGAGCGGTCACCGCTGGTGGAGATGGTGACCAGCTCGCAGGGCTGACCGGCCGCGATCAGCCGGTCGGCGATCGTGGTGGACTGCGCGACCGCCAGCTTCGACGGGCGCGTCCCGATCTTCAGAACGCTCACGAGATCTGCTCCGGGGGACGGGACCCGATCGACGGCGTGCGGTCGAGCGGGGCGTTCAGCGCGGCCGTCACGTCGGTGCCGTCGACGGTCGCGTCGGTGCCGCGGACCGGCGCCGCGACGGCGGCGGCGGCCTGCGGGTCGAGCTCGAACAGGGTGCGCAGCGCGGCCGCGTAGCTGTCCCCGTCCGGCCCCTCGGCCAGCCGCTTGACCTGCACCGTCGGCGTGTGCAGCAGCTTGTCCACGACCCGCCGGACGGTCCTCGAGAGCTCCTCGCGGACCCGGCCGTCGAGATCGGGCAGCCGGGAGTCCAGGCGCAGCAGCTCGGCGTCGACGACCTCGGAGGCGCGCCGGCGCAGGGCGGTGACGGTCGGGGTCACCTCGGCCGAGCGCTGCCCGGCCAGGTACTGCTGGGCCTCCTCCTCGACCATCCGGTGGGCCAGCGCGATCGAGCCGCCCGCGGCGTCGTCGGCGACGTCGAGCAGCCGCCGCTGCAGGGTGGTCAGGTCGACCATCCGGACGCCGGGCAGCTCGCCCACCGCCGGATCGACGTCGCGCGGGAGGCCCAGGTCGCACACGACCAGCGGGCGCCCCCGGCCGGCGGACAGCGCGTCGGCGACCGGGGCGGTGTGCACCACGTGCCCGATCGCCCCGGTACAGGCCAGCAGCAGGTCCGCGTCGCGCAGCTCGGCGGCCATCGAGTCCAGCGGGCCGGTGCGCGCGGCGGTGCCCTGCTCGCGGACCTTCTCCGCGAGCCGCTCGCCGCGCTCGACCGAGCGGTTCAGCACGACGATCTCGGACGCCCCGGCGCGCCGCAGGTGCGCCGCGGCCAGCGCGCCCATCGCGCCCGCCCCGACGACGACGGCGCGCGCCCCGTCCAGGCCGGCGCCGCCGAGCTCGCGATCGGCGTCCCGCAGCGCCTCGGAGACGATCGAGGCGCCCGCCTCGTCGATCCCGGTGCCGGCGTGCACCCGCTTCCCGACCCGCAACGCCTGCTGCACCAGCTCGTGCAGCACCTTGCCGACCGAGCCCGACTCGTCCGCGGTGGCGTAGGCGCCGCGCAGCTGGCCGAGGATCTGCGACTCCCCGACCACCATCGAGTCCAGGCCGGCGGCCAGCTGGAACAGGTGCTGGACGGCCGATCCGGCGTAGTGCACGAAGAGATGGTCGGAGAGCTCGCCGATCGGGAACCCGGCATAGGAGCCGAGCACGTCGGTGACGTCGCCGAGGCCGCCGTGGAACGCGTCCACGACCGCACAGACCTCGATCCGGTTGCAGGTCGAGAGGAGAACCGCCTCCTCGACGTGCGTTCGGTCGAGCATCTCCTCGAGCAGTTTGGGCACGTCGCCCGGCGCCACCGCGAGGCGCTCCAGCACCTCGACCGGCGCGCTGCGGTGCGACAGGCCGACCACGAGGACGCTCATCGCGGGGACACCACCGATCCGTTCGTCTCGCCCGTTGCGCCGACGGCCCCGTCCGGGGGATCCGCCGGGACCGTCACGTCGCCGGCGATGTGCCGCCGGGCCACGTGGAACGCGAGGACCTGCAGCTCGACCGACAGGTCGACCTTGCGGACCTCGACGTCGTCCGGCACCTGAAGCAGTACCGGAGCGAAGTTGAGAATGGACTGCACCCCGCCCTCGACGAGCAGGTCGCAGACGTTCTGCGCGGCCGGACCCGGCGTCGCGATCATCCCGATGGTCACGCCGTGCGCGGCGCACACGTCGGGGATCTCGCGGACGTGCCGGACCCGGATGCCGTTGATGTCGATGCCCACCAGGTCGGGCTCGACGTCGAACAGGGCGCTGACCGGGAACCCGCGGCCGGCGAACCCGGCGTACCCGGCGAGCGCGTGCCCGAGGTTGCCCACCCCGACCAGCGCCACCGACTGCCGGTGGTCCATGCCGAGCTCGCCCTGCAGCCGGCCCTGCAGCGACGCGACGTCGTAGCCGACCCCGCGGACGCCGTAGGAGCCCAGGTAGGACAGGTCCTTGCGGAGCTTCGCCGAGTTCACCCCGGACGCCCCGGCCAGCTCCTCCGACGAGACCGTCTCGACGCCCTGCTCGCGCAGCTCGCCGAGCACCCGCAGGTAGACGGCGAGCCGGGACACGGTGGCCTCGGGGACCGGGCGCACCGGCCGCTCACCGTCGGTCTCGGGGACGGACGGGACGCCGGGATCGGGCGGCAGGCTCACGGGCCTTCCTCCTCCGGCGTCGGTCTCGGGCGGGCGGGGCACGGTCGCGTTCCGGCGCTCGTCCGGTGCACGGGGGGTTGTCCGCGGACGGTCGGTCATCGAAACTGATCGTGCTCCGGTCGGGGATGTGCTGGCCGCACCCCTGCGGCCCAGGAGCACGATCGCCACGCCCGGACCACGGCCCCGCCGGCATGACGGCCGGAAGGTGCGCGCTCGGGCGGGCCCGATGGCGCGAGGTCACCGGGCCGGGCGACGGAAATCCACGGTAGCCGCTTGTGAAGGCCCGCACAAAGTTGCGATCTTGGTCCGGATCGTGCTCGATGCGACCGCTGACCTGGAGCTACCGGTGATCGACCGGCACGAACCGCTCACCGTGCGAGATTGGGCACGTCGAGGCCCGTGCCACCCCGGACCCGGGCGGCCGGGCGGCCGCGTGACACAGCTCTCGGCGGACCTCAGACCGCGGTGACCGGGCGCTCCGGCCAGCCGGTCGCGGCGCCCGGCAGCGGTGACCGCCGCTGCCCGGTCTGCACGGCCCCGGCGCCGTCGGTCGCCCGGCACCGGACCGTGTGCCCGCCGGCCGGCAGGTCCAGCTCGGCCCGCCACATCCGCCAGGTCGCGCCCTCGGCGGGGACCGGGCCGAGCTCGGCGTCCACCCAGCCGCCCGCCGCCGGGTCCCCGACGCCGACCTCGACCCGGGAGATCCCGCGCGGCACCGCCCAGGCGGCACCGGTGACGACCACCCGGCCGGCCGGGACGCGCGCGTAGGGCGTCGGCGAGTCGATTCGGGAGGCCGTCTCGGTCGGCCCGGGCGGCGCCCAGCCGCGCACCCGCCAGTAGTCGGCGCGCGCGGCGAACGTGGTGAGCTCGATGTCGGTGACCCACTTGGTCGCCGAGACGTAGCCGTAGAGCCCGGGCACCACGATCCGCACCGGGAAGCCGTGCTCGACCGGCAGCGCCTCGCCGTCCATCGCCACCGCGAGCAGCGCGCCCGCCGCCGGGTCCAGCACCAGCGACGACGGGCTGCCCGCCGTCCAGCCGTCGACCGAGGTCGAGAACACCTGGTCGGCGGCCGGGTCCGGGACGGCGGCGGCGAGCAGCGGGGCCAGCTCGACGCCGGTGAACCGGGTGGTCGACACCAGGTCGCCGCCGACCTCGTTGGAGACGCAGGACAGCGTCACCCAGCGTTCGACGAGCGGTCGGGCCAGCAGGTCGTCGAGGTCCAGCAGCAGCTCGCGGCCGACCATCCCGTGCACCCGCAGCGTCCAGCCGGCCGGATCGACCGCGGGCACCCGCAGGGCGGTGTCGATCCGGTAGAAGTCGGCGACCGGCGTCGCGAACGCGGTCCCGCCGGGGAACGCGGCCCCGGCGGGCACCGGCGGGGCGGGCGGGATCCGGCCCGCGGCGGCGAGTGCCCGCAGCCGCGCGGTGAGCGCCTCCCGGGCCGGCCCGATCCGGCCGGACGGCAGCCGGGGCGCGAGCACACCGGCGCCCGCCGCGGCGGCGATCCCGCCGGCCCCGGCCAATCCGGCGGCCCGCAGGAACCGGCGCCGGGTGAGCGAGTCGCGCAGCGGGCGGCCGTCCGGCAGCACCGGCCCGGCCGGGATCCGGGCGCCGAGCCGGTGCAGCCTGCGGAAGGCGGTGACCGCGACGACCAGTGCGACGACGGCGGGCAGCACGTCCAGCGGCCCGCCGCCGGCGGCCGTGCCACCGGCCAGCACGCCGAGCAGGCCGAGCGCGGCCAGGCCGGCGGTCCCGGGCCGGTCCGAGCGCCCGGACAGCGCGCCGGCCGCGGCGACCGCGGCCGCGGCCACGACCAGCACCCCGGTGACGACGGTGGCCCGGCTGCCCAGGCCGATCCCGACCGTCGCGATCTCGGCGACCGCGGGCGGGGTGAGCGCGACGACCCGGCCGGCGACCGCGTCCACCGGCCCGGTCCCCGGCCCGGTCACCAGCGCGGCGAGCTGCCCGGCGCCGACGCCGAGCGCGGCCGCGGCGAGCGCGCCGGCCGCACCGCGCAGCCGGCCGGGACGCGCCGCCGGACCCGCCGCCGTCATCCCCGGCTCATCCGGCGGATCGTCCGGCCGCCAGGTCGGCCCGCAGTCGCGCCTCGTCGACCCGGAAGGAGTCGTGCTCCCGCCCGTCGAGCAGGACCACCGGGACCTGGTCGCCGTACTCGGCCCGCAGCTCGGGATCGCCGTCGACGTCCACCGTGTCCCATCCGGTGCCGGTCTCGGCGCACACCCGGCGCAGCACCTCGGCGGCGTCCTCGCAGAGGTGGCAGCCGGCCCGGGTGAGCAGCCGTACCCGGGCGCTCACATCCGGGCCAGGGTGCGGCGGGCGATCTTGCCGGTCGGTGTGCGGGGCAGCTCGTCGGCGAACGCGACGACCGCGGGCCGCTTGAACCGGGCCAGCCGGGTGGCGCAGTGCTCGTGCACCTGCTCGACGGTCAGGCCGGCGCCGGGCACCGCGACCACCACCGCCTTCACCGCCTCGCCGGTGCGGTCGTCCGGCACCCCGACGACGGCGACCTCGGCGACCGTGTCCAGCTCGGCGACGACCTGCTCCACCTCGCGCGGGTAGACGTTGAACCCGTTCACGATCACCAGGTCCGACGAGCGGTCCACCAGGAACAGGTCGCCGTCGGCGTCGAGGTAGCCGACGTCGGCGGTGGTGAACCAGCCGTCGGCGTCCGGCCCGCCGTCCCCGTCCGGCCAGTAGCCGGAGAAGAGGTTGGGGCCGCGCAGCGAGATCAGCCCGGTGTCGTCGCCGGGCTCGGAGCCGACCTCGAGATCGATCTCGTCGTCGTCCGGCTCCGGCTCCGGCTCGTTGAGCGGACGGCCGGCGGCGTCGACCAGCCGCAGCTCGACGCCGGGCAGCGGGCGGCCGACCGAGCCGGGCTTCGCCGGGCGGCCGAGCTCGTTGGTCGTGATCACCGGGCCGCCCTCGGACAGGCCGTACCCCTCGTGCAGGTCCAGGCCGGTGGCGGCCCGGAAGTCGGCCAGCCACGACGACGGCAGCGGCGCCCCGCCGGAGGTGCAGAGCCGGACCCCGCCCATCGCCGCGCGCAGCCGGTCGGCCGGCAGGTCCAGCAGCGAGCGGAACAGCGAGGGCACGCCGGCGATCACGCTCACCCGTTCCCCGACGACGGCCGACAGCAGCCGCTCCGGGTCGAACCGGCCGGGCAGGACGACCGTGGAGCCCGCCCAGCAGACCTGCAGCAGGCCCGCGGCGAACCCGTAGACGTGGTAGAGCGGCAGCGCCAGCAGCACCCGGTCGACCCCGTTCACCGGGGCCGGGCGCAGCTCGGCCGCCTGGGCCCGGTTCGCGAGCAGCGCGCGGTGGGTCAGCTGCACGCCGCGCGGCCGCCCGGTGGTCCCCGAGGTGAAGACGATCACCGCGGTCCGCTCCGGATCGGCCGCTGCGCCGCCGGTGGCCGGGACGTCCGGCGCCGGCGCGGAGGGGTCCGGCGGCGGCAGCAGCCGGGCCCCGCAGCCCTCCGCGCAGCCCTGCGCGACCCGGTCCCCGGGCGCCGCGACGACCACCACCGGGGCCGCCTGGGCGAACACGACCTCCAGCTCGCGGGTCACCGACCCGGTGCCGAACGGCACCACGACCGCGTCCGCGCGCAGTGCGCCGAACACCGCGACGCAGTAGGCCGCACCGTCCGGCAGGCCGACGGCCACCCGGTCCCCCGGCCGTACCCCGGTCGCCCGCAGCCGGGCCGCCTCCGCGCTGACCGCCGCGTCCAGGGCGGCCCAGCTCAGGGTCAGCGGGGAGCTGCCGGACAGGTCGCGGACGGCGTCGTGCCCGGGCCGCTCGGTGGCGTTGCGGGAGACCAGGTCCGCGACATGGACGGGGGCGGGGCGGGTACTCGACACGGGACGTCTTCCTCCTCGGTGCGCGACATCACCAGTCTGGCAAAACCCGGTCACCGGGCACCGCCCGGCAACGGCACCGCTCGTCGCGCACACGGACCGTGTCGATTCGGACACGCTGCGCTAACAGTTCACTGACCGCGCCCAACAGGCCGCTCGACGGAACGGGGCGCGGTGAAAGGCGGCGAGTGCATTGCGCCACCGCCTCAACGTTTATGCTCCGCCGCTACACGAGGTTCAACGCGCGAACCGCCGGTTCGTCGCGCGACTCACCCGAGGGAGTGGCATGCAGCTCGTCGCCAGCGCACCGCTGCGCCTGCCGCGCCGTGCGGCCCGGGGCACCCCGCCCCGCACCGCCCGCCGGGCGGTCCCGCGGCCGGACCACCGGGATCCATGACCCGGCCGATGCGACCGCAGCGGCTGTTCCGCCCCCGAGAACGCCCCGAGAACGATCCCCCACGTTCTGTCGATCACGTCCATTCAGCCGACCCAGCCGTCCGTCCCGACCGGGCCCCCGATCCCGTTCGAGACCGACCCGACGCCGTCCGCCCCCAGCCGGACGGGGAGGTGTCCGTGACTTCAGCGACCTCTGCACCGTCCGCACCGACGGGGCCGATCGCGTCCGCTCCCCTCGACGCTCCCCCGCACGACTCCCGGTCCGCCGACTACCCGGCACGGCCGGCCGCCAACCGCACGGGCGGCGCCCCCACCCGTCCGGGGCACCCGGGCCGGACCGAGCAGGAGATGCCGTCGCCGCGCCGGGCGCCGCAGATCTCGCAGGGACTGCCCCGCCCCGAGCAGGACCCGGCCGACGAGGCCGCCCGCGCCGTCGAGGACGCCAACAGCTCCTGGGCGCTGGTCGAGGCCTGCCAGGCCGGCGACGCCGCCGCGTTCGGCGAGCTGTACGAGCGCTACCACGACGTCGTCTTCCGCTACGTGCTGTTCCGGATGGGCGACCGCGCCTTCGCCGAGGACGTCACCCAGGAGACCTTCGTCCGCGCGCTGCGCCGGATCTCCTCGGTCAGCTACCAGGGCCGCGACATCGGCGCCTGGTTCGTCACCATCGCCCGGAACCTGATCTTCGACTACGTGAAGTCCAGCCGGTACCGGCTGGAGCAGACCACGTCGGAGATCGCCGACCACTCGCCGGCGACCAGCGGCCCCGAGCAGCAGGTCCTCGACATGGCGACCAACGACGAGCTGCTGGCCTCGATCGCGAAGCTCAACCCGGACCAGCGCGAGTGCATCCAGTACCGCTTCCTGCGCGGGCTCTCGGTCGCCGAGACCGCCGAGCTCATGGACCGCAACGAGGGCGCCGTGAAGGCGCTGCAGCACCGGGCGGTGCGCCGCCTGGCCCAGCTGCTCCCGGACGGCCTGCGATGAGCGGCCATGCGGCCCGAACAGCCGCAACGGGAGAGCAGATGCTGATCACTGCGGTGAACGCACTACTCGATGCGGTGAACGGTCCGGGGTCCGTAACCTCTGCGCCGGTCGGTCGTTGTGCAGACGAGCGCGCCGTGAACGCGCCGACGAGCAGCGCGAGACTGCAGTGAGGACGGACGGCATGCCCAGGGCATGGGACGACAGGCACCGGGGCGGGGACGACTTCGACCGGGCCCCGGCGGGCGCACCCGCGTCGGAGGAGCTGGCGCACGAGATCGCGCTCTCCGCCGCGCTGGACCGCTCGCGTCGTGACCTCTCGCCGGATCCGCACGCCTCGGCCCGGATGCGGCAGCGACTGTTCGACGTGCTGGAGCAGGAGGGTATCGGCCGGCCGGACCAGTCCGGCCCGGGGTCCCCGTTCGGCGGCCGCCCCGCGGACCAGCTGGACCGCGCGGACCTGACCGCCCCGATCGGACCGCCGATCGCCGACGACCTGGACCACGAGGCCGTCTCCACCCGCCGCTCGGCGGGCGAGCACCAGCCGGAGTCCGACGACCCGGGTGCCCGCCAGTCGCGGCCGCGCCGCGGCCGGCACGTGCTCCCGACCCACCATCCCGACCATCCCGAGCAGGTCGTGGGTGCAGCGCCCGGGCCGGCCCGGGAGGCCGAGGCCGGTCCCGGCCGGGACGAGTCGGCCCGGCCGCCGCGGATGCTGGACCGCCGCCGGCCGAGCATCCGGAAGCGGTTCGGCGTCGTCGTCGGCGGTTTCGCCGCGCTCGCCGTGATCGCCGGGGTCACCTCCACGGTCAGCCGGGACGCGCTGCCCGGCGACGCCATGTACGGCGTGAAGCGGGCCAGCGAGAGCGTCGGCGGGGTCTTCACCGTCGGCGAGCAGGCCGAGGCCGACCGGCAGCTCGATCTGGCCCGTTCCCGGGTGGACGAGCTGGAGAACCTGATCGCCCGGGCGACGCCGCCCTCGCCGACCGCGGTCGCCGCCGCCATGAAGGACTTCGACCGGGCCACCAGCACCGGCAGCAGGCTGATGCTGACCGGGGCCGGCGCCGAGGGTTCCGACGCGGCCCGGCTGGCCGAGCTGCGCACCTGGGCGGCCGCCCAGTCCGGCCGGATCACCGGTCTGCAGGAGCAGCTGCCCGCGGAGAGCAGGCCGGAGACGGCCGAGGCGATCCAGCTGCTCGACCGGGTGCTCGCCCGGGCCGAGGCGCTGCGCGCGAACAGCGGCTGCATCGCCGACAGCGGCGGCACGGTCGACGACCTGGGCCCGGTCCCCGGCGAGTGCCGGCCCGGCAGCGGCGGCGCGCCGGACGCGTCCCGCCAGTCGGCGACCGCCACCCCGGACGGCGGCAGCTCGTCGGCGAACCCGGACCCGACCTCGGAGACGGCGGGCCCGGAGACCTCGAGCCCCGGCACCTCCGAGGCACCGACCAGCACCGGCGCGCCGGACAGCGGGCTCCCGCTGCTCGGCGGGTCCGGCCCGTCGACGAGCAGCTCGCCGAGCTCCTCGCCGTCGGAGAGCTCGTCGTCGACCCCGTCCGACGACCGGCTGCTGCCGCCGATCACGATCCCGCCGCTGCTGCCCGGCCTCGGCCCGGTGACGATCGGCTGAGTCCCCCGGCACACCGGTACGGGCCCGGCCCCGGCGTCCAGCGCGCCGGGCCGGGCCCGCTCCGGTGTTCCACCAGTAGGCTGGGGCCGCGCCCGGGTACCGCGGGGCGCGTGACGCCGTCGTACCAGGAAGGCCGCCGTGGTGAGTGATCCCGGGTCCGTTCCCGACGAGGTTCGGGTCGAGCACACCGGTGCCGGTGGCGAGACCGGTCTGGCCGAGGAGCCCGGCGTCCTGGAACGCGCCACCGCGCTCGATCCGGCCCAGCGGGCCGGCCAGGCGTCCGCCGCGGCGGCGGTCGCCGCGGAGAGCGCCGACCAGCAGCCGCCGGACGCCGACGCGCCGCCGCCGGACCTGACCGCGGCCGCGTTCTTCGACGTCGACAACACGATGATGGTCGGCGCGTCGATCTTCCACTTCGCCCGCGGGCTGGCCGCGCGGAAGTTCTTCACCACCTCCGACCTGGCCGGGTTCGCCTGGCAGCAGCTCAAGTTCCGGGTCGGCGGCCGGGAGGACAAGGGCGGCATCGCCGGGCACCGGGACACCGCGCTGTCGTTCGTCGCGGGCCGGCCGGTCGCCGAGGTGGTCGCGCTCGGCGAGGAGATCTACGACGAGCTGATGGCCGACCGGATCTGGGCGGGCACCCGGGCGCTGGCCCAGATGCACCTCGACGCCGGCCAGCGGGTCTGGCTGGTCACCGCCACCCCGGTCGAGCTGGCCCGGATCATCGCCCGCAGGCTCGGCCTGACCGGCGCGCTGGGCACCGTCGCGGAGTCCGTGGACGGGCTCTACACCGGACGCCTGGTCGGCGAGATCCTGCACGGCCCGGCGAAGGCGCACGCGGTCCGCGCGCTGGCCGCGTCCGAGGGCCTGGACCTGCGCCGGTGCACCGCGTACTCGGACTCGGTGAACGACGTCCCGATGCTCTCGGCCGTCGGCACCGCGGTCGCGGTGAACCCGGACTCGGAGCTGCGCGACGTCGCGAAGGCCCGGAGCTGGCAGATCCGCGACTTCCGCACCGGGCGCAAGGCCGCCCGGATCGGGGTGCCGTCGGTGCTGGGTGCCGGCGCGCTGGCCGGTGCGGTCGCCGCCGGGATGGCCTACCGCAGGCGCTGAGGCCGGGCGCGCGCTCAGCTGCCGCCGCGGTAGCGCTGTGCGTAGCGCCGGGCCGCCTCGGCGCGCTCCCCGGCGGTCGCCCGTGCCCGGGTGGCCCGCGCCGTCCCGGCCGGGTAGCCGGCCTTCACCACCCGGTTCTCCACCGACTCCTCCATCACGAACAGCGCGTACTGCAGCGACACCAGCCAGCCGAGCAGGACGGCGGTCAGCCGCAGCCACAGCGGCCCGGGGACCAGCAGCATCAGCGGCACCGACAGCAGCGTCAGCATCACCGCGGTGCGCGCGAAGTGGCGCAGGTGCCAGGTGCGGCAGGTGGTGTCGTGCAGCACCCAGGTCCGGTAGCGGGCCGGGAGCGACCCGCCCGCGGCGTAGCGCAGCCAGCGCAGCGGGCCGGGGCGGAGCCGCTCGGTCACCCGGTCAGCCCAGGAAGACGTTCCGGCGCTGGGACAGCAGCCGGTACAGGGTGTGCTGGATGGTCTCCCGGACCTGGTCGGTCAGGTTGAAGACCAGCATCGGGTCGTCGGCGTCGGACGGGGAGTGCCGGTCGGTCGGGATCGGCTCGCCGAACTCGATGTACCACTTGGACGGCAGCGGGATCAGCCCGGCCGGGCCGAGCAGCGGGAAGGTCGGCGTGATCGGGAAGTACGGGGCGCCGAACAGCCGGGCGATCGGGGCCAGGTCGCCGATCTTGGGGTAGATCTCCTCGGCGCCGACGATCGAGCACGGGATGATCGGCACCCCGGTGCGCAGCGCGGCCGAGACGAAGCCGCCGCGCCCGAACCGCTGCAGCTTGTAGCGGTCCCGGAACGGCTTGCCGATGCCCTTGAAGCCCTCCGGGAACACGGCGACGACCTCGCCGGAGCGCATCAGGCGTTCGGCGTCCGGGTTGCAGGCCAGGGTGGCCCCGGACTTGCGGGCCAGCGAGCCGGAGACCGGCAGCCGGAACATCAGGTCGGCGCCCAGCAGGCGCAGGTGCCGGTGCGCGGGGTGGTCGTCGTGCACCGCCACGGTGGTCATCACCGCGTCCAGCGGCAGGGTGCCGGAGTGGTTGGCGACCAGCAGCGCGCCGCCGGTGTCCGGGATGTGGTGGGTGCCGATCGTCTCCACCCGGAACCAGCGCTGGTAGAGCGGCCGCAGCGCGGGCAGCACCATCGCGTCGGTCAGCTCGGCGTCGAACCCGAACTCGTCGACCTGGTAGTCCCCGGCGAGGCGGCGGCGCAGGAAGTCCAGCGCCTGCTCCAGGGCCGCCTCCCAGGCCGGCTGCTCCTCGGCGTCGTCGGTCTCCGGGGCCGGGGGGACCGCGGCCGGCCGCACCTGCTCCTCGCCGCGGACCGGCCGGGCGGGACCGCGCTCGCCCCGGATCGGGATCACCCGTGCCTCGGTCATGCCGTTCCCCCCTGTCGTGTCACGCCGCCCGGGCGCGTCGTCCGCTCCGCCCACACGATCAGCGCAGCGCCCTGGCCAGGCCGAGCAGCCCGCGCTCGACCGAGGCGATCCGTTCCTGCCCGAGCACCGGCCGCAGGGCCTTGCCGCGGACGAAGTCGTCGAACGCCTGGGTGGTGGTCCAGCGCGGTTCGAAACCGAAGTCGTCGATCAGCCGGTGCAGGTCGACGACCCGGCCGAAGTTGAGGAAGCGCATCTGCTCGGGCGAGAAGTCGACCACCCGGGCGCCGCGCAGCACCCGGCTGACCGGGCTGACCGCGCTGCTCGGCACCGGGACGGCGATCTTGCCGGCCCGCCGGATCGCCTGCGACAGCATGAGCACGCCGTGCGCGGCGACGTTGTAGACGCCGGGCAGCTCGTGGGTCGCCGCCCGCTCCAGCACGGCCAGGCCGTCCTCCTCGTGCAGCAGCTGCATCCGGGCGTCGTAGCCGAGCACGGTCGGCACCACGGGGAGCGCGAAGTAGCGGCTCAGGACGGTGTCGATCCGGGGCCCGATGAAGTTCGCGAACCGCAGCACCGTGGTCGTCACGTCCGGCCGGCGCCTGCTGAACCCGCGCAGGTAGCCCTCGATCTCGGCGGCGTCCTTCGCGTAGCCGCCGGACGGCAGGTCCTTCGGCCCGGTCGCCTCGTCGAAGACGGCCGGATCGCGCGGGCTGGACCCGTACACCGCGGTGGTCGACTTCAGCACGACGCGGCGCACCGTCGACGCCTTCTGGCAGGCGGCGAGCAGCTGCATCGTGCCGATGACGTTCATCTCCTTCATCGTCGCCCGGCCGCCGGACGACGCCGGGCTGGCCGACAGCGAGGCGTGCACGACGGTGTCGACGCCTGCGGTGGAGATGACCTTCGCGATGAGCGGGTTGCGGATGTCCGCGCGGACGAACTCGGCCCGGCCCATCCGGCGCAGCAGGTCGCGCGGCGGCGGGACGGTGTCGACGCCGAGCACCCGGTCGATGTCCGGGTTCGCGGCCAGCCGGGCCGCGAGATGACCGCCGAGGAACCCGCTCACGCCCGTGACCAGCACGACGTTCGGTGTCGGCTGGGACATGGGCGACCTCCCTGGACCTGACCGGCGGGGCCGGCTGGGCGGTGGGCGTGCAGACACGATCGGTGCCTGCTGCACGGGACGACGGCGGCGGCGGACGGACGACGCGGGCAGGCGGGCGGGCCGGGCTGGGCCGGGCGGCGCGGGCACGGACCCCGCGGCCGGGAGAGCGTCGTCGCTGCTCCGGCCGATCGCCGGGCCGGTGGCCGATGGTAGTCCGACTCGTCACCCGCGGCACTCGCCCGCGCACGTGAAACGCGTGACGTGTGGGTGAATTACGCCGCCGAACGACACCGGCCGCGCACCCGCCGTGGCGGATGCGCGGCCGGCGCGCGAGTCACTTGCCGAGCTTGCGGCGCTGCACCCGGGTCTTGCGCAGCAGCTTGCGGTGCTTCTTCTTCGACATCCGCTTGCGGCGCTTCTTGATGACCGAGCCCATGGGTGCTCCTCCTGTATCGACGCAGATCGCCCGCGACCGCACCACCGGGTGGCCTCGAGGCGGGCCGCCCGCGTACGGATACGCGGGACGGGCGACCGGTGGGAGTCGGCAGCCGGTTCGTCAGTCTACCGGGGCCGGTGCGGGCGCCCGGACGGGGGACTCAGCCCGCGTCGAAGTAGGCGTTGCGGAGGTAGTCCTCCACGGCCCGCTGCGGTACCCGGAACGACCGGCCGACCCGGGCGGCGGGCAGCTCACCCGAGTGCACCAGCCGGTACACGGTCATCTTCGAGACCCGCATCATCGAGGCGACCTCGGCCACGGTCAGGAACTGGACCTGGGCCGGACGCAGAGGCTCGGATCGTTCCGCCACCATCGGGCACCGCCTTCCTCCCCCGGTACGGGCCCCCGGACGCCCGGTGGTGGGGGATGCGCGTGCAGTCTACCGGGACGGCTGTGACGATCGGTCCGCCAGAGGGTGCCCCGATCGTGGCACATCTCGGCGCGTCAGGGTGTCATTGCGTCATCCGATGCGCTGATCGGGCGAATACGGAGGGCGATCGGCCCATCGGGGCCGGTGCGACGGGCCGTGCCGGTCAGCGGCCGAGCTCCACCGACCTGTCGTGCGCGGCGGTGACCGCGTCCGCGAGGGCGGACCGCAGGCCGTGCCGCTCCAGCTCGCGCAGCGCGGCGGCCGTCGTACCGGCCGGGGAGGTGACGTTCTCCCGCAGCACCGCCGGGTGCTCGCCGGTCTCGCGCAGCATCCGGGCCGCGCCGAGCGCGGTCTGCACGGTGAGCTCGGTCGCCGCGGGCCGGGTCAGGCCGAGCGCCACCCCGGCCTCGATCATCGCCTCGGCGACCAGGAAGAAGTAGGCCGGGCCGGAGCCGGAGACGGCGGTGGCGGCGTCCTGTTTCGACTCGTCGATCCGCAGCACCGCGCCGACCGTGCCGAGCAGGCTCTCGGTTTCGGCGAGATGCTCGTCGCCGGCGTGGCTGCCCG
Organism: Pseudonocardia kongjuensis; assembly: GCF_039526905.1. Taxonomy (NCBI): domain Bacteria; kingdom Bacillati; phylum Actinomycetota; class Actinomycetes; order Pseudonocardiales; family Pseudonocardiaceae; genus Pseudonocardia; species Pseudonocardia kongjuensis. The sequence goes on along the minus strand of NZ_BAAAJK010000036.1, from coordinate 73,703 downwards.
CGGAGATCGCGCACATCGCCGCGCCGAGCAGCATCGGGGTGTTCGGCATGACCCGCACCACCGGGGTGCCGCCGGGCAGCGCCCCCTCGAACAGCGAGGTCGGCAGCCCGGCGCACAGGGAGACCACCAGCGCGCCCGGCTCGAGGGCGGGCGCGACCTCGCCGAGCAGCCCGACGACGTCCTGCGGCTTGACGGCGACGACGACCGTCCCGGCCCCGCGGACGGCGTCGGCCACCGGGGCGGCGGTGATCCCGAGCGCGGCGGACAGCTCCTGCGCGCGGGCCGCCGACTTCTCCGCGACCACCAGCTCGCCCGGTTCCCGCCCGGCCGCCAGCAACCCGCCGAGCAGCGCCTCGCCGATCCGCCCGCCACCCAGTACCGCGATCCTCGAACCCATGGGCGCAACCCTAGGCGGCGTGCTCAGCGCTCCAGCGGTGCCAGTGCGAGCTGACGGGCCTGGCAGACGGTCCGCCCGGCGGCGTCGACGACGGTGACGTCCTCGTCGAACTGGGTGCCCGAGACGGTCCGGGACCGCGAGACGACCCGCAGCCAGCCCGGCGCGGGGCGGGCCCGCAGCAGCGCGGTGAGCTGCACGGTCGGGGCCCAGCCGGGCCGCCCGCCCAGGTTGAACACGGTCGGCGGCAGGATGTCGCCGGCCAGCAGCGCGAACAGCACGTCCGGTTCCTCGCCGCGCGGCCGCACCCAGCCGGTCATCTCCGGCGGACCGGTCTCGCCCCGCAGGAACGGCAGCGCGGTCGCCGGGTACCGCAGGTCGCAGGCGGCGGCCAGGCCGCGCGCACCGCCCTCGGCCCGGGCCGGGTCCAGCGCGTCGGCGTCCGGCTCGGGCGCGAGCTCGGCGGCGGTCTCCCAGCGCGGCTCGCCGTCGGGCAGGGTGCCCGCGGTGACCGTGGCGTGCAGCATCAGCCGGTCGTCCTGCTCCAGCCGGACCAGGACCGAGGAGATGGTGCGCCCGATCTTCAGCGGGGTCGCCGTCAGCTCGACCGGCCGCAGGTCCGGCGCCCGCAGGAAGTCCACCGACACGGCGAGCGGATCGGGGGCCGGGGCGCCGGCCGGCAGATCGGCCCGGAGCCGGGCGAGCGCCGCCTGCGCCATCAGCACCATCAGCAGGCCGCCGAAGGCCTTCGGGCCGACCGCCCAGACGTCGTCGAGACGGGCCCGGAACCGGCCGTCGCCGAGATCCTCGAGCCCCCTGGCGTCGGCGAACGGGCGTCCGGTGCGGAGCGCGGAACTGCTCATGCCGATCAGGCTAACCCGCCGGTTACCGACGGGTAAGGAGATCTCAGCGACGGGCGGACGGGATCGGCGCGGGATGCCGGGTCGGCGCCAGGTGCAGCCGGGCGAACAGCAGCGACTCGGCGAGCAGGCCGACCCGCTCCTGGCGGGTCCGGCAGCGCCGGGTCGACACCTCGAGCGCGACCGTGCCGCCGCGCCCGGCGAACCCGTCGTCGGCGAGCCGCTGGCAGACCTCGGCGCAGGGCTGCTCGCCCCGGCCCGGGACCAGGTGCTCGTCCTTCGCGGCGCCCGAGCCGTCGGTCAGGTGCAGGTGGGTGAGGCGCTCGCCCATCCGGTCCATCAGGCCGAGCGTGTCGACCCGGGCGGCGGCGGTGTGCGACAGGTCGAGGGTGTAGGCGCCGAAGCCGACCTCGGTCGGGTCGTGGCCGAGCGCGTACGGGACCGTGCTGATCGATCCGCGGGTCACCGGGAACATGTTCTCCACCGGCAGCGTGATCCCGCGGTACTCCTTCGCCCTGGCGACCTCGTCGGCGAACACCGACGCGTAGCGGCGCTGCCAGCGGAACGGCGGGTGCACCACGACGGTGCCGGCGCCGAACCGGGCGGCGACCTCGACGGTGCGCCGCAGCCGCTGCACCGGGTCCGCGCCCCAGACCCGCTGGGTGACGGCCAGGCACGGCGCGTGCACCGCGGTGACCGGGACGCCGTGCCGCTCCGCGAGGCGTTCGACCGCCCGCGGGTCCTGGCTGACCGGATCGGTCCAGATCATCAGCTCGACCCCGTCGTAGCTGAGATCGGCGGCGATCTCGAAGGCCGCGGCGACGCCCTCCGGGTAGACCGACGCGGTGGACAACAGGATCGGAGGGGTCCCGGGATAAGTGTGTGCGCGCGGACGGAAAGAGGGTGCCACAATTCGTGGAGTCGCCTCTCCGTCGCTCATCGTTACCGGTCCAGGAGCACCAGGAGCGCCGGGGACACCGTCAGCAGCAGGCCGACGAGGACCGCGAACAGGGTGGTCTTCAGGTCGTCGTTGCGCAGCAGGGCCCGCACGCCGAGCACCAGGCCGACGGTGAGCACCACCGCCGAGGCCAGCGCGACGATCGGGAACGAGAACCAGAGGAACCGGAACAGCACCCAGATCGCGGCACCGGCGACGGCGCCGCCGATCCACTGCGCGATCACCACCGCCCACGCCTGGCCGGTGCCCGCGGCGCCGGCGGCGGCCGCGTCGTCCAGACCGGCCGGCGGCTCGGCGCCGTCGGGATCGCCGGCATCGTCGTCGTCGTCGGCCGGGCCGCGACGCCTGCCGCGCCGGCCGCCCGGGGCGTCGGCGCCGGTCCGGTCCTCGTGTCCGGGGGCGAACCGGTCGTGCTCCTCGGGGCAGTCGTCCCACGGTTGCGGGTCGTCCGGGCGTTCCGGGGCGAGCACGCCGGTGCGGCCGCCGTCGAAGCCGGCCTCCCGGTCGTCGGCGAACGGGTCGTAGGCGCCGGTCGGCGGGCCGTCATCCACCGGGGCGCCGACCGGGGCCTGGCGGGCCCGGGCGCGACCGGTCGGCGACTCGTCGTCGTCCAGCGGCGGTGCGCCGAACTGGGTGGGCGGGCCGCCGTCGTCGTCCGGGTCGACGACCGGGCGGCGGGCGCCCAGCCTGCTGGTCGGGATCTCGTCCGGGTAGCCGCCGAAGGAGTCGGTGTCCGGGTGGCCCTGGGTGTCCGGGTAGCCGTTCGGCGGCGGGCCGCCCCGGTCCTCGTCGGGGCGCCCGGCGAAGCCCTGCGGGCGGCCGTGCGGCGGCGGGCCGTCGTCGGTGCGGCCGGGCCTGCCGTACGCCTCGTCCGGGCGGCCTGCGCCGTTCGGGCCGGCGTACCCGGGCGGCGGGCCGCCACGGTGCAGATCGGGGGCGTGCCCGTTCGGGGCGTGCCCGTTCGGGACATGGCCGTTCGGGACATGGCCGTTCGGGACGTGCCCGTTCGGGACATGGCCGTTCGGGACATGGCCGTTCGGCCGGTTCCCCGGGTGCGCCTCGGGGGCATGCCCGTTCGGCCGGTGGCCGGGACCGCCCGGGCCGAAGCCCTGCGGCGGGTGCCCGTTCGGTCCGCCGCTGCCGTTGGGTGCGTTCCCGTTCGGCACGAACGGATCGGGCCGCCGTCCGCCGGGGGCGCCGGGCCGGCCGCCCTCCACCGGGTCCGGCCGGCGGGCCGGCGGGAACGACGGGTGCTCGGCGAGCGGTGCGGGCGGACGCATCCGGTCCCCGCCCGCGGCCCCGCGCGGCGGCCCCTGCTCGGGGGGTGCCGGCGGCGCGCCGACGGCCGGCCCCGGCGCCGGGGCGCCGCCCGGCTCGTCGTCCTCCGAGGCACGGCGACGGCGGCGGCGCCCGGTCTGGGAGCCGCCGTTCGCCGCCAGCAGCTCGGCGACCGTCCGCTGGCGAGGCTCTCCGAATCCCGCGCTGTCCACACTCATCACGACCACCGTGCCCTGTGTGTTGTCAAGGGTCCAAGTCCGTCCGCGGAAGTCTGCGCCGAGCGGTCGTCCCCGTTCGTTCCGTCGAGCATGTCGAAGCGGCGCAGGATCACGCCCTCGCGCAACGCCCAGGGGCAGATGTCGAGCTCGGTGACACCCAGCGCGTCCATCGCGGCCTGGGCGACGATCGCGCCGGCGACCAGCTGGTGCGCCCGGCTGGCGCTCACGCCGTCCAGCTCGGCGAGGTCCGGCCCGGACATCCGGGTGATGAACGCGGAGAGCTGGCGCAGCCCGAGCGCGGTGAGGGTGCGGTGCGCGCGCGGCCCGGCGCTGGACGGCGCCGCGCCGGCGAGCCGGGCGAGCGTCCGGAAGGTCTTCGACGTCCCGACGGCCCGGTCCGGCCGGCCCGCCTCGCGCAGCCGCCCGGCGACCGGGGCGATCTCGTCGCGGACCCGCTCGGTGAGCGCGGCCACCTCGGCCCGCGACGGCGGATCGGAGGTGAACGCCTCCCGGGTCAGCCGGCCGGCTCCGAGCGGCACCGAGGCGGCGACGTCCGGGGTCTCGTCGCGGCCGACGGCCAGCTCCAGCGAGCCGCCGCCGATGTCGAGCACCAGCAGCCGCCCGGCGGACCAGCCGCACCAGCGGCGGACGGCGAGGAAGGTCCAGCGGGCCTCGTCCTCGCCGGGCAGCACCTCCAGCACCACGCCGGTCTCCCGCTGCACCTTCGCCAGCACCTCGGCCGAGTTGGTGGCGTCGCGCAGCGCGGAGGTGGCGAAGGCCATCAGGTCGTCGCAGCCCGCCTCGCGCGCGGTGTCCCGGGCCCGGTGCACGCTCTCCAGCAGCGCCTTGACCCCCTCCTTGCCCAACGCGCCCCGGCGGTCGAGGTGCTCGGCCAGCCGGAGCTGGTCCTTGTCGGAGGACATCGGCTTGGGATGGGCACCACGGTGGGCGTCCACCACCAGCAGGTGAACGGTGTTGGAACCCACGTCGAGGACGGCCAGTCGCACGCGCACAGGTTACCGAGCCGTTATCGACGGCCGGGCAACCCCATGGCTCGCTATCGTTACACGTCGAACTTGTAACCGAGCCCGCGCACCGTCACCAGGTGCTTCGGGTTGGACGGGTCGTCCTCCACCTTAGAGCGCAACCGCTTCACGTGGACGTCGAGGGTCTTGGTGTCGCCGACGTAGTCGGCGCCCCACACCCGGTCGATCAGCTGGGCCCTGGTGAGCACCCGGCCGACGTTGCGGAGCAGGTACTCGAGCAGGTCGAACTCCTTGAGCGGGAGCGCCACCTCGTCGCCGTTCACCGACACGACGTGCCGCTCGACGTCCATCCGGACCGGACCGGACTCGAGCACGCCGCTGCCGCCCTCGGCCTCGCCGGCGCCCTCGCCGCCGCGCCGCAGCACGGCGCGCACCCGGGCGATCAGCTCGCGCGCCGAGTAGGGCTTGGTGACGTAGTCGTCGGCGCCCAGCTCCAGCCCGACCACCTTGTCGATCTCGCTGTCCCGGGCGGTCACCATGATCACCGGGACGGCGGAGCGGGAGCGCAGCGCCTTGCACACGTCGGTCCCGCTCATGCCGGGGAGCATGAGGTCGAGCAGCACGATGTCGGCGCCGTTGCGGTCGAACTCGGACAGCGCGTCGTTGCCGTTCACCGCGACCGCCGTGGTGAAGCCCTCCTTGCGCAGCATGAACGCGAGCGGGTCGGCGAAGGACTCCTCGTCCTCCACGATCAGCACCCTGGTCATCTCATCCTCCGGTTGTCGCGGTCTGGGGGGCGAGCTCGGCGCCGGGGATCCCGAGCCGCGCGGGCAGCCGCACGGTGAAGGTCGATCCGGTGCCCGGGCGGCTCCACAGCCGCACCTCGCCGCCGTGGTTGGCGCAGACGTGCTTGACGATCGCCAGGCCGAGACCGGTCCCGCCGGTGGCCCGGGAGCGGGCCGGATCGACCCGGAAGAACCGTTCGAACACCCGCTGCTGGTGCTCGGGGGCGATGCCGATCCCGCGATCGGTGACGGCGATCTCGACCGAGCCGTCGACCGCGCGCCGGCTCACCGACACCGACGAGTCGGCGGGCGAGTAGGCGATCGCGTTCTCGACCAGATTGGTCAGTGCGGTGACGAGCAGCGTCCGGTCGCCGTCGACGACCAGCCCGGACGGCGCGTCGGCGATGATCTCGACGCCGTGCGCCTCGGCCGAGTTGCGGCTGCGGGCGAGCGCCTCGCCGACGACGTCGTCGACCTCGACCGCGGCCAGCTCGGGCAACCGCTCGGCGCCGGTCAGCCGGGACAGCGCGATCAGCTCGGACACCAGGTTCCCCATCCGGGTCGCCTCGCGGAGCAGCTTCTCGCCGAACCGGCGGACCTCGGCGGCGTCCTCACCGGAGCCGGCCGCGGGCTCCAGGCCGTCCAGCGAGTCGAGCAGCGCCTCGGCCAGCAGCGCGACGGCGCCGACCGGGGTCTTGAGCTCGTGGCTGACGTTCGCGACGAAGTCCCGGCGGGTCGCCTCCAGCCGGGCGATCTCGGAGGTGTCGACCGCCTCGACCAGCGCGAAGCCGTCGCCCAGCGGGCGGATCCTGGCCTGCACCTCGACCGGCCCGCGCGGCGTGCGGTCCAGCGGCGAGAGATCGACCTCGACCAGCCGGTCACCGGCCAGCACCCGCTGGCAGGCCGCCCAGGCCCGCGGGTCGAGCCGGTCGCCGGTGACCGCGCCGAGCGCGCCGGCCCGCGGATTGTGCAGCAGCACCTCGCCGCCGGCGCCGACCACGGCGAGCCCCGACGACGACGCGCGGAAGGTGCGGTGCAGCAGCTCGCCGAGCGTCGGGCCGCCCGGCTCCGCGCCCCGCGGGCGGAGCTCCGGATCGGGATCGTGGTCGGGGCGGCCGTGCGAGGACCGTCGCGCGAGCGCGAACCCGGCCAGCAGGCCCAGGCCGAGCGCGGCGGCCGCGATCAGCCACGCGAGCGTGGTCACGGCTGCATGGTAGGCAAGCGGGGGTGCCCTCTGGCCAGCGCCGACCCGCGAAGGTGACGCCCGCGACCCGGCCGGGCGACAGTGTTCGGCCCGCGTTCACCGCGGGTTCACGGGCGCCCCCGCCGGCGGCCTCAGCGGCCCTGGTTCGCCACCCCGGCGATCGCCTCCTGCGCGGCCGCCGGATCGAGGTAGCGCCCGCCCGGGACGGTCGGCGACAGGTCGTCGTCGAGGTCGTAGACCAGCGGGATGCCGGTGGGGATGTTGAGGCCGGCGATGTCGGCGTCGGAGATGCCGTCCAGGTACTTGACGAGCGCCCGCAGCGAGTTGCCGTGCGCGGCGAGCAGCACCACCTTGCCGTCCCGCAGGTCGGGCACGACGGCCTCGGTCCAGTACGGCAGGAACCGGTCGACGACGTCGGCGAGGCACTCGGTGAGCGGCGCGTCGACGCCGGCGTAGCGCGGGTCGGCGTCCTGGGAGAACTCGGAGCCCTTCTCGATCGGCGGCGGCGGGGTGTCGTACGAGCGGCGCCAGAGCATGAACTGCTCCTCGCCGTACTCCTCCAGGGTCTGCTTCTTGTCCTTGCCCTGCAGGGCGCCGTAGTGGCGCTCGTTGAGCCGCCAGTCGCGGCGGACCGGGATCCAGTGCCGGTCGGCGGCGTCCAGCGCGAGATTGGCGGTGGAGATCGCGCGGCGCAGCAGCGAGGTGTGCACGACGTCGGGGGCGACGCCGGCCTCCTTCAGGAGCTCGCCGCCGCGGCGGGCCTCCGCCTCGCCCTGCGGGGAGAGCGGCACGTCCACCCACCCGGTGAACAGGTTCTTCGCGTTCCAGTCGCTCTGGCCGTGGCGCAACAGTACGAGGGTCGGCATGGGCCCAGCCTGCCACCCGCGCGCGGTGAGGTCCTCCCGCCGCGCACCGAACGTGTCCACCCGCACGTTCCCCCGGGTACCGTCCCGGACGCCACCGACCGTTCCGACCGTTTCGCCTGTACCGCCCTGCCGGCCGGACCGCGCTGTCGTGACCGTCGCGTTCCCCGACCGGCAGGAGTGCCCGTGCGCCGATGGACCACCGGAGCGCTCACCACCGCCCTGCTCGCCGTGCCGGGCCTCGGCGCCGTACTCCCGGCCCCCGGCACGGCCGACCCGGCAGGCGCGCCCGGCGGGCCGTCAGCAGCCGTGGACGCCGGCGACCTGGCCGGGCGCGTCGAGCGGCTCGCCGCGGCCCACGTCGGGCGCAGCACGCCGGGGGCGGTGGTGGCCGTCGTCGACGCCGACGGTCCGCTGCTCCTCCGGGCGTGGGGGGACACCGGCGGCCCTGCTCCGCTGACCACCGGTTCGCCGCTGCCGGTCGCATCGGTGTCCAAGGTCGTGACCGCGCTGACGGCGTTGCGGCTGCACCACGACGGCGTCCTCGATCTGGACGCCGCCATCACGACGTCGACCGGTGTCGCGCCGGTCGACCGGCGCGACCCGGGCGCGCGCACCCCGGTCACCGGCAGGCACCTGCTGACCCACCACTCCGGGTTGACCGAGCCCCTCCTGATGCATCCCGATCCACCGGGCGGCCCCGGCGACGTGGCCCCGCTGCTCGGGCCGTGGCTCCGGGAGCAGCCACCCGTGCTCGACCGCCCGGCCGGGACCGGCCTGCACTACTCGCCGCTCGCGGGCCACGCGCTGCTCGGCGCGGCGATCGAACGGGCGACCGGGCTGCCGTTCGCCGAGGCGGCCCGGGCCCTGGTCCTCGGTCCGGCCGGTGCGACGACCGCGGACTTCCCGGCCGATCCCGCGTCGGCGGCGGTCGTGCCGGTGGTCGCGGACGGCGACGGCTGGTCCGCCGCGCCGTGGCCCGCCGTGCACGAACGGCCGGCGGCCGGGCTGACCTGGTCGGCCGCCGACGCCGCGGCGCTGCTGCAGGCCCTGGTCGCCGACGACGGCCGGATCCCGGTTCCGGTCGTGTCCGAGGCGCTGGCCACCGCGGTCCGCCCGCCGCACGGCGGCCCCGGCCACACCCAGGTGTTCTTCGAGGCGCACCGCGCGGGTGTGCGGGTGGTCGAGCACGCCGGCGCGAACGGGGTCGCCTGGGCCGCGGTCCTCCCCGAGGCCGGGCTCGGGGTGTTCGCCGCGGTCCCGACCGACGGCGCCGACGCCATGCCGTTCGCGCCGGGTGTGGTGGACGAGGTCGCCGGATGGGCGGTGGCGTCCGGGCGGGTCGAGGCCCGGGAACGCCCGCCGCACGGGTACGAGGCGCTGCCGGGGCCCTGGCCGGAGCAGACCCGGGTGGTGGACCCGGTGGGGGTGTTCCAGGAGCGGCTGTTCGCCGACCGGGGCCCGGAACGGGCGCTGCGGACGCTGTCGTCGCGGGTCGTGGTCGGCCGCGACGGCGACGATCTGGTCATCGGGGACCGGCGCTACGCCCCGGCCCCGGGGAACCGGTGGTGCGATCCGGCCGGCTGCATCGCCGGGGTCCGCGCCGACGGTGGCGAGGTGCACCTGCTGCGCGGTGACCGCGCGATGCTGGAGCAGACGCTGGTGCCGGCCCCCTGGTGGTCCGACCGGGCCGTCGTCGGCCCGGTCCTGGTGGCCGGGGTACTGGTGGCGCTCACGGTTCTCGGGAGCGCGGTCCGGGCCGGGTGGCGGCGGCGACGCGGGAACCCGGCCGGGGGTGGGTCACCGGCCGGCCCCGGCACGTCGTGGGCCGCGCTCACCCTGCTGCTCGTCGTCGCGGGGCCGCTCCTGCCGGTGTGGCCGCTGCTGACCGGTACGGCCGAGTGGGTGCCGTCGGCGGGTCCTCTCGTCCGGACGTGGCAGGTCGCGACGGCGGCCGGCACGGTGGCCGGCACGGTGGCCGGTCTCGCGTCCGCGGCGCTGCTGGCGGCCCGGTGGAACCGGCTCGGCGGACGGCGCCGGTGGACGGCCCTGTTCGCGCTCGTGGTGGGCGCCGCGACCCAGGCGGTGCTGGTGACCTGGGCCTGGCCGGTCTGAGCCGCCGCCCCGCCACCGTCCGGCCGGGCGGTCAGCCGGCCAGGTCCCGGAGCACGGCGCCCAGGGTGTCGGCGAGCAGGTCGATCTCCTCGTGGGTCACCACCAGCGGCGGCGACAGCCGGACGGTGGCGCCGTGGGTCTCCTTCGCGAGCACCCCACGGCGGGCCAGCTCCACGCACACCTCGCGGCCGGTGCCGATCGCGGGATCGACGTCGCAGCCGAACCAGAGCCCGATCCCGCGCACCGCGGTGAGCCCGGGCAGGGCGCGCAACCGCTCCCCCAGGCGGGCGCCGTGCGCGCGGGCGACGGCCTGGAACGAGCCGTCGGCGAGCAGCCCGCACACCGCGGAGCCGACCGCGGCGGCGAGCGGGTTCCCGCCGAAGGTGGAGCCGTGCTCGCCGGGGCGCAGCACGCCGAGCACGTCGCGCCGCCCGACGACGGCGCTGACCGGCAGGATCCCGCCGCCGAGCGCCTTGCCGAGGGTGTAGAGGTCGGCCTCGACCCCGAACAGGCCGGTGCACAGGGTGGCGCCGGCCCGGCCGAGCCCGGACTGGATCTCGTCGCAGATCAGCAGCACGTCGCGCTGCTCGGTGAGCCTGCGCACCTCGGCCAGGTAGCCGGTCGGCGGCAGGACCACCCCGGCCTCGCCCTGCACCGGCTCGACCAGCACGGCGACCGTGTCGTCGGTGAGCGCGGCGGCCAGCGCGGCGGCGTCGCCGTAGGGGACGCGATCGAACCCGGGTGCGAACGGGCCGAAGCCGTCGCGGGCGGCGGCGTCGTCGGAGAAGCCGACGATGGTCGTCGTCCGGCCGTGGAAGTTGCCGCCGGCGACGACGATCCGGGCCCGCCCGTCGGGCACCCCGCGGACCCGGTGCCCCCAGGCCCTGGCGACCTTGATCGCGGACTCGACGGCCTCGGCGCCGGTGTTCATCGGGAGCACGGCGCCGGTGCCGGTGAGCTCGGCGAGATCGCGCTGGAAGGCCGGCAGCCGGTCGTTGTGGAACGCCCGCGCGGTGAGGGTGAGGGTGTCGAGCTGGCGGTGCGCGGCGGCGAGCAGCGCCGGGTGCCGGTGCCCGAAGTTCAGCGCCGAGTAGCCGGCGAGCGCGTCGAGGTAGCGGTTGCCGTCGACGTCGGTGACCCAGGCGCCGTGCCCCTCGGACAGCACGACGGGCAGCGGCGCGTAGGTGGCGACGCCGTACCGGTCGGCCAGCGCGATCTGCTCGTCGGTCCGGCCCGCGAGGGCGGTCACCGCCGGATCTCCAGGGTGGCGCACTTGATCCCGCCGCCGCCGCGGCGCAGCTCGGAGGTGTCGATGCCGACCGTGCCGAAGCCGCGCTCGGCGAGCTCGGCGGCGAACTTCTCGGCCTGCGGGGCGTGCACCACGGTGCGGCCGTCGGAGAAGCAGTTGAGCCCGAGCACCGCGGCGTCCGGCTCGGAGACGATCACCGCGTCCGGGAAGCGGAACCGCAGGACCTCCTGGGCGGCGTCGTCGAACGCGGACGGCAGGTAGGCCACCGAGCCGGGCCCGCCGGCCGGGTCGAGCACGGCGAACGCGGTGTCCAGGTGGTAGTAGCGCGGGTCGATCAGCCGCAGCCCGACGACCTCGCGGCCGAACACCCGGGCGGCCTCGTCGTGCGCCCGCGGATCGGTGCGGAACCCGGTGCCCGCGTAGATCGTGTCGCCGACCGCCAGCAGGTCGCCCTCGCCCTCGTTGACGTGCACGGCCTCGCGGACGTCGAGCCCGGCCGAGCCGAACCAGGCGCCGTAGGCGGGGCCCTCGGCGGCCCGCTCGGCGTGCCGGAACCGCGCGGTCAGCGCGATCCCGTCGATCACCGTGCCGCCGTTCGCGGCGTAGACCATGTCCGGCAGACCGGGCAGCGGATCGATCAGCGCCACGTCGAAGCCGAGATCGCGGTAGGCGGCGTGCAGGTTGCGCCACTGCGCCAGCGCCAGGGCGGCGTCGGTCGGCTGCTCCGGGCGCATCCACGGGTTGATCCGGTAGCTCACCGTGAAGTGGGTGGGCGGGCACATCAGCACCGAGACGGTCATGCGCACATCGTGTCGCGCCGACACCGTGCGTTTCCCGCCATACCGCGCACGATCGGCGCGTTCTGTACCGATCTCGCGCACGGGACTAGCGTCTGACGCCGTGGACGAGACCGACCGGCGGTTGCTGGACCTGTTGCGGGTGGACGGCCGGGCCGGCTGGGCCGAGCTCGGCGCGCGGATCGGGTTGTCGGCGTCGGCGGTGCGCCGCCGGGTGGACCGGCTCACCGAGCGCGGGATCATCCGCGGCTTCACCGTCGAGGTGGCACCGGACGCCGACGGCGGCCCCGGCGTCGCCGCCTACGTCGAGCTGTTCTGCCGGGGCACGGTCGCCCCCGGCGAGCTGCAGCGGATGCTGTCGGCGGTGCCCGAGGTGGTCACCGCCGGGACGATCACCGGCGAGGCGGACGCGCTGGTGCTGCTCCGCTCCCGCGACGTCCGCTCGCTGGAGGACGCGCTGGAGCGGCTGCGGATGGCGCCGAACGTCGACCACACCCGGTCGGCGGTGGTGCTCACCTGGCTGGTGTCGCGCTGAGCCCCCAGCCGTCGACGATCCGGTGCACCGCGTCCACCACCGGGGCCGCCGGCCGGGTGGCGGGCGGGCGCACGTCCGGCCGGCAGAGCCCGATCCGGGCCAGCGCCTCCTTGACCACGCCGACGTTGTCGGCCGACCGGTCGGCCGCGCGCAGCCGCTCGAACTCGTGGACCTCGTCCCACACCCGCATCGCCGCCGGGAGATCGGCCCGGGCCAGCGCCTGCTGCATCCGGCCGGACAGCGCGGGATGCACGACGGCCAGGCCGGAGGTGAAGCCGACCGTGCCGGCGACCGCGGCGGCCGGGGCGTGCGACTCGGCGAGGCCGGCGATCCAGGCGAACCGGTCGGCGCCCGGGCCGCGCACGACGGCCGCGACCCGCACCGGATCGGGCACCGCGTACTTCACCGCGACCACGTTCGGGCAGGCGTCGGCCAGCGCGGCCAGCTCGGCCGGGCCGATCCGGTCGTCCCGCAGGTAGGGCACGACGGCCAGGCCGGCCAGCTCGCCGGCGATCCGCACGTGGTGGTCGACCCAGCCCTGCGGCGACACGTAGGGGTGCACCGGGGGGTGCACCATCACCGCGTGCGCGCCCAGCTCCCGGGCGCGGCGGGCCGACTCCACCGCGGTCCGCGGGTCGAACCCGACGCCGGCGACGAACAGCGCGTCACCGGTGCGCCCGGCGGCCAGCTCCACCAGCCGGCCGGCCTCGGCGGGCGAGAGCGTGAAGAACTCGCCGGTGTTGCCGTTGACGGTCATCGCGGCGACGCCGCCGGCGGTGAGCCGGTCGAGCAGGCCGCCGAACGCGGCCTCGTCGATCCGGTCGTCGCCGTCGAACGGGGTCGGGACGATCGCGACCACGCCGGCGATCCGGCGTCGTACCTCGTCGGGGTGCACGGGGGTTCCTTCCGGTCGGGTCAGCGGCCCAGGTGGGCGCGCAGCTGCGCGACGACGAACGCGTGGTCCTCGACGTGCGGGAGCCCGGACACCGACACGACCCCGACGGTCCCCGCACCGGTGGTGCGGATCGGGAACGCGCCGCCGCGGGCGGCGTGCCCGTCGGCGGGCAGCCGGGAGTCGGTGTCGAAGTCCAGGCCGCGCTCGGCGAACCAGGCCGCGACGCCGAGCGAGCTGCGCTGGTAGTGCAGGGCGGTGGCGGCCTTGCGCCGCAGCCACAGGTCGTTGTCGGCGGTGGCGCCGTCGAGCACGCAGCCGAACACCCACTGGCCGTTCAGCGCCACGCCGATGCTCAGCCCGTGCCCGGCGCCGACGGCGGCGGCCCGCAGCAGGCAGCCCAGCTCCCAGGCGTCGTCGCGGGTGCAGCCGTCGAAGACCAGCGCGCGCTCGTCGGCCTCGATCCGCTCCAGCGGCGGGGCGTTCACGCGTCCGACGAGGCGGCCCAGATGTTGAGCCCCCCGTCCTGCGCGTACTGCTCGATCTCGGTGAGCTCGTCGTCGGTGAACGGCGGCGCGGCCAGCGCACCGACCGAGTCGTCGAGCTGCTCCGGCCGGCTCGCCCCGACCAGCACCGAGGTGATCCGCGGGTCGCGCAGCACCCAGGCCAGCGCCATCTGGGCCAGCGTCTGGCCGCGCCCGCGGGCGATCTCGTGCAGCGCCTTGATCCGGGCCAGGTTCTCCTCGCCGAGCATGCCCTCGCGCAGCGTCTTGCCCTGGGTGGCGCGCGAGCCCTCCGGGACGCCGTGCAGGTACTTGCCGGTGAGCAGGCCCTGGGCCAGCGCGGAGAACGCGATGGCGCCGATCCCCTCGTCGCCGAGCACGTCGAGCAGGCTCGGCTCGCCCTGCTCCACCCACCGGTTGAGCAGCGAGTACGACGGCTGGTGCAGCACCAGCGGGGTGCCGAGCCGGTGCAGGATCGCGGCCATCTCCCGGGTGCGCTGCGCCGAGTACGACGAGATCCCGGCGTAGCGGGCCTTCCCGGAGCGCACCGCGGCGTCGAGCGCGGCGGCCGTCTCCTCCAGCGGCACGTCGGGGTCGTAGCGGTGGCTGTAGAAGATGTCGACGTGGTCCAGCCGCAGGCTGGTCAGCGAGTGGTCCAGGCTGGTGAGCAGGTGGCCGCGGCCGCCGCCGGAACCGTGCGGGCCCTGGAAGAACGGGTAGCCCGCCTTCGTCGAGACGATCAGCTCGTGGCGCAGCCCGGCGAAGTCCTCGGCCAGGATCCGGCCGACGTTCTTCTCCGCCGACCCGAACGGCGGGCCGTAGCCGTTCGCCAGGTCGAAGTGGGTGATGCCCAGGTCGAACGCCCGGTGCAGGATCTCCCGCTGCCGGGTGATCGGGGTGTCGTCGCCGAAGTTGTGCCACATGCCCAGCGAGACCGTGGGCAGCTGCAGCCCGCTGCGCCCGGCGCGGCGGTGCGGCATCCGGTCGTAGCGGTCGGCGGCGGGGACGTGGGCGGGGGTGACGTGCGTGGTCACGGGTTCTCCTCGCGGATCCGGGGACGGTGGGTCGTGGGGGGCCGGACGCTCAGGCGAGCGCGGCGAGCCGGTCGACGGCGGCGAGGTCCTCCAGCGCGGAGCCGACGGCGACCGCGGCGGCGCCCGCGGCCAGGTACCCGGCCGCGTTGCCGGCGTCCATCCCGCCGGTGGCGACGAACCGGACCTGCGGGAACGGGCCGTGCATCGCGCCGAACCAGCCGGGCCCCAGCAGCGACGCCGGGAACGCCTTGAGCCAGCGCAGGCCGAGCCCGACGGCGCGCTGCACGTCGGTGGCGGTCGCGACGCCCGGCAGGTGCGCCAGCCCGGCGGTGGCGCTGGCCGCCGCGACGGCCGGATCGGTGCCCGGCGAGACGGTGAAGGCGGCCCCGGCCGCGGCGGCCCGGGTGACGTGCTCCGGGGACAGCACGGTGCCGGCACCGACCGGGCGGCCGCGGCGGCGGCCGGCGTCGACGGTGGCCCGCAGCGCGTCCAGCGACGCGGCCGACTGCACCGGCACCTCGACGGCGCCGAACCCGGCGTCCCAGGCCCGCTCGGCGAGCTCGACGGTCCGGTCCGGCGGCAGTCCGCGCAGGATCGCCATCAGCGGGCGCTCGCCCAGCTCGGCGTCGAAGAAGTGGGTCAGGTCCGCCATCCGAGCTCCTCGGAGATGTGGGTGGTGACCTCGGCCAGCCGCGGGCGCAGCAGATCGAGGTCGTCGAGCGTGGCCCGGGCCTTGAGCGCGGTCACCGAGACCGCCGCCATCACCCGCCCGGCGTGGTCGCGCACCGGCATCGCGATGCAGTTGACGTAGTCCTCGTACTCGCCGTCGTCGACGGCCCAGCCGCGCTCGACGACCCGGGCCAGCTCGGCCCGGTACCGCTCGCGGGTGGTGATGGTGGTGTCGGTGTGCCGGGCGAAGTCGGCGGTGTCGAGCAGCGCGTCGGCCTGCTCGGCGGGCAGGTGCGCCAGGATCGCCTTGGCGACCCCGGCGGTGTGCAGGCAGACCTTCTGCCCGACCTGGGAGTACAGCCGGACCATGCCGGGCTGCTCGATCTTGTCCACGTAGACGATCGCGCTGTCCTCCAGCGCCGCCAGGTGCACGGTGTGCGAGCACTCGGCGCCGAGCCCGACCAGGTAGGGGCGGGCGAGCGCGCTCAGGTCGAACTGCTCGACGGCGATCGCGGCCAGCCCGGCCAGCCGGTACCCGACGCCGTAGCGGCCGTCGGCGTGCCGCCGGGTGAGGCCGCACTCGGTGAGCGTGTGCAGGATGCGCAGCCCGGTCGACCGGTGCACGCCCAGGTGCTCGGCCACCTCCAGCTGGGTGCGCGGTGCGACACTGACGAACTCCAGGACCTCGGCGGCGCGCTGGATGCTCTGCGACATGATCACCTCGTGGGGACGGGCAGGAAGTCGTGCGTGCTGCTCAGCGCGCGGGCCGCGAGATCGTGACCGGTGCGCAGCCGGCTGGTCGCATTCTCCCCGCGCAGCAGCGCCGACAGGTATCCCGCGGCGAACGCGTCGCCGGCGCCGACCGCCTCGACGACGTCGACCTGGTGTGCGGCCACGAACACCGGCGGCGCGCCGGGGGTGATCTCGGTGGCGCCCACCGGGCCGTCCTTGACGACGACCCGCCCGGCACCGGCCAGCAGCGCGGCGACCTCGGCCGGGCCGCCGGTCCCCCACAGCGTGTGCGCCTCGTCGCGGCCGACGAAGACCACGTCGGCCCGGCGGGCCAGCTCGCGCAGCACCGGGGCGGCGGCCTGCGCCGACCACAGCCCGGGCCGGTGGTTGACGTCGAACGAGACCGTCACGCCGTGCTCGCGGGCCGGACCGAACACCGCGTCGAGCAGCTCCCGGCAGCCCGCCGAGAGCCCGGCGGTGATCCCGGAGACGTGCACGATCCGGGTCCGGTCCCAGCGCACCGCGTCCAGCACGGACGGGTCCATCCGGGACGCCGCCGAGCCGGCGCGGTAGTAGAGGACGCGGGTGCCCTCCGGGCCGGGGTCCTTGAAGTAGACGCCGGTGGGCGCGCCGGGCAGCACCCGGACGGCCGAGACGTCCACCCCGGGGGCGGCGACGGCGGCGACCATCCGCCTGCCCAGCGCGTCGTCGCCGACCTGGCTCAGCCAGGCGCTGCGGTGCCCGCGCTCGGCCAGGTAGAGGGCCACGGTCGACTCGGCCCCGCCGACGCCGAGCGCGACCTCCCCGGCGTGCTCCAGCGGCTCCGGGTGCACCGGGGCGACGAGGATCATGCTCTCGCCGATGCAGAGGACGTCGAGCTCCTCAGGGGGCGCGGACGGCGTCACGGTCTTCCTTCCTGCCGGGGCGGCGGACGATCCGGCGCAGTGCCGGACCGGCCAGTGCGAGCGCGCCGAGCAGCAGCAGCCCGAGCGCGACCGGGCTGGTGTAGATCGCGGCGGCGCCGTCGATGAGCAGTGCGCGGCGCAGGCTGCTCTCGGCCAGCGGGCCGAGGATCAGGCCGAGCACCAGCGGTCCCGGCGGGAAGCCGAACTGGCGCATGAACAGCCCGATCAGGCCGAAGACCATCATCAGGCCGACGTCGAACACGCTGTTCTGCACGGCGAAGGTCCCGACCATGCAGAAGGTGAGGATCACCGCCCACAGGTGGTGCTGCGGCAGCGCGAGCAGCTTGACCACGCCGCGCATCCGGACCAGTGCCAGCGCCAGCGCACCGGCGGTGGCCAGCAGCATGATCGTCCCGATGCTCCACACCAGGTCCGGCGAGTTGACGAACAGCGACGGGCCGGGCTGCAACCCCCAGATGATCATCGAGCCGAGCATCACGGCCATCACCGAGTCGCCGGGCACACCGATCGCCAGGGTGGTGGTGACCGAGCCGCCCATCGTCGCGGTGCTCGCGGTGTCCGCGGCGGCCACGCCCTCCAGCGAGCCCCGGCCGAAGTCCTGCGGGCGGCGCGACGCGCGCCGGGCCCGGTCCCAGCCGATCACCCCGGCGATGTCGCCGCCGGCGCCCGGGACGATCCCGACGACGGCGCCGACCCCGGCCCCGATCGCGGTCGGCCGGCGCAGCGTGCGGCGGTCCTCCCGGCTCGGCCACCACTGCCCGAGCTGGGTGATCGGCGCGGGCCGGTCCCCGGTGCGCGAGCAGAGGACCTGGTGCAGCACCTCGGCGACGCCGAACAGGCCGACGATCGCGGCGATGAACGGGATGCCGCTGCTGAGCTCGTCGACGCCGAGGGTGAACCGAGCGTCGCCGGTGATCGGGTCCCGGCCGACGGTGCCGAGCAGCAGCCCGGCGACACCGGCGACGAGGCCCTTGGTGACCTTCCCGGCCGCGACCCCGATCATCATCGTCAGCCCGAACACGACCAGCGCGAACAGCTCCGGCGGGCCGAACCCGAGCGCCAGGTCGGCGAGCGGGCGGGCGGCCAGCAGCAGGATCGCGATGCCGACCACCGAGCCGACCGCGGAGACCAGCGCGGAGCTGGTCAGCGCGATCCCGGCCCGGCCCTGCTTCGCCATCGGGTAGCCGTCGAAGGTGGTCGCGATCGACGCGGGGGTGCCCGGCGTGTTGATCAGGATGGCCGGCACCCGGTCGCCGAACTGGGCCGCGACGTAGATCGACAGCAGCACGGCGAGGCCCTGCAGCGGCTCCAGGGTGAGGGTGAACCCGGCGGCCAGCGCGACCGCCATCGTCGCGGTCACCCCGGGGACGGCGCCGACCAGCGTCCCGAGCAGCACGCCGATCAGCAGGCACAGCCCGATCGTCGGGTCGAGCAGCGCGCCGACGCCGTCCAGCAGCGCGGTCACAGCGGGACCCGCAGCAGCAGGCCGAACACGCCGTAGAGGACGGCGGTCGCGAGGGCGGGCACGAGCAGCAGGTCACGCAGGCCGCGGCCGCCGCCGACGGCGACCAGGCCGGCCAGCAGGAACGGCATCACCAGCAGGAAGTGCAGCCGGTACCAGGCGAGCCCGAAACCGGCGACGAGCGCCAGCACCAGGGCGAGCCGGAGCAGCCCACCCAGGGTCGGCTCGCCCTCGGCCGGGCGCGGGCGGAGCAGGCCGGTCGCCGCGACGGCGACCGCACCGGCGAGCAGCAGCGCCCCGAGCACGCTCGGCCACCAGCGGGGGCCGAGCGCGCCGCCGTCGACCGAGGAGGTGATGCCGGCGGCGGCGACCAGCACGACCACCGCGACGCCGGCCACCACTCCGGCGACGGCGAGCTCGCGGAGCCGGGCGCGCGGCCCCGGAGCGGTCCCGGTGCCGGCCTGCGGTTCGCCGGTGGTCACGGCCGTCGTCCCGGTGGTCGCGGCCGTCACTGCCCGGCCTCGGCGAGCTCCCCGAACCGCTGGTGCTCCTCCTGCACGAAGGCGGTGGTGTCGGCGGCGGAGCGGTACTCGACCAGGTTCCCGCCGCTGGTGATCAGCTCCCGGTAGCCCTCGGCGTCGACGGCGGTGCGCACGGCGGCCTCCAGCCGGTCGCGGACCTCGGTGGGCAGGCCGGCCGGTGCGGCCAGGACGGCCCAGCTGCCGGTGACGACGTCGTGCCCGAGCTCGGTCGCGGTGGGCACGTCGGGCAGGGCGGGCGCCCGCTCCGGGGTGAAGACGGCGAGCACGCGGAGCCGGCCGTCGTCGTGCGCGGGTGCGGTCTCGCCGATGCCGGCGACGACGGCGTCGACCTGCCCGCCGACCGCGGCGGCCACCGCGGGGGCGCCGCCGTCGAACGGGACGCCCTGGAACTCGACGCCCGCGGTGCGGGCCAGCTCCTTCGACGCGGCCTCCCAGCTCGATCCGGGACCGGCGTTGGAAACGGTGACCCGGCCCGGCTCGGCGCCGGCGGCGGCGAGCAGCTCGTCGAGCGTGGTGTACGGGCTGGACGCCGGCACCGCGACGGTGCCGGGCTGGGTGTTGGCCTGGCCGAGGAAGTCGTAGTCGGCGGGATCGGTGTCGTAGCCCTGGTGGCCGAGCATGCTCACCTCGACCGGCAGGACGGCGATCGAGTAGCCGTCCGGCGCCAGGCCGGCGAGATGGGCCATGCCCACCGAGCCGGATCCGCCGGGCCGGTTGTCGACCACGATGGACGTGCCGAGATCGGCCTCCATCTCGGTGGCGAGGGTGCGCGCGGTGAGGTCGGTCGCGCCGCCCGCCGAGGTCGGGGTGAACATCGTGATCGTGCCCGTGGGGAAGTCGTCCCCGGCGGCGGCGCCGCCGCCCGAGCGGTCGGCACATCCGGTGAGCACCAGCGCAGCGGTCGCGGTCAGCGCGACGAGCAGGCGGGCCCGCAGGTTCGGTACGGACATCCTCGTCCTTCCTCGAGCGGCGACCTCGCCACCCTGGGTGTGCAACATATGCAACTGAAGTGCGTCTTGTGCACAGAGATTAAAGGGGGTTGACGAAACGGACAAGACCTCGCATCCGTTGAACTTCCGGACCGCCGGGCGTACCGTTCAAGTTGAGAGTTCAACTTTTTGGGAGCGACCATGCCCGTCCAGCGCCTCAACCACGCCGTGCTCTACGTCCGCGACGCCGCCCGCAGCGTCGCCTTCTACCGCGACGTGCTCGGCTTCCGCACGGTCGTCGAGCTCCCCGGCGGGCGCGGCGCCTTCCTGCAGGCGGCCGGCTCGACCAACGACCACGATCTCGCCGTGTTCGCGCTCGGCGACCGGGCCGGGGCCTCGCAGGCCGGCCGGTCCACCGTCGGGCTCTACCACCTGGCCTGGGAGGTCGACACCCTCGGCGAGCTGGCCGCCGTCGAGCAGCGGCTGCGCGGGGCCGGCGCCCTGGTCGGCGCCTCCGATCACGGCTCCACCAAGGCGCTCTACGCGCACGACCCGGACGGGCTGGAGTTCGAGGTGTGCTGGCTGGTGCCCGCCGCACTGCTCGGCGACGACACCGACATGCGCACCGACCGGCTCGACCTGCCCGCCGAGATCGCCCGCTACGGCGCGGACACCCCGGGCGGGATCGGCGTGTCCGTCCCGGCGTAGCGTGCAGATGACCCTGGGTTAAGCGGTGGTTTCCACCATCGCTGACGGTTGACTTGGAGATATCCCCCACCACAGAGTGAGCTTGTGGGTGATTTCGCCAAGCTCGACGAGCTGGACCGCCGTATCGTCGCCGCCTTGCAGGCCAACGGCCGCGCGTCGTGGACCGCGGTCGCCGAGGCCATCGGCGCGCCCGAGACGACCGTGGCCCGGCGCGGCCAGCAGCTGCTGGAGTCCCGCACCGTCAAGGTGACCGGCCTGCTCGACGACCTGCGCTGCGGGCTCGGCATCTCGCTGCTGCTGCGGGTGCGCTGCCGGCCGGGCCGGGCGAACGCGGTCGCCGCCGCGCTCGCCGACCTGCCGGTCACCCGGTTCGCCACCGTGCTGTCCGGCAGCGCGGACGTCGCGGCCGAGATCGTCGTCCGCCGGCACGAGGACGTCGCGACCGTGCTGGTCGACGAGCTGCCCCGGCCGGACGACATCGCCGAGACCGAGTCGATGGTCGTCGTCCGGAAGTTCCTGGCCTTCGAGGAGTGGGACACCGGGCTGCTCGACCCGGCCGCGGTCGCCGCGCTGCGCCCGGCCGCCGCGATCCCCGAGCACACCCGCTGGCAGCAGACCGAGCAGCTCACCGAGCAGGAGTTCGCGATCGCCCGGCTGCTCGCCAGGGACGGCCGCGCCACCTACTCCCGGATCGCCGCGCACACCGGGATCGGCGAGTCCACCGCCGCCCGCCGGGTCGAGTCCCTGGTCGCCCGCGGCTGCCTGCGCTTCCGCACCATGTTCGAGCCGCCGGTGCTCGGCTTCGACGTGAACTTCCTGCAGTGGCTGGCCGTCGAGCCGGCCGAGCTGGAGGAGGTCGGCAGGCGGCTCGCGAAGGAGCCGTCCACCCGCTACGTCAGCGCGACGACCGGCCGGTTCAATCTCTGCCTGCACGGCTCGCTGCCCGGCTACGGCGACCTCTACGAGTACCTGACCCGGGTGGTCGGCGCGCTGCCCGGCGTGCACTCCGCGGACATGACGCTGCAGGCGCACACCCTGAAACGGGCCTGGCTGCGGCTCGGGCCGGACGGGAAGGTCCTGCCGTGAGGCGCCCGGCCCGGCTCGCCGGGGCGCTCGCGCTCGGCGCCACGCTGCTCGCCGGCTGCGCCGGCCCGGCCGCGGGACCCGCCGAGACCGGCACCGTCCGCACCGTCCTCAACAGCGACCCGTCCGGCTTCGATCCCGCCCAGGCGCAGGGCCAGCAGACCTTCCAGGTCGCCGGACTGCTCTACGACACCCTGCTCCGCCGCGACGACGGCGGGCAGCTGGTCGGCGGGCTCGCCACCGGCTGGAGCAGCGAGTCGGCCGCGTCGTACACCTTCGACATCCGGTCCGGCGCCGACTGCGCGGACGGCACCCCGATCACCGCGTCGGTGGTCGCCGGGTCGCTCGCCCGGCTGGCCGATCCGGAGCTGGGGTCCACCTGGAAGAACCTGGTGTTCGGGCCGGGCGACGTGCAGGTCACCGCCGACGACGCCGCCGGACGGGTGCAGGTCACCCTCTCCGAGCCGTTCACCACGCTCCCGCAGGGCCTGGCGATCGCCCAGGCCGGGATCGTCTGCCCGGCCGGGATCGCCGATCCCGAGGGGCTCGACGCCGGCACCGTGCCCGGCGCCTACTCCGGGCCGTACGTGCTCGCGCAGGCCCAGCAGGGGCTCTCCTACGCCTTCGACCTGCGGCCCGGCTACGACGCCTGGCCGGAGTTCGCCGAACCGCTGCGCGGCACCCCGCCGCGCCGGATCGAGGCCGGCATCACCACCGACCAGTCCACGGTCGCCAACCAGATCCTGGCCGGCGACCTCGATCTCGGCCAGTTCGCCGATCCGGCCGCCGTCGCCCGGTTCGCCGCGCAGCCCGACCTGCACCAGTACCGGGTGACCTCCTCGACCGCGTACGTGGTGTTCAACCAGCGCCCCGGGCGGGTGTTCGCCGACCGGCCGGACCTGCGTCGCGGGGTCGCCGCGGCGATCGACCAGCGGGCGTTCAACCAGGTGTTCAGCAAGGGCACCGCGGAGCTGCTGACCTCGGTCACCCCGGCCAGCTTCGCCTGCACCAGCACCGACCGGTCGCTGCTGCAACCGCACGACCCGGCGGCCGCGGCCGCCGCGCTCACCGGTGCGGGCCCGATCACGATCATCGGAAACACGGCGAACCGGCAGTTCAGCGGCGGCGCCGACTACCTGTTCCAGGCGGTCCGGGACGCCGGTGCGGAGGTACGGATGGACAAGGTCGACAACGCCACGTTCTGGTCCACGATCGCCGAGGGGGGCGCCGACTGGGACATGGTGTTCCTCGGCGACCTCAACTCGGTCGGCGCGATCAGCGCCTCGCTGGACCGGGTGATCGGCACCGGCGTCGAGGACGGCGGGCGCAACTACAGCGCCTCGGTCAATCCCGAGGGCGAGGCGGCGCTGGCCGCCGGCCTCGCCGCCGCCGACGACGCCGGTCGCTGCGCCGCGTTCCAGCGGGCCCAGGAGACCCTGTTCGAGCGCACCGACGTGGTGCCGCTGGCCGGCAACCCGAACACCTTCGTGACCGGCCCGGACGTCACCGTGTCGGTGTTCGACGACTACGTCGACCTGGCCACGCTGCGGGTGGGTGCGCCGTGACCGCCGCGACGCCCACCCGCCGCCGGGACGGCGCCTCCTGGGGCCCGTTCGCGCTGCGCAGGCTCGGCGGGCTCGCCGGGACCGTCGTGATCGCGGTCGTGCTGACCTTCGTGATCGTGCCGCTGATCCCCGGCGATCCGGCGGTCAGCGCGGCGGGCCCGGACGCCACCACCGAGCAGATCGAACGGATCCGGGCCCAGCTCGGGCTGGACCGCCCGCTGACCGAGCAGTTCCTCGCCTACCTCGGCGGGCTGCTGCGCGGCGATCTCGGGCACTCGTTCTCGCTGAACGCGCCGGTCGCCGAGGTGGTGCTGCGGCGGCTGCCCTTCACCGCGGCGCTGTCGGTGCTCGCGCTCATCGTGGTGCTCCTGGTCGCCGTCCCGCTCGGGATGGCCGTCGGGGCGCTCACCCGCGGCGGACGGCGCCGCCGGCTGGACACCGCGTTCTCGCACGGCACCGCGTTCGTCGCCGCGATCCCGCCGTACGTGATGGCCACCCTGCTGGTGCTGGTCTTCGCGGTGTCACTGCAACTGCTGCCACCCGCCTACACCCGGTCGAACCCGGGTGCGTCGATCCTGCTGCCCGCACTCGCGCTGAGCCTGCCCTCGATCTGCCTGATCTCCCGGGTGGTGCGCCGGGAGACCGCGGTGGTGCTGGAACAGGACTTCGTCCGGACCGCACGCGGCTGGCGGCTGGGCACCGCCCGCACCGCACTCGGCTACGTGCTGCCGAACCTGCTCACCAGCACGCTGACGCTCAGCGGGATCGTGCTGGTCGGCATGCTCGGCGGCGCGATCAGCGTGGAGACCGTGTTCGGCTGGCCGGGGCTCGGCCTCGGCGTGGTCAACGCCGTCGCCACCAAGGACTACCCGCTCATCCAGGGCATCGTGCTGGTGCTCGCCGTGCTGTCCGCCCTGATGACGACCGCGGTCGACGTCGTGCTGGGCGCCGTCGACCCGCGGGTGCGAGGAGACGACCATGGCTGACCCGACGACCACCCCGGCCGCACCTGCGGCGCCGGTCGCGCCGCGGCGGCTGCGCTGGACCCCCACCCTGGTCGCGGGAACCGCGATCCTCGGGGTGACGGTCGCGGTCGTCGCCGTCGCGTCGCTGACCCTGCGCCCGGCCGCCGAACGGCTCGGGTCCGACGTCGCCGCGCCGCCCTCGGCCGCGCACTGGCTCGGCACCGACGACTTCGGCCACGACCTGCTGGCCCGCGCGCTGATCGGGGCGGAGGCCAGCCTGCTCATGGCGCTGGTCGCCACCGCGGTGTCGACCACCGCGGGCGTGCTGATCGGCATCGGCGTGTGGACGCTGCCGCGGCGGGCCCGCGAGCTCGTCCGGCGCGGCATCGAGATCACCGTGTCCTATCCGGAGCTGCTGATCGCCATCGTCATCGCGGCGATCCTCGGCGCCGGGCGCTGGCAGCTGGTCACCGCGGTGGCGCTGGCGAACATCCCGGCCATCGCCCGGCTGGCCGCCAACCTCGCCGCCTCGGTGTACCAGCGCGACTACGTGACCACCGCCCGGATGGCCGGGGTCGGCCGGCGGGCGCTGATCACCCGGCACCTGCTGCCGAACACCGCCGAGCCGCTGCTCATCCAGCTGGCCGCGACCTTCTCCACCGCGCTGGTCGCGATGTCCGCGCTGTCGTTCGTGGGGCTCGGCGTGCAGACCCCCGACTACGACCTGGGCCGGCTGCTCGCCGACGGGCTGCCGGCGATCTACACCCGGCCGATCGAGGTCGTCGGGCCCACCCTGATGATCGTGCTGATCTCGGTCGGCGCGATGCTCGTCGGCGACGGGCTGGCCGCCGCCGCCGACCCGCGTGCCGCGGCCCCGCGCGGGGGTGCGCAGCGGGCGGTCGCCGGTCCCCCCGCGACGGCCGGTGCCGGCACCCCGGCCGATCCCGCCCCGGCCGACCAGGCGGCGAGCACCCCGGCCACCCCGGCCACCCCGGCCACCCCGACCGACCCGGCCCCGGCCGATCCGGCCGATCCGCACGTGGTCTCGGTGCGGGACCTGCGGGTCCGGCGGCCGGACGGCACCGCGCTGGTCGACGGCGTGTCGTTCGGCATCGGCCGCGGCGAGGTGCTCGGGCTGGTCGGCGAGTCCGGCAGCGGGAAGTCGCTCACCGCGCTGTCGCTGGCCCGGCTGCTGCCCGACGGGCTCACCGCCGAGGCCGCGGAGCTGCGGATCGACCGGACCGACCTGCTCGGCGCCCCGTCCGCCCGCGAGCTGGTCGACGCCGCGGCCGTCGTCTACCAGGATCCGGGCACCACCTTCTCGCCCACCCGCCGGATGGCGGGCCAGCTGACCTCGGTGCTGCGGGTGCACCGCGGCCACGACCGCGACCGGGCCACCGCGGAGATGTCGGAGCTGCTGGAACGGGTGCACATCGTCGATCCGCAGCGGCTGCTGCGGGCCCGGCCCTACGAGCTGTCCGGCGGGATGCGGCAGCGCTCGATGATCGCCGCGGCGCTGTCCGCCCGGCCGGCGCTGCTGATCGCCGACGAACCGACCACCGCGCTGGACACCACCGTCGCCGCCGGGATCCTGCGCGAGATCGAACGGGTCCGCGACGAGACCGGCGCCGCCGTGCTGTTCATCTCGCACGATCTCGGCGTCGTCGAGGAGCTGTGCGACCGGGTGCTGGTGATGAAGGAGGGAAGGATCGTGGAGGAGCTCGACCGGGACACCCTGCGCGCCGGCGAGGCGCGGCACCCCTACACCCGGATGCTGCTCGACGCGGTGCCCCGGCTCTCGGCCGGGCAGGTGCAGCGGTGAGCGGCCCGGACCTGCTCCGTGTCGAGGACCTGTCCGTCCGGTTCGGCCGCGGCGCCCGGGCGGTGCCGGTGCTGCACGGGATCGACCTGCGGGTGCGGACCGGACGCACGGTCGGCCTGGTCGGCGAGTCCGGCTCCGGCAAGTCGACGCTGGCCCGCACGATCCTCGGCGCGATCCGCCCGGCCGCGGGCCGGGTACTGCTCGACGGCCGGGACACCGCGGGCCTGGGCCGCCGGGAACGGCGGCGGATGCAGCTCGTCCCGCAGGACCCCTACTTCTCGCTGAACCCGCGGCGCACCGTCGCGCAGACCCTCGCCGAGGCCCTCGACCCGGCCCGCGCCCGGGTCCGCGCCCATCGCGCGGCGATCGTCGAGGCGCTGGCCGAGGTGGCCCTGCCGGCCGATGCCGCCGACCGCTACCCGCACCAGTTCTCCGGCGGCCAGCGGCAGCGGATCGCGATCGCGCGCGCCCTGGTCACCCGGCCCGACCTGGTGGTGGCCGACGAGATCACCTCCGCGCTGGACGTCTCGGTGCAGGCCGGGGTGCTCGACCTGCTGGACCGGCTGCACGCCGAGCGCGGCCTCACCGTGCTGTTCATCTCGCACGACCTGGCCGTGATCGAGCAGGTGTGCGACGACGTCGCCGTGCTGCACCACGGCCGGCTGGTCGAGACCGGCCCGGTCGCCGAGGTGTTCGCCGACCCGGTCGCCGAGCACACCCGCGCACTGCTCACCGCCGTCCCCGGCCGCAGGCGGGCCGCCGCCGGGAGCGCCGGGTGAGCCCCACGGTGCCGCCCCCTGTACCCCCTGTACCCCCTGTACCCCCTGTACCCACGGTGCCGCCCGCTGTGCCCCCTGTGTCTGCTGTGTCTGCTGTGCCCACCGGCACCGATCTGCTCGTGCACGCCACCGTCGTCGGCGGGCTCGGGCTGGCCGCCACCGGGCTCGACCGCGGCGAGATCGGCCCGTCGCTGCTCTGCCGCACCGCACCGGCCGGACCGGACGGGCACGCCGTGGTCTGCGCGAACACCGCGTACGGCGGATCCGGGACGACACCCGAGGAACGGTCGGCCGCCGACCGCTCGTTCGCCGGATCGACCCTCGCCGTCTGCCCGGCCGCCGGCGACGGCGCGTTCGATCCGGCCCCGCTCGGGCTGGTCGATCTGGTCGGTGCCGCGCGCCGGCTCGCCGTCGCGGCCGGGACCGCGGTCGAGCCGGATCCGGCGCTGTCCCGGGTGGTCGCGGTGCGCCGCTACGGCGAGGTGACCGCGATCGAGGCCGCGCTCACCTTCCGGGTGCCCCGCCCGGTCGAGCCGGACGCGCCGCAGCCCCGCTTCGGCCCGCCGCACCCGCCACTGGCACCCGCACCGGCGGACACCGTCACCGTGCACCAGCAGGTCACCCTGCGCCCGCCGCCGGAACCGGGCTACCGGCCGGTCGAGCTGGATCCCGGCTCCGGCGCGACCGCCCGGCTGACCGTGCACCGGTACGACCGGATCCACCTGCGGGACGCCCCGGTCACCCTCGCCGCCCGCTTCCGGCCCGGCCGGCCGATCGTGTTCACACTGGACCCGGCGATGCCGGACGCGGTGCGCGACGCCGTGCTCACCGGCGGGAACCGCTGGGCCGAGGCGTTCGCCGCGGCCGGCCTGCCGGAGATGTTCCGGGTCGAGCCGCTGCCGGCCGGGGCCGATCTCGACGATCCGCGCCGCAACGTCGTCTACTGGGTGCACCGGGCCGATCGCGGCTGGTCGATGGGCCTCACCCAGCTCGACCCGCGGACCGGGGAGGTGCTGCGCGCCGTCGTCCGGCTCGGGTCGCACCGGATCGAGCAGGTCCGCGCGCTCGCCGAGGCGGTGCTCGCCCCCTACACCGGCGGGCCGGACGGCCCGGCCGCCGTCGAGGCCGTCGTCGCCGCCCGGTTGCGGCAGCTCGCCGCGCACGAGATCGGGCACGGCCTCGGCTTCGCGCACAACTTCGCCTCGCACACCCACTCCGTGCCGTCGGTGATGGACTACCCGGCGCCGCGGTTCACCGTCGACGGCGACCGCCCCGTCGCCCACCTCCCCTACGCCGAGCAGCTGGGACCGTGGGACCACCACCAGGTGGCCCGGCTCTACGGCGGCAGCCAGGAGCCGCCGCCGGACACCGCGCCGACCTGGGTCACCGACGCCGACGCGCGGACCGACGACGCCGCCGACGCCTGCGGCGCCACCTGGGTCGTGCCCGGTGAACCGCTCGGCGCGCTCGCCGAGGTGCTCGCGGTCCGGTCCGCCGCGCTGCGCCGGTTCTCCCCGGCCGTGGTGCCGCCGGGCAGCGACCCGCAGGAACTGGAACGCCGGTTCCTGCTGCTGCAGCTGCTGCACCGGCACCAGGCGACCGCCGTCGCGAAGCTGGTCGGCGGCACCCGCCGCCGCTACGCCGACACCACCACCGCCGGGTTCGACGGCGCCGTCACCCCGGTCGGCGACGACGAGCAGCTGGCCGCGCTCGCCGCGCTGGCCCCGCTGCTGGATCCCGGGCAGGTCCGGGTGCCCGCGCACGTCCGGCCGCTGCCCGGGCCGGCCGCCGGGCGGCCCGCCCGCGACGGCCGGTTCGCCCGGCGCACCGCGGACGCGTTCGACGCCACCGCCGCCGTCGTCGCGGCCGTCGACGTGGTCGCCGGACCGCTGCTCGCCCCGGCCCGGCTGAACCGGGTCGCCGAGGCCCCCGGCGACCGCGCGGTGCTCACCGAGCTGCTCGCCGTCACCGCCGGCCACGCGATCGGGCTGCTCGGCGCGGACACCGGCGACCCGTGCACCGAGACGGTCGGCTGGACCCTGCTCCGCCGGTTCGAGACCACCCTCGCCGATCCCGCGCTGTACCAGCACGCCCGGATCGCCGCCGTCGAGACGGTCGCCGCCGGGCCGTGGTGGCGCGACACGACGCGGGCCGCGGTGCGGGCCCGCTGGGCGGCGATCGAACGGGCCGCCCACGAGCACCCGGCCGAGCTGCCGGCGCCGCCGCCCGGGGCGCCGCTGTGAACCGGGTGAGCACGACCGACCCACCAGGAGAGAAGGAGCCAATGACCGCTTCCGCCGTCCCGACCCCGTCCGCCGGCCTGGCCGCGGCACTCACCGACGGCCTGCCCGGCCGGATCGACGATCTGGCCGCGCTGTACCGGGACCTGCACGAACACCCGGAGCTGTCGTTCGCCGAGGAACGGACCGCCGGGATCGTCGCCGACCGGCTCACCGCCGCGGGCTACGACGTGACGACCGGGGTCGGCGGCACCGGCGTCGTCGGGGTGCTGCGCAACGGCGACGGGACCTCGGTGCTGCTGCGCGCCGACATGGACGCCCTCCCGGTCGCCGAAGCGGCCGCCGTGCCGTACCGGAGCACCGCCACCGGCACCG
This sequence comes from Pseudonocardia kongjuensis, assembly GCF_039526905.1. NCBI lineage: Bacteria > Bacillati > Actinomycetota > Actinomycetes > Pseudonocardiales > Pseudonocardiaceae > Pseudonocardia > Pseudonocardia kongjuensis. The sequence continues at coordinate 44,235 of NZ_BAAAJK010000036.1, read as the reverse complement.
GCCCGGACGGCGAGACCACGCCGGTCATGCACGCCTGCGGGCACGACACGCACGTCACCGCGCTGCTCGGCGCCGCCGAGCGGCTCGCCGCGCACCGGGACCGCTGGTCGGGCACCGTGCTCGCGGTGTTCCAGCCCGCCGAGGAGATCGGCGCCGGCGCCCGGGCGATGCTCGACGACGGGTTCGCCGAGCGGTTCCCGCGCTACGACGTCGCGCTCGGCCAGCACATCACCTCCGCACCGCGCGGGCACCTCTACGCCCGGCCCGGGGTGTTCATGGCCGCGGCGGACAGCCTGCGGGTGACCGTGTTCGGCCGCGGCGGGCACGGCTCCGCACCGCAGACCACCGTCGACCCGATCGTGATCGCCGCGTCGATCGTGCTGCGCCTGCAGACGATCGTGTCCCGGGAGATCGCCGCGTCCGACGTGGCCGTGGTGACGGTCGGCGCGATCCGGGCCGGGTCGAAGGAGAACGTGATCCCGGACCGGGCCGAGCTGAAGCTCAACGTCCGCACCTTCGATCCGGACGTCCGGGAGACCGTGCTGGCCGCGATCCGCCGGATCGTCGACGCCGAGGCGGCCGCCGCGGGCGCCCCGCGCACCCCGGAGATCGCGCCGATCAACGACTTCCCGCTGCTGGTCAACGACGAGACCGCCACCACCGCGCTGGTCGGCGCGTTCACCGAGCACTTCGGGGCCGACCAGGTGCACCCGACGCCGGCCAAGCCGGGCAGCGAGGACTTCGGCTGCTTCGGGACGGCGGCCGGGGTGCCGTCGGTGTTCTGGAACTTCGGCGGGTTCGATCCGGACCTCTACCCGGACGGGCCGGAGCGCCCGCAGCCCGCCGTCGCGGCCGGGCTGGCGCCGGGCGGGCACTCGCCGCAGTTCGTGCCGACCGGGGTGGAGCCGACCCTGGAGCGGGCCGCCGCCGCGCTGCTGGTGGCCGCGTCGACCTGGCTGTCCCCGCGCTGAGCACGGGGGCCGGTCCGGCCGGCCGCTACCGGCCGGCCGGGCGGTCCGCCGTGGGCTCGGAGAGGTCCACCCGGTACCCGGCGCGGGCGGAGAACTGCGCGGTGACCGAGAACCGGTCACCGCGGACGAGGGTGTGCCGCCACTCGACGGGCCGGCCGCCGGCCAGGCCGAGCCGCTCGATGGACAGCGCGGCGACGCCGTCGTCGATCCCCAGCAGCTCCTGCTCGCCGCGGCCGGGGATCACCGCCCGGATGTTCTCGCTGCCGCCGTCCACCCGGATCCCGCAGCGCCGCCGGTACTCGGGATAGAGACCGGTGTGCGAGAAGTCGACGTCCAGCAGCGGTGCGGCCAGGTCCTCGGGCAGCCACACCCGGTCGACGGCGAGCGGCTCGGCGTCGGCCAGGCGCAGCCGCTCCAGGTGCACCAGCGGGGTGGACTCCTCCAGCCCCATCCGGGCGGCGACGACGCCGTCGGCCCGCACCTCGAACGTCCGGACCACGCTGCGCTGCGTCCGGCCGGCCGCCTCGACGGCGACGTAGAGCGAGTACGGCTCGTCGAGCGGCTGCTCGATCGCGGCCGGACCGGCCGGGCGGGCGACCCGGCCGCGGCTGGCGACGACGGCGCCGTCCTCCCGCATCCGGCGCAGCGCCTCGCGGACGGTGTAGCGGCTCACCGCGTACTCGGCGGCGAGCGCGAACTCGCCGGGCAGCGCCGCCGCGAACTCGCCGTCCTCCAGCCGCCTGCGGAGATCGGCCAGCAGCTGCTGCCACAGCGGCGTCCCGTCGCCGCGGACCAGCGATCGCCCAGCCATGTCCGCACTCCCGTTCCGGGTCGATGATCGGTCAACCGTAGGCGACCGACCCGGACGGGGCCCTACGGTGGGTGGCATGTCGTTCAGCGGGCAGCTGCGGGAGTCGAGCACGACGGTGTGGGACGCGGCGGTCGGGCACCGCTTCGTCGACGAGCTGTGGACCGGGAAGGTGGACCGCGCCGTCCTGCGGCACTACCTGGAGCAGGACCTCCAGTTCGTCGACGCGTTCGTCGCGCTGCTCGGCGCGGCGGTGGCGAACGCCGACCGGCCGGTCCCCCGGGTCCGGCTGGCCCGCCAGCTCGGGCTGGTCGCCGGCCCGGAGAACGACTACTTCGAACGCTCGCTGGGCGAGCTCGACGGCAGCAGCACACCGGTGCGGGCCGCGCCCACCGTCGGGTTCCTGGAGCTGATGGACTCCGCGCGCACCGACGGGTACCCGGAGGCGCTCGCCGTGCTGGTGGTCGCCGAGTGGCTGTACCTGGACTGGGCGTCCCGGCCCGGCACCGCGCTCCCGGACGACGCGATCTGCCGGGAGTGGATCGAGCTGCACCGCGGCGTCGAGTTCGAGGAGTGGGTGGCATTCCTGCGCGCCGAGCTGGACCGGGTCGCCGACGGTCTCGACCCGCAGCGGCGGGACCGGGTGGCCGCGCTGTTCGTCCGCGCGGTCGACCTGGAGCTGGCCTTCTTCGACGCCGCCTACGAGGTCTGACCCGCATGACCGGCCGGGCCGTCGTCGTCGGTGCCGGGATCGCCGGGCTGAGCTGTGCGGTCCGGCTGCGCGAGCGGGGCTGGTCGGTCCGGGTGCTGTCCGACGTCGCGGTGCACGAGTCCACCTCGCACCTGGCGGCCGCGGTGTGGTTCCCGACCCGCTCCGGGCCGCGGGACAAGGTGCTCGACTGGGGCCGCCGCACGTTCGGCACGCTGGCCGCGCAGGCCGCCGACGGCGTGCCCGGCGTGGTGATGCGCGAGTCGCTGACCCTCTACCGGCACGAGCCGGAGCCGCAGTGGTGGGCGGCCGCGGTCGGGCCGGTCCGCCCCGCGCGCCCGGACGAGCTGCCGCCCGGCTACCGGCACGGCCTGCGCTTCGCGGTGCCGCTGGTCGAGATGCCGGTGTACCTGCCGTGGCTGGCCGGCGAGGCCCGGCGCCGGGGCGTCACGCTGGAACGACGCCGGGTGGCGTCGCTGACCGAGGCCGGTGCGGACGCCGACCTGGTCGTGCACTGCGCCGGGCTCGGCGCGCGCACCCTGGCCGGCGACACCTCGGTGATCCCGGTCCGCGGGCAGATCGTCCGGGTCCCGAATCCCGGGCTGGTCCTGTCGGTGCGCGACGAGGCGCACCCGGCCGGCCGCGCCTACGTGCACCCCCGCGAGCACGACTGCATCCTCGGCGGCACCCTCGACGAGGGCGCCTGGGACGCCACCCCCGATCCGGCGGTCGGCGCGGCCATCGTCGAACGCTGCGTGGACATCGCCCCCGCGCTGCGCGGGACCCGGGTGCTGGAGCACGTGGCCGGGCTGCGCCCGGCCCGCCCGGAGGTCCGGCTGGAGGCCGAGCCGGCGACCGCCGACCGGCCGCGGGTCATCCACGACTACGGCCACGGCGGGTCCGGGATCACGCTGTCCTGGGGCTGCGCGGACGACGTCGCGGCGCTGGCCGGGCCGGCTGTCCACAGCTGATCCACATGTGGAGAACCCGCGCACTACGGTGCCCGGCATGAGTGAGAACCGGGCCGCCGTGTGCACCGTCGTGACCACCACCGACAGCGAGGCGGCCGCACGCGACCTGGCGGCGGGCGCGGTGGCGGCCCGGCTCGGTGCCTGCGCGCAGGTCGCCGGCCCGGTCACCAGCGTGTTCCGCTGGGACGGTGCGGTGCAGACCGAGGCGGAGTGGCGGGTGGAGGTCAAGACCGCCGCCGACCGGGTCGACGCCCTCACCGACCACCTGCGGGAACGGCACTCCTACGACGTCCCCGAGATCATCGCCGCGCCGGTCACCGGCGGCAGCGCCGACTACCTGTCGTGGGTGGTCGCGCAGACCCGCTGACCAGGGGGCCAGGTCGGGTCGCGCACCGGGCCGGGCGGGGGTACGTTCCGGAAACCGCCCACCCGGGCGACCCGCACGGAGGACGACGTGGCCGATGGCGTTCCCGGAACCGGCGTCGGCCGGATCAGCTTCCGCTCCAGCGAGCCCGCCGTCGTGGAGCAGTTCGCCGCCGAGCACTACGCGGCCACCTCGGTGCGCCCCGCCGAGAGCGGGCGCGCGTTCGAGATGGGCCACGACACCCTGGTCGTCCCCGGCCTGGAGCTGAGCCAGCTGTGGGTCACCCTGGGGATCGACGCCCAGGTGGACCCGGTGGAGAACCGGTACGTGGTGGACACCGTCTGCGACGGCCGGATGGAGTGGGACACCGAGGCGTACGGCTCGATCCGGCTCGGCGCCGGGGACGTCGCGGTGATGCCGGTGCAGGGCCGGTTCCGGGACGTCGTCGAGGACATCGATCTCGACGTCGCCGCGCTGGACGCGCGCCGGGTCGCCGAGTTCGCCGAGCAGGTGCACGGGATCCCGGCCGAGCGGTTCGCGCTGACCGGGCTGCGGCCGGTGTCCGAGTCGGCGGCCCGGTGGTGGGAGGCCACCCTCGTGCACGTCCGCGACCGGGTGCTGGGCAACCCGATGCTGCTCGACAACCCGGTCGTCCTGGACGCCGCCTTCCACCGGCTCGCCGTCACCTTCCTGGCGACCTTCCCGAACACCGTGCTCGACGGCGCGGCCGAACGGGCCAGGCGGCCGGTGCCCCGGCTGGACCGGGGCGTCGTCTCCCGGGTGGCCGACTACCTGTGCGCGCACGCGGACGTACCGATCGGCCCGGCGGATCTCGCCGCACTGACCGGGATGCCGGCCCGCACCGCGCTGGCGAGCCTGCACCGGGCCGGTGTCGATCCGGCGCTGCTGCTCTGGCACACCAGGCTGCACGGCGCCCACCGGGACCTGCTCGACGGCGACCGGCCCGATCCCGCCCGGATCGCCGCCCGCTGGGGCTTCACCCACCTCGGACGGTTCCGGATCGCCTTCGCCCGCGAGTTCGGCGAGACCCCGGAGCAGACCGCCCGCTCGTGACCCGGTTTGATGGATTAAGATTTCCATCAAACAAGGAGGTCGACGGCGAATGCCTGCACGCCTGCGCAGCACCGAACCGCTCTACCGGATCAAGGCCGACCTGTTCAAGTGCCTGGCCCACCCGGCCCGGATCCAGGTGCTCGAGGAGCTCGCCGCGGCCGGCCCGGACGGCGTCGGGGTCACCCGGCTGCTGGAGATCACCGGCTGCGAGGCGTCCCAGCTCTCCCAGCACCTCGCCGTGCTGCGCCGGGCCGGCGTGGTCACCTCGGCCCGGACCGGCAACGCGGTCGACTACCGGCTGGCCGAACCGCTGGTCGCCGAGCTGCTGGTCGTCGCGCGGGCGTTCCTGCTGTCCAGCCTGACCCGCGACGAGGCCCGGCTGGAGGCCGCCCGGGCGCTGCCCCCGCTGCCGGGCGCGACCCCGGAGACCCTGCTCGACGCGACCGCCGAGCACGGCCGGTGAGCGGCCTGCGCGGACTACTGCCCGCCCGTGCCGACTACGACCTGCGCCCGCGCACGCTGCGCGCCGACCTGGCCGCCGGGCTGACCGTCGGCGTCGTCGCGCTGCCGCTCGCGCTGGCGTTCGGCGCGAGCGCCGGGGTCGGGCCGGCGGCCGGTCTGGTCACCGCGGTCGTCGCCGGGATCGTCGCGGCCGTGTTCGGCGGCTCGAACGTGCAGGTCTCCGGGCCCACCGGCGCGATGGCGGTGGTGCTCGCCCCGATCGTCGCGGCGCACGGCCCGGGGGCGGTGGCCGTGGTCGCCGTGCTCGCCGGGGTGCTCGTGCTCGTCGCCGGCCTGGCCCGGCTGGGCCGGGTGGTGACCGTCCTGCCGTGGCCGGTGGTGGAGGGCTTCACCCTCGGCATCGCCTGCATCATCGCGCTGCAGCAGGTGCCCGCCCTGCTCGCGGTCCGGATCGAACCCGGCGGCAACACGCTGGTCACCGCGGTCGACGCGGCCGGACGGGCGTTGACCGCCGCCGACCTCACCCCCACCCTGTGGACGCTCGGCACGGTCGCGCTGGTCGCCGCCGCGATGGTGCTGCTGCCGCGGTTGCACGCGGCGATCCCGGCGTCCCTGGTCGCGGTCGCCGTCGTGACCCTGATCGCCGAGCTCACCGGCGCCCCGGTCGCCCGGATCGGGGCGCTGCCGGACTCGCTGCCGCTGCCGTCGATCCCGGCGATCGATCCCGGTGTGCTGCGCGAGCTCGCCGGGGCGGCCCTCGCGGTGGCCGCGCTGGCCGCGATCGAGTCGCTGCTCTCGGCCCGGGTCGCCACCTCGATGACGCGCACCGCGCACCATCCGGACCGCGAGCTGGTCGGCCAGGGGCTCGCCTCGGTCGCGAGCGGGCTGTTCGGCGGGATGCCGGCCACCGGGGCGATCGCGCGCACCGCGGTGAACGTGCGGTCCGGCGCGCGGACCAGGCTGGCCGCCGTCGTGCACGCCGTGGTGATCCTGGCGGTGCTCTACCTGGCGACCGGGCCGGCGTCGGCGATCCCGCTCGCCGCGCTCGCCGGGGTGCTGCTGGTGACCAGCGTCCGGATGATCCCGGCGGCGACGGTCCGGGCGGTGCTCGGGGCCGGGCGCGGCGCGGCGCTGACGTTCACGGTGACGGCGGTGGTCACGGTCGCGCTCGACCTGGTGCAGGCGATCCAGGTCGGCATCCTGGTGGCCGCGTTCCTGGCGCTGCGGCACGTGGCGCGGTCCACCGACGTGCACCGCGAGCCGCTGCCCGGGCCGGCCGAGCCGGGCGACGAGCGGATCGCGCTGTTCCGGCTGGAGGGCGCGCTGTTCTTCGGTGCCGCCGAGCGGGTGTTCGGCACCGTCACCGAACGCGCCGTCGAGGACGGCGTGCTGGTGGTGATCCTGCGGCTGTCCCGGATCGGGATGCTGGACGCCACCGGTGCCCGGGCGCTCGGCGAGCTGATCGGCGATCTGGAGGCGTCCGGGCTGACCGTGCTGGTCAAGGGCGTGCAGGGGGATCACCGGACGATGCTGCGACGGGTCGGTGCGATCGATGCGCTGCGCCATCCGGCGCACCTGATCGACGATCTCGGCGACGCCGTCGCGCACGCCCGGTCGCACGTGCGGCGCTCGGCCGTGGCGGAGGTGGCCGAGCCGGGGCGGGCGGCCGGCTGAGGCGGATCGTCAATCGGGCCGACGAGGGCGGACGGTGCCGCGGGCGACGATCACCGGTGGCCGCCGGTCGGCGGCCGTGCCGCACCAGAGAGGGCTCCCGATGCTCGGCGACCTGCTCGGCCCGTTCGCGAACTTCCTCAAGCGCTGGGACTACCGGCCCACGACCAGCTGGTTCAGCGACTTCGTCACCGTCAACTGGAACTCCCGGGACGCCGACCTGGAACGACGGGTGCTCGGCGACGTCGGCAGCTACGGCCTGCAGCTGTCCCGGGTGCTCGACGCCGTCGAGCTGCTGCTGGAGGGCACCGACCTCGCGACCCTGACGCCCGAGGCGCAGCGCACGGTCGTCCGGCTGCGGGACCTGGCCGACCAGGCCCGCGCCTCGGTCGACCGGCACCGCGGACCGGATCCTAGTTGCCCTATAGGAAAGTAGTCTGGTAGCACTGTCCTGTGCCCACCCGACCCACACCCGAGGACGCCGCGGCGGCCGTGGCCGAGGTCGACGCGGCCCGGCGCGCCGTCGACACCGCGCACCGGCGGAACGTGCCGATCATGCTGGCCGCCACGTCCGTCCTGACCTTCCTCGACTTCGCCGCCAAGGACGAGATCACCGGCCCGCGCCGGCGGATGGTCGCCTCGGCCGTGATCCAGGCGGCACTGCTGGGGGTCTCCGCGCTGGAGATGCGCGGGAGCCAGGTCAACCCGTACGCACCGGGCGACGGCCCGCAGCCCGCCCTCGCGGGGAAGATCGCCGGCGTCGGCCTGGGCTGGTACGCCGCCGAGCGGGTCGCCGTGCACCTGATCCGGCGGAGCCGGCTGACCCGGCCCAACACGGTCGCCGGGCTGGTGCTCGCGGTGTCCCGGCCGGCCGGGTACCTGGCCGTCACCAGGATGCTGCCGCGGGCGGGCCGGGATGCCTGAACCGGGCCCGGACACCCGGCTCGTCCCGCTGCTGCTGGACCCGACCCGGCTGCGGATCGCGGCCACCCTGGTCGCCGCCGGCGAGGTCGAGTTCGGCTTCGTCCGGGACCGGGTCGGCCTGTCCGACTCGGCGCTGTCCAAGCAGCTCAAGGCGCTCGCCACGGCCGGGCTGGTCGAGTCGTGGCGGGAGCCGACCGGGTCCGCGCGCAAGTCCTGGGTCCGGCTGACCGGGGACGGCCGGGAGCAGGTGAGCGCGCACATCCTGGCGCTGCGTGAGATCGCCGCCGGCGGGGAGCGGTCGTGACCGGCACCGTGATCCGCCGGGCCGTCGAGGCCGACGTCGCGGCCGTCGCGGCACTGCTGGCCGACGACGGCATCGGCGCCGGCCGCGAGTCCGCCGACGATCTCGCGCCCTACCTGGCCGCGTTCGCGGCGGTCGACGCCGACCCGTCGGAGCTGCTGGTCGTCGCCGAACGGGACGGCGCGGTCGTCGGGACGCTCCAGCTGTCGCTGCTGCCCGGGCTGTCCCGCCGGGGTGCGCTGCGGGCGCAGATCGAGGGGGTCCGGGTCGCCGGGACGGCCCGGGGCGCCGGGCTCGGCGAGACGCTGCTGCGCTGGGCGGTGGACGAGGCCCGGCGCCGCGGGTGCGCGCTGGTGCAGCTGACCTCGGACGCCCGCCGGACCGAGGCGCACCGGTTCTACCAGCGGCTGGGGTTCGAGGCGAGCCACCTGGGGTACAAGCTGTCGCTCTGACCTGGGACTACGGTTGTGCTCGAACATCAGTTCGACTACAGTGGACGCATGCCCACCGGCCGGCTCGGTACCGTGCGCCGCCTCCTCACCGAGGCGGTCGCCGCGCTGGAGTCCGCCGCCGATCCGGCCGCCGATGCCGGCGACCTGCTGTCGGTGCTGACCCTCTGCGAGGAGACGACCCGCCGCCTCGACCGGGCCGCCGTCGCCACCATCGCGACCCTGGACCGGCGGGGCACCTTCGCCGAGCGCGGCTACCGGTCCCCCGAGCCCGCCCTCGCCGACCTGCTGAACTGGGACCACGCACAGGCGCGCCGCCGCACGGTCGCCGCCGGGCACGTCCATCCCCGCACCGCAGCCGACGGCACGGTGCTCCCGGCCGCGCTGCCCGCCACCGCCGAGCGCTTCGCCGACGGGCGGATCGGGCTCGGGCACGTGCACGTGATCGCCACGGTGCTGGGCAGCCACGCCGCCCGCCGGATCGATCCCGAGCGGCTCGCCGCGGCCGAGGCCCGGATCGCCGAGCACGCCACCGTCCACAACCCGGCGGAGCTGCGCACCTGGGCGACCCGGCTGGTCGAGGCACTCGACGACGACGGCCCCGAGCCCGACGACGCACCACCCCCGCAGCTCAATACCCTCGCGGTCGTGCCGCGCCGGGGCGGCGCCGGGGGCCGGATCACCGGCCGGTACGACGACGCAGCCCTGTTCGACGCGATCGCCACCGCCGTCGACGCGCTGGCCGCCCCGCGCGACGCGCTCGACGAGCGCCGCCCGGAGGAGCGCCGGGCCGAGGCCCTCGCGGAGATCTGCGGGCACGCGCTCGATCGCGGCGCCGTGCCCGACACCGGCGGCCGCCGGCCCGTCGTCAGCGTGCTGATCGGGCTCGACGACCTGCAGCGCCGGGCCCGCGCCGCGGTGCTCGACTTCGGCGGGACCACCACCCCGGAGAGCCTGCGGATGCTGGCCTGCGACGCGGGCATCGTCCCGATCGTGATGAACGGCCGGGGGCAGCCGCTCGACGTGGGCCGCACCCGGCGCAGCGTCCCGGACGGGCTGCGCCGCGCCGTCACCGCCCGCGACCGCGGCTGCGCCCATCCCGGCTGCGACCGGCCGCCGTCCTGGTGCGAGGTCCACCACATCGTGCCGTGGGAGACCGGCGGCGCCACCGCGCTGGACAACTGCGTGATGCTCTGCAAGGTCCACCACCGCCTGGTGCACCATTCGGAATGGATCATCCGGGTCCGGCACGGGCTGCCCGAGTTCATCCCGCCCCGGTGGATCGACCCGCGCCAGCGGCCACGCGGCAGCCCCCGGCCGGCCGGCGCCGCCTGAACCGCGGCGGACGGGGCACGGCTCGTGACCGTGCCGCTACGGCACGGTGTCGGACTGCGCTGCCGTCCCGGCGCCGGGATGATCGTGCAGATGGACGACGACGGGGTACCGCTACGCGGAGGCAACGTCGATCACGGCGTCGTCCGGATCGGGGACACCGTCCGGAAGCCTGCCGGACCACACACTCCGGCCGTCCACGCCCTGCTCACGCACCTGCACGACGTCGGCTTCCACCAGGTGCCGCGCCCGCTCGGGATCGACGCCCGCGGCCGAGCGGTGCTGAGCTTCGTACCCGGGGTCACCGTCCATCCCGACAACCACGATCTTCTCGACTCCCTCGGCGCGCTGCGCACGGTGGGCCGGATGATCCGGGAGTTCCACGACGCGACCGCCGGTTTCGTCCCTCCCCCCGATGCACGGTGGCAGGTGGTCATCCCCGACGTCGGGGCCGACCTCGTGGTCCACCACGATCTCGCCGCATGGAACCTGGTCGCGGACCCGGCCGCCGGATGGGGGCTGATCGACTGGGACACCGCCGCACCCGGTACCCGGCTGTGGGATCTCGCCTACGCCGTCCACAGTCTCGTCCCGCTGTCCGCCGCGCCCGAGTGGACCAGGCCCGACACCGACCGTCGGTTACGAGTACTGGTGGACGCGTACGGCCTCGACGAGAGCGACCGCCACGCGCTCGTGCAGCTGCTCCCCCGGCGGACACGGGCGATGGCCGACCTGCTCGCGGACGGTGCCGCGACCGGCCGAGAACCGTGGGCATCGCTGTGGGCCACCGGGCACGGTGACGTCTGGGCCCGGAACACCACGTACATCGAGCGACACTCGCTCCGCTGGCTCGCCGCCCTCACGGACTGACAACCGGCCGGCCCGGCTGCCGCCGCCCGGGTCCGCCCCGCGGTATCGAACGGGGCACGCTCCGAGCCGACCGGCCCGGGATGCCCGGCCGGAGCGCCGCCTCTCGCTACCGTCCGCGTCCACAGACGACGGACGGGTGGGACATGGACGGCACGCACGGCCGGGCACACGCCACGGCCGCCATCGGGGACGGCTGAGCGGCATGTGGGTCTTCTACGTCGTCGCCGCCTGCTTCGGCCTGGCGTTCGTGATCGGGGTCGTCCGGGACCGGCGCCGGTTCCGCAACGCCGTGCTGCTCGGCCTCACCGCGGTCTGCGTGGGGCTCGGGCTGATCGGGGAGGCGTACCGGCTGGGCCCGGTCGCGTTCGACCTCTTCCAGTTCATCCTGCTCGGCACCCCGGCGCTGGTCGTGCTGGTCCTCGCGATCTTCCTGATCCTCAACGGCCTGGTGATGGTCCGGCGGGAGGGGCGCAGACTCGGGAACCTGCTCTCGCTGCTGGCCGGGCTGGCCTGCCTCCCCGTCCCGTTCCTGCCGCTGATCGGGGCGTACCTGGAGGAGAACACCCTGGGGGTGGCCGCCGCCCTCGCCGCGCTGCTCGTCGTCACCTACCTCGGGTTCCTGTTCTGCTGCTACCTCGGCTACAGCTGGCTGTACGGCCGGATCCGGCCCCGGCCCGGCTTCGACTTCGTCGTGGTGCTCGGCTCGCGGCTGATCGGCGGCCGGGTACCGCCGCTGCTCGCGAGCCGGCTGGACCGGGCCGCCGCGCTGTGGCGGGCCGAGACCGAGCGGGGCAACGCACCGCTGATCGTCACCTCCGGCGGGCAGGGGCCGGACGAACCGGTGCCCGAGGCGCACGCGATGGCCGACCACCTGGTGTCGGCGGGTGTCCCGGCGGACTCGGTGGTGCGCGAGGACCGCTCGATGACGACGCTGGAGAACCTCGGCAACAGCCACGCGATCATGACGGAGCGGCGGCCCGGCTACCGGTGCGTCGTCGTCACCAACAACTTCCACGCCTTCCGCGCCGCGCTGATGACCCGCAAGGCGGGCGTCGACGGCCAGGTGGTCGGCTCGCGGACGGCCGCCTACTACTGGCCCAGCGCCACCATCCGCGAGTTCGTCGCGATCCTGGTCGAGCACCGGATCGTGAACCTGGTCGTCCTGGTCGCCCTCGTCTGGCTCGGCGCGATGGTCACGTTCCGCTGAGCCGTTGCGCCCCGGCTCGCCGGCTCACCGGCGCAGGGCGACCACCGCGACGACCAGCCCGCACAGCGCCAGCATGTAGGCGGCGAACGCCCAGGCCACCGGATCCCAGGTGGTCACGGTGAGCAGGGTGAGGATCGCGCCCAGACCGACCAGGACGTAGAACAGCAGGTTCTCCGAGCCGGGATCCCGCCACGCCTTGCGGACCGTCGGCGCGGCGGCCGCGGCGTCGGCCCCGACGGCGACGAACACGGCGAGCGGCGCCGCGTCGAACACCAGCCAGACCGCCAGCGCGACGACGGCGACGGTCCCGCAGGCGACGTCGAACGCCCCGATCCGGACCCGGTCGTGCCGGGTGAGCAGTCCCGCGGCGACGACGAGCAGCGGCCCGGCCCCGGCCGCCAGGGTGAGCACCGCGGGCAATCCGGCGCCGGCGTCGACCTGGGCGGCGAACGCGATCAGCGGGGCCGCCGCCCACAGTGTCCAGGTGACGAGGTTCGGCCGGGCCGAACCGGTGAGCGTGGCGATCGCGTACCGGACGCAGCCGACCATCCCGAGGGCCGCGCTCACGAACACCCAGTTCGGATCGAGCACCCACGTCCCCCCACCGGCCGGCCGGGCCGTCCACGAGCCCGGACGCTACTCCGGCGGCACCGGAAACCCGCGGACACCGGCGGCCCCGATCCGTACCGTCGCCGGCGTGCCCAGCGCTGCGACGACGGTCGCATTCCTGCTCGGGAGCCTCGTCTTCGTCGTCATGCCGGGCCCGAGCGTGCTGTTCATCGTCGGCCGGGCGGTCGCGCTCGGGCGTCGTGCCGCCCTGGTGACGGTGGCCGGGAACCTCGCCGGCGTTCTCGTGATCGTCGTGCTGGTCGCCCTCGGGATCGGCACGGTCGTCGAGCGCTCCGCCGTCGTGCTGACCGTGCTGAAGTTCGCCGGAGCGGCATACCTGGTCGTGCTCGGCGTGCGGGCCTGGCGGCACCGCGGCGACCGGCCCGGGCCGACCGGGGTCGTCGCGGCGGGCGCCGGGCGGCGGGTGTTCCGGGAGGGGCTGGTCGTGGGGGTGACGAACCCGAAGGCGATCGTGTTCTTCGCGGCCGTCCTGCCCCAGTTCGTCGATCCCACGCAGGGCACGACGACCGGGCAGATGCTCGTCCTCGGCCTGCTGTTCTGCGCACTGGCGTCCGTCGTGGACGTCGGGTGGGCGCTCGGCGCGGGGGCCGCCCGCGACTGGTTCGCCCGGTCCCCGGGCCGGCTCCGGGCCACCGGCGGTGCCGGTGGCCTGATGCTCGTCGGGCTGGGGATCGGCGTCGCGGCGACCGGCCGGAGCGGCTGACGGTCCGGCCGGAACCGGGTCGACAACGGGTACGACGCCGGTAGCGTCCGGTCCGATGCCGAAGACCGTCACCCTGATCCGTTCCGCCACCCTGTCCGACGTCGCCGAGTACGCCTACGCCGCGACCGCCCCGAGCGACGCGCGGCTGATCTTCCTCGCCGGAGCGTGCCCGCTGAACCCGGACGGCAGCACCGCCGCGGCCGGTGACTACGCCGGTCAGGCCCGGGTCGCCTTCGACACGATGCGCACCGCGCTCGCCAACGCCGGCGCCGCCGTCGACGACGTGATCAGCACCCGGGTGCTGGTCGCCTCGTCCCGGCAGGCGGATCTCGTCGCGGCCTGGGAGGCGGTCCGGGACCGGTTCGGCGAGCACGACCCGCCGAGCACCCTGTTCGGTGTCACCGTGCTCGGCTACGACGACCAGCTGGTCGAGATCGAGGCCGTGGCCGCGGTGCGCGACCCGGCCTGATCCTCGGGCCCGCGAGCGGTGCGATGCGGTGCGGTCGCCGTCCGGCGGCGCGCCCCGGGCCGGCCCCGCACCCCGGACCCGATCTCGCACCGGCTCCACCCGGTGCGCCGACGCGCCCAGGGTGCGACACCGCGGCAACCCGTGCCCGACCGGCACGCCGCACCCCGCGACCCGCCCCGCACCCCACCACCGACCTCGCACCAGGTGGAGCCGGTGCGCCGACGCGCCAGGGGTGCGACACCACGGCCGCCCGTGCCCAACACCGGCACACCGCACCCCGGGACTCGCCCCGCACCCCACCACCGACCTCGCACCAGGTGGAGCCGGTGCGCCGACGCGCCAGGGGTGCGACACCCACGGCCCCCCGTGCCCGACCGGCACACCGCACCCCGCGACCCGCCCCGCACCCCACCACCGACCTCGCACCAGGTGGAGCCGGTGCGCCGACGCGCCAGGGGTGCGACACCACGGCCGCCCGTCCCGGGGACGGCCCCGCACCCCGTGACCGGCCCCGCACCGGCTCCACCCGGTGCGCCGACGCACCAGGGGTGCGGCTCATCGGCATCCGCCGCCCCGCCACCGGACGACGCGGCCCGGCCGCCGGATACCGCCGCCCCACCGCCGGACGACGCCGCCAGAGCGTCGCCGCCGGAACGGCCGCCGGACGCTTCCGCCGCCGCGACCTACCTCCGTACCCGGTAGCGGAGCATGGTCACCGGGCCCGATCGCGAGCTGCCGAGCGGCTCCAGCTCGACCGGATCGAGGCCCGGCGCCGAGAAGCGGACGCCGTCGCCGAGCAGCAGCGGCAGCACGTACACCAGGATCTCGTCGACCAGCCCGCGCTGCAGGCACTGCGCGGCCAGGTCGGCGCCGAGGATCTCCAGGCTCTTCCCGCCCGCGGCGGCGCCCGCCGTGTCGACGGCCTCGGCGAGGTCACCGTGCAGGAACGTGACCGTGCGGTCCGGCTCGTCCGGCGGGCGGTGGGTCAGGACGAACACCGGACCGCCGTCGTAGGCGGCGGCGTCCCCGGTGGACATCCGCCGGCCCACCTCGTAGGTGCGCCGGCCCACCAGCATGGCGCCGGTGGCCTGCTCGACCTCGGGGAACGAGAACTGCGTCCCGTAGCCGACGATCCGCTCCATCGCGTCACCCGGTCCGGCGATGAAGCCGTCCAGTGACATCGCCCGGTTCACCACGACCTTGCCCGCATCCGACATACCGGTGACGACTCCGCGGACGCCCCGAACTCATCGGCGGCGGGTGAGCGATGAGTTCGCGACCGCCGCCGGGTCTCCATGGTGTGGCCCCGCTACTGCGAGTGCAGAACTTCACCGTCTCGTCCGACGGCTTCGGCGCCGGCGCGGACCAGACCCTGGAACGGCCGTTCGGCCACGCCGACCCGGGCGAGCTGTTCGCGTGGGCCTTCGCCACGGCGAGCTGGCCCGGCCGCACCGACCCGGGCGGGAGCCGCGGGATCGACGACCACCTCACCCGCGACTTCACCCACAACATCGGCGCCGAGATCATGGGACGCAACAAGTTCGGGCCCCAGCGCGGTCCCTGGCCGGACCTGGAATGGCGCGGCTGGTGGGGCGACGAACCGCCGTTCCACACCCCGGTGTTCGTGCTGACCCACCATGACCGTCCTTCGTTCACCCTCGGCGACACGACGTTCCACTTCGTGGGCGGCGAACCGGCCGCGATCCTCGACCGGGCACGGCAGGCCGCGGGCGGCAAGGACGTCCGGCTCGGCGGCGGCGCCTCCGTGGTCCGCCAGTTCCTCGACGCGGACCTGGTCGACACGCTGCACGTCGCGGTCGCGCCGGTGACACTCGGCTCCGGGACGCGGCTCTGGGAGTCCCCCGACGAGCTGCGTGACCGCTTCCACCTCGACGTCGTGCCCAGCCCGAGCGGGGTCGTCCACCACCTGTTCTGGAGGCGCTGACCTGGGGACCGTCGTCGCTCAGGCGGTCCGACCAGCAGCTCCCGGATCGGCCCTGACCCGTGCTGCCGGGCAGAGCCGGGACCGCCCCGCAGCCGGAACCTCGGCCCGCGGTCTTCTCTCCCGGGCCCGCAGGTCCTCGCGCAGGATCTCCAGCCCGAGTGCGACTCATGGCCCTGACCTGCGAGAACGAGGCAGCTCGCGCAGGCACCCACCCGCCCGCGTCCGCGTATCGTCCGTGAGCTGCACCGGCGGGGGTTTCCCCCGCACCTGGTCTGCTGGTGATCTCCGAGCGGTGTCGGGTGTGGGCGCAGCCCACAGGTTCAGAACGGCGCCCCGGACGCTGAGATCTGGTGCAGCTGCACCTCGTCGCGGACGATGGGGGGCACGTCGGCCGGCACAGGCGCCATTGCCCGCCATTCCTGCAGTCGCTCGTCCGACTCCCACAGCTCGAAGAGATAGACCCGGGCGGGATCGACGGGGTCGGGCGTGACGGCGATGTCCAGACAACCCTGGAAGGCCCGGGCCGCAGTGATGAGGTCCTTGTGGGCGTCGACGAAGGCTTGCTGTTGACCTGGGTCGACGTAGACCGGTCCGGCGATCACGAGCGTGCGGCTGTGGCCCGGCTTGTGTGCAGTGGTCATGTGAGGGTCGACCGCTCGAATCGTGCGGAGTCATCGGCCGATCGATCCGCGCGTGGTGGTCAACCCGGCGCAGGCCCGGCAGCTCCTCGCTGCGGTGACCTACGTGGGCGGTCGTCGACGCCGGGACCGCGGAGCCCGTCTGCCGGCGTACTCCGCCTGCCTGTACTACGGGGGTCCACGGCCCGGCGAGGCGCAGAACCTCCGGACGAACGACCTCGATCTTCCACCCCGAGGGGTGGGGTCGCCTGCTGCTCTCGGGCTCGCGGACCGAGGTCAGCGCGTCGTCCTACGCCCGGTCCGGCGCCCGGTACCAGGACCGGCCGTTGAAGCGGCGCAGCGCGGAGGAAGTCCGTCCGGTCCCGCCGGCCCTCGTCGGGATCCTGCGCGCACACCTCGACGCGTATCCGCCGGCCCCGGACGGAGGGCTGTGCGTCGCCGTCGAGAGCGGTGGGAGCGTGGCCTCACCGCTGGCCCGTCGGCCCTACGACCTCCGACACGCGGCGCTGTCGAGCTGGCCGGCCGCCGGGGTGCCACCCACCGAGGTCGCCACCCGCGCGGACAACCCGGTCACGGTGCTGCTCCCGGTCCACGCCCAGTGCCTCGCCGACCAGCAGGACACCTACCACGACCGGATCTCCGGGCTGCTCGGGTCACGACCCGATCATCGTCCACAGTGGAGACGAACGTTCATGATCGTTCCGTGGACCCCCCGGATCGCCCGGCACGACCCGCACCCCCACAGACGACGAGACGGCGCCGTCCCTGCATCGCTGCAGGTCACGACGCCGTCCCGGCCGTGGCGGAACCTCAGCCCGCGGCGTTCTCCCGGGCCCGCAGGTCCTTGCGCAGGATCTTCCCGGAGGCCGACTTCGGGATCTGCTCGATGAACTCGACGACCCGCACCTTCTTGTGCGGCGCGACCTTCTCCGCGACGAAGGCCATCACCTCGTCCTCGGTGAGGTCCGCGCCGGACGCCTGCTTCACCACGAACGCCTTCGGCACCTCCTCGCCCTCGGCGTCCTTGACGCCGATCACCGCGGTGTCGGCGATCTTGTCGTGGGTCAGCAGCAGCGCCTCCAGCTCGGCGGGCGGCACCTGGTAGCCCTTGTACTTGATCAGTTCCTTGACCCGGTCGACGATCGAGTACACGCCCTCGTCGTCGACGACGGCGATGTCACCGGTGTGCAGGTAGCCGTCGGCGTCCTTGGTGGCGTCGGTGGCGTCGGAGTTGTTCAGGTACCCGACCATCACGTTCGGGCCCTTCACCCACAGCTCGCCGCGCTCGCCGACGCCGACCTCCTGGCCGGACTCCGGATCGACCAGCTTGCACTCGATGTTGGGCAGCGCGAAGCCGGACGAGTTGAGATCGAGATCGCCGCGGTCGTCGGGCATGCAGTGGCTGACCGGCGAGAGCTCGGTCATCCCGTAGCCCTGCAGCACCGTGCAGCCGAGCCGCTTCGCGACCGCGCGGCCGAGCTCGCCGTCCAGCGGCGCCGCACCGGAGAAGATCGTCTTCACGCAGGACAGGTCGAAGGAGTCGACGATCGGGTGCTTCGCCAGCGCGACCGCGACCGGCGGGGCGATGTAGAGCCGGTCGACCGAGTACTTCTGGGTGATCGACAGGAACTGCTCGAGATCGAACTTCGGCATCGTGACGACCGTGGCGCGGGCGTGCAGGCCCTGGTTCATCATCACGGTCATGCCGTAGATGTGGAAGAACGGCAGGAACGCCATGATCTTGGTCTGGTCGGTCACCTCGCCCATGACCTGCACCTGGAGCAGGTTCGCGACCAGGTTGCGGTGGGTCAGGACGACGCCCTTGGCGAGGCCGGTCGTGCCGGACGAGTAGGGCAGCACCGCGGTGTCGGTCGCGGTCGTGGTGAGCTCGGGGGCGGGCGCCCCGGACGCGACGAGATCGGCCAGCGAGTCGTGCCCCTCGACCTTGTCGATGGTCAGCACGGCGTCGGCGGACAGGCCCGCCTCCTTCGCCCCGGCCAGCGCCCGGTCCAGGAACGGCGACACCGTGATCAGCGTCGTCGCACCCGAGTCCGTGAGCTGGTGCGCCAGCTCGCCGCCGGTGTACATCGAGTTCGCGCTGGTCACGATGCCGTTCGCACGCAGGATGCCGTGGAACAGGGCCGCCCACTGGGGCAGGTTCGGCGCGAACAGCGCGACCACGTCGCCCTTGCCGATCCCGCGGGCGGCCAGCCCGCCGGCGATCTTCTCGACCAGGCCGTGGAACTCGGTGAAGGTCAGCTGGTCGCCGGTGGTGCCGTCGAGGAACGCGGGCGCGTCGGCCCGGTCCCCGAATCCGTCGGCGAACAGGAACTCGGTCAGCGAGACATCCGGGATCTCGACGTCCGGGTACGGGCTGCGCATCGACAAGGCGTCGCTCCTTCGCGAGGTCCATCGGGAAGCCGGGCGGCGGGAGGCGCGCCCGGTGTTCCGCAACATGCTAGGCACTGCCGGCCGTCCCCGCCGCCGCGCGGTCGGAAAAAGTTACCCACGAGTCACCGCGGGACCCGGCGCGGCCGGTGACGAATCGCGCGGCGTCGGCCACCATGTCAGGACACAACGGTCCCCGATCCCGAGGCGGCACGCATGACGACACCGCGCGAGCCGTCCACGCTCCGGGCGGAGCTGCTGCGCCGCAAGCCGATCCGGCCGCCGAGCAGCGGATCGGGGCCGGACGAGCTGCGCCGCACGATCGGCACCTTCCAGCTCGCCGCGTTCGGCATCGGCGCCACCGTCGGCACCGGCATCTTCTTCGTGCTCTCCTCCGCCGTCCCGGACGCCGGGCCCGCCGTGGTGCTCTCGTTCGTGCTCGCCGGGGTCGCGGCCGGGCTCTCCGCGCTCTGCTACGCCGAGATGGCCTCGGCCGTCCCGGTGTCGGGCAGCACCTACTCCTACGCCTACGCCACGCTCGGCGAGGTGGTGGCGATGGGCGTCGCCGCCTGCCTGCTGCTGGAGTACGGCGTCTCCGCGGCGGCCGTCGCGGTCGGCTGGAGCGGCTACCTGAACGAGGCCCTGGTCAACATCACCGGCATCGAGCTGCCGCAGGCGATCCTGGCCGCCCCCTGGGACGACGATCCCGGCGTGGTCAACCTGCCGGCCGTCGTCCTGGTCGGGCTGTGCATGGTGCTGCTGATCCGCGGGGCCAGCGAGTCCGCCCGGCTGAACGCGATCATGGTGGCGATCAAGCTGGCCGTGCTGGCGATGTTCGTGGTCATCGCCTTCACCGCGTTCGACGCCGACAACTTCGCCGACTTCGCACCGTTCGGCACCGCCGGGGTGGCGACCGCCGCCGGGGTCATCTTCTTCTCCTTCATCGGCCTGGACGCGGTGTCCACCGCGGGCGACGAGGTGCGCGACCCGCAGCGCACGATGCCGCGGGCGCTGCTGATCGCGCTCGCCGTCGTGATCACGTTCTACGTGCTGGTCGCGGTCTCCGCGGTCGGCACCCAGCCCTGGCAGGACTTCGAGGGCCAGTCCGAGGCCGGGCTGTCGCAGATCCTGAACAACGTCACCGGCTCCACCGTGTGGGGCACCGTGCTGGCCGTCGGCGCGGTCATCTCGATCTTCTCGGTGACCCTGGTGGTGCTCTACGGGCAGACCCGCATCCTGTTCGCGATGGGCCGCGACGGGATGCTGCCACCGGTGTTCTCCCGGGTCAGCCCGCGGACCCGGACGCCGGTGCAGAACACCGTCATCGTCTGCGCGGTGGTCGCGCTGCTGGCCGCGTTCGTCCCGCTGGACCATCTGGTCGACCTGGTCTCGATCGGCACCCTGACCGCGTTCATCGTGGTCTCGGTCGGCGTCATCGTGCTGCGCCGCCGCGAGCCGGACCTGCCGCGCGGCTTCACCGTGCCCGGCTACCCGGTGGTCCCGGTGCTGTCGGTGCTGGTCTGCGGCTACATCCTGATCAGCCTGCACTGGATCACCTGGCTGGTGTTCGCGGCCTGGGTCGCGCTGTTCCTGCTGCTCTACGCCCTGTACGGACGCCGGCACTCGGCACTGGCCCGGGAGAACGCATGACGGTCGTCGTCGGGTACCTCCCGCACCGCGGCGGGCCCGGGGCGCTCGATCTCGGGCTCCGCCTCGCCCGCGCCCGCGGCGAACCGATGCTGGTGGTGACGGTCGTGCCGCGGCAGTGGTCCACGCCGTCACCGGCGAAGGTGGACGCCGAGTTCGGCGAGTACGCCCGGCGGGTCGGCGAGGAGGCGACCGCCGCCGCCCGCGCGCACCTCGCCGGGACCACCGTGCCCGTCGGCCACCGCGCGGTGCCCGGCCGGTCCGTCGCCTCCACCCTGGTGGACGTGGTGCAGGACGCCGGCGGGACGGTGCTCGTCGTCGGTTCCGCGGCCGGCGGGCCGGACGGCCGGATCGGGCTCGGCACGACCGCGCAGAAGCTGCTGCACGCCGCGCCGGTCGGCGTCGCGCTGGCCCCGCGCGGCGGCGGCTCACCAGACTCCCCCGATCCCGGTGACGCGCCGTTCGGCCGGCTCACCGTCGCCTTCTCCGACAGCGACTCCTCGGTGCGCACCGTCGCCGCCGCCGCCGATCTCGCCGCCCGGCTCGGCACCCCGCTGCGGGTGGCGAGCTTCGGCGTCCGCAACGCCACGATGTACCCGCCCGAGGTCGGCCTGCACGCCGAGGACTCGATCCTCGAGTCGTGGGCCGACCAGGCCGCCGAGGCGCAGCACAGGCTGGTCGCCGACGGCACCGTCGACGACGGCGTGCCCTGTGTGATCGGCACCGGCACCGGCTGGGACGAGGCGGTCGCCGCCGTCGACTGGCGCCCCGACGAGCTGCTCGTCGTGGGATCGTCGGACTCCGGCCCGCTGGCCAGGGTGTTCCTCGGCTCGCGGGCGTCCAGGCTGATCCGGGCCGCACCGGTGCCGGTGCTGGTCCTGCCGCACCTGAGTTCGAGGAGCTGATGCCGGTGTCCGGGTTCGGTGTGCACTCCGAGGTGGGACGGCTGCGGCGCGTCCTGGTCTGCTCGCCCGGCCGGGCGCACGAGCGGCTCACCCCGTCCAACTCCGACGCGCTGCTGTTCGACGACGTCATGTGGGTGCAGAACGCCCGGCGCGACCACGCCGCGTTCGTGTCCGCCATGCGCGGGCTCGGCGTCGAGGTGCTGGAGCTGCACGACGTGCTCGCCGAGACCCTCGCCGTGCCCGGCGCGCGGGCCTGGCTGCTCGACCGCAAGATCGTCCCGAACCAGGTCGGGCTCGGGCTGCTCGCCGAGACCAGGGCGTTCCTGGACGGCCTGACCGATCGCGAGCTGGCCGGGTTCCTGATCGGCGGGCTGTCCACCACGGACCTGCCCGGCGACCTCAGCTCGCCGTGGATCGCGCTCGCCGGCGGCACCGGCGGCCCGCCCGAGTACCTGATGCCGCCGCTGCCGAACACCCTCTACACCCGCGACACCACCTGCTGGATCTACGGCGGCGTCACCCTGAACCCGCTGTTCTGGCCGGCCCGGCACGGCGAGACGCTGCTGATGAAGGCCGTCTACACGTTCCACCCGGAGTTCACCGGCGCCCGCGTGTGGTGGGGCGATCCGGAGCTCGGCTGGGGTGCCGCGTCGATCGAGGGCGGCGACGTGATGCCGGTCGGGAACGGCGCCGTCCTGGTCGGGATGGGCGAGCGCACCTCCCGGCAGGCGATCACCCAGCTGGCCGCCGCACTGTTCGACGCGGGCGCGGCCACCCGGGTGGTGGTCGCCGGGATGCCGAAGCTGCGCGCCGCGATGCACCTGGACACCGTGTTCACCTTCGCCGACCGGGACGTCGCCACCGCCTACGGCGGCATCGTCGACGGCATCCGCACCTTCTCGCTGCGCCCCGGCGACCGCGGGCCGGAGGCGACCGAGGAGAAGGAGCCGTTCGTCGACGTCGTCGCCGACGCGCTCGGCCTGCCCGAGCTGCGGGTGCTGCCCACCGGCGGCGACGTGTACGCCAGCGAGCGCCAGCAGTGGGACTCCGGCAACAACGTGGTCGCCGTCGAGCCGGGCGTGGTGTTCGCCTACGACCGCAACACCCAGACCAACGAGATCCTGCGCCGGGCCGGGGTCACCGTGCACACCATCGTCGGGTCCGAGCTGGGCCGCGGCCGCGGCGGCGGGCACTGCATGACCTGCCCGCTGCTGCGCGACCCGGTGCCGTACTGAGCGGTCGGGGCGGTACTGGCCCCTCGGGGCTATCCGTCGATCAGGTGCGCGAACGCCGCCAGGTTCGCGGTCGACTCGCCGTGCTCGCTGCGCCAGGCGTACTCACGCCGGATCGAGGAGGCGAACCCCAGCTCCAGGAAGGTGTTGAAGTCGCCGTCGGCGGCCTGCAGCACCTGGCCGAGCACCCGGTCGATCTCCTCGGCGGTGACCGCGTGCAGCGGCAGCCTGCCGACCAGGTGGATGTCGCCGGCCCGGTCCAGGCAGTAGTGCACGCCGTAGAGCCGGGCGTTGCGCAGCAGCATGAACCGGTAGACGCCCTCGGCGTTCTCGTCAGGACGACGACAGACGAACGCCTGCACCCCGACGGTCTGCTCGCGCACCAGCAGCCAGGTCTGGGTCTGCAGCCGGGCCTCGCCGGGCAGCGTCACCAGCCACTGCCCGGGCCCGCGGTGGACGTGCTCGACGCCCATCCCGGACAGCGCGTCGGCCACCACCGGATCGAGATCGGTCATCGCCTGCCCCCCTCCCGCACCTGGAACTCGGCGCGGGCCTCGTCGTAGGCGCCCAGCAGGGCCTCGGTCGTGCGGTCCCAGGAGAACCGGCGGGCGTGCCCGGCCGCGACGTCCGCCATCCGCTCGCGGCGGGCCCGGTCCAGGGCCAGCTCACCGAGCGCGTCCGCCCAGTCGGAGATGTCGTGCCCGCTGACCAGCAGCCCGGACCGGCCCTCGGCGACGGCCACCGGCAGCCCGCCCACCCGGGTCGCGACCACCGGCGTGCCGCAGGCCTGCGCCTCCAGCGCGACCAGCCCGAACGACTCGTTGTAGCTGGGCACCGCCACCACGTCCGCGGCCCGGTAGACGGTGACCAGCTCCTCGCCGCCGCGCGGCGGCAGGAACCGGACGACGTCGGTCACGCCCAGCTCGGCGGCCAGCTCCTGCAGCGACGTCGGCTCGGCCAGCCCCGACCCGGACGGCCCGCCCGCGACCAGCACCACCAGCCGGTCCCGCAGCGACGGGGTCCGCGCGAGCAGCTCGGCGGCGGCCCGCAGCAGCACGTCCGGCGCCTTGAGCCGCTGGATCCGCCCGACGAACGCGAGCACCACGGCGTCCGCCGGGAGGTCCAGCGCGGCCCGGGCGGCGGCCCGGTCACCCGGCCGGAACCGGTCGGTGTCGACACCCGGCGGGATCGTGACGGTGCGCCGCGGATCGGCGTCGTAGAGGTCGATCAGCTGCTTGGCCTCGATCTCGGTGTTCGCGACCAGCCGGTCCGCCTCGGCGACGACCTGGTCCTCGCCGATCAGCCGGACCCGCGGCTCGGGGGTGTCCCCGGCGGCCAGCGCGGCGTTCTTCACCTTCGCGAGGGTGTGCGCGGTGTGCACCAGCGGCACCCCCCACCGGTCCCGGGCCAGCCACCCGACCTGGCCGGACAGCCAGTAGTGCGAGTGCACGACGTCGTACCAGCCGGGATCGTGCCGGGCCTCGGCCCGCAGCACGCCCGCGGTGAACGCGCACAGCTGGGCGGGCAGGTCGTCCTTGCCGAGCCCCTCGAACGGGCCCGCGGCGACGAACCGGACGGTCGCACCCGGGGCGAGCTCGACCGTCGGCGGCTGCTCCGACGACGTCGCGCGGGTGAAGATCTCCACCTCGACCCCGCGCCGGGCCATCCGGATCGCGGTCTGCGCGACGTAGACGTTCATGCCGCCTGCGTCGCCGGTGCCGGGCTGCTCGGTCGGGGAGGTGTGTACCGAGAGCACCGCGACCCGGCGCGGAAGCTCTGACGTCACGGCATCATCCTGACACGCCGCCGCTCGGCGAGCGCGGCCACCAGCGCCCGCAGCGGGTCCGACGCGTGCCACCCGCCGTCCGGCCCCGGCCAGGCCGGGACGGTGACCGCACCGCCGCCGTCCAGATCGACGACCAGCCGGTCGTGCCGCCGCAGCTCCCCGTCCGGCGGGTCGGCGCCGATCGCCCGGCAGGCCAGCACGATCTCGGCGTCCGCGGTCCAGCCGAGCGGCTCGCCCGCGCCGCGGACGGTGCCGGTCACCCGGGCCGAGGCGACCGGCAGGTCGAGCAGCTCGGCGAGCGCGTCCGGGTCGTCGCCGCCGGGGACGGCCGGGACGTCGCCGAGCGCGGGCAGCACCCACGGCGTGTCCGCGACGACCGCGCGATCGGCCGGGACGACCGCGCCGGTCAGCGTCCGGACCTGATCGGGCGGGTCCAGATCGTCGAGCTCGAACACACCGGCACGCAGCGCCGCGGCCAGCGCGGTGTGCGCGATCCCGGCGACGTCGCCGGTGACCGGGCGGGCCGGGTCGGCGAGCCGGTCCAGCAGCTCCACCGCCTCGTCGGCGCCGCCGATCACGATCCCGGCCCGGACGCCGATCGCGGTGAGGACGGCGTCGTCGGCGGGACCGCCGAGACCGTCCAGCGGCGGGAGCGGATCGTAGAGACCGGCCAGCGTGGACGCCGAGGGCAGCCGCCAGGTCGACGGCAGCCGCCCGCCGATCCGCACGTGCCGGGACAGCCACCACGCGGTGTACCCGGTGAGCATCGCGGCCCGGGTGTCCCGGTCGGCGGCGAGCAGGGCCAGTGCGGCCGGCCAGGCGTCGTCGTCGACGAGATCGAGATCCCGGACGGCGGGGCCCACGGCCCCGCCGGCCCCGCCGGCCCCGCCGGCGCCGCCGCCGTCGTAGCGGTCGGCTTCGTAGCCGCCGCCGTCGTAGCGGTCGGCGTCGTGCAGCACCGCGGGATCGAAGTCGACCACCGCGAACCGGTCCAGCACGCCGGCCGCGACCAGCGCGTCCCGGCCGGCGTCCAGCCAGCGGGAGTCCAGGATCCCGACCGGGGCGTCCGGGTCGAGCAGCGCGCGCAGCGGCGCGTCGGGGAGCACCAGCTCGTCGGCCCGGGCCGGGGCGCCGTCGTCGGCGGTGAGGGCGAGCGCGCCGAACCGCGGATCGCGCGCCGCGGACGGCGTGTCCAGCAGCGCGAGCACCGCCCGGGCCAGCGGCTCGGTGTCCAGGCCGGCCTCGGCGTCGTCGACCGAGCGCTCCACGGCGTCGAGCAACGCGGGCGCGGCCAGCAGCGTCTCGCGGTCGGCGTCGGCGGCGCCGAGCCTGCGCAGCAGCGGGTGCGCGGCATCGGGATGGGCGATCCGCAGCTCCGGCAGCTCCGGGGTGGCGGCGTCGGCCAGCAGCACCGACGCCGGGCCGGGCACCAGGCGGCCGTCGGCCAGCGGGACCGGCAGCGCGCCCAGCTCCGCGGCGAGGCCGGGGATCCGGTCGACGGCCGGGGCGAGCGCCGCGTAGAGCTCCCGCCACCAGGCCGGCGCCGTGTCGATCCCGGTCAGCCGCTCGGCCAGGCCCGCCGGGCCCAGCCGGTCGACGTGCAGGCCGGGTGGCGGGACGACGCCGGAGGCGACCAGCCGGTCGAACGCCGGACCGGCGGCGGCGAGCAGCTCCGGCAGGCCGGCCGGGGTGTCGCCGCCGAGATCGAGGTACTCGGCGCGGTCCGGGGCAAGCGGCCCGCCACCGGCCGCCGCGGGCAGCCACGGCGTGGAGCCGAGCTCGGCGTCGATCGCGGTGCGCAGCAGCCCGTCCAGCGGGGAGCGCGGGAAGCCCGGCTCGGGCACCAGGGCCGTCCGGAACTCCGGCCCGACCGCACCGACGAGCTCGGCGTAGGCCCGGGCGGCCTGCCCGACGAGCTCGCCGGTGGCCGGGTCGTCGGCGCGGATCCGGCGGCGGTCCGGGTCCAGCGGGAACGGCGCGAGCAACCGGGCCGGCAGCGACAGCTGCTCCGCGCTGGGGGTGGGGGCGTGCAGCACCTCGCCGGCGTCCGGCGGGTACGGGACCGGGCGGCCGTCGTCGTCGTACGGGAGGGCCCAGCGCGCCGGATCACCGGCGAGCAGCAGCTCGCGGTCACCGATCCGGACCCGCCCGGCGCCGCGCTCGGTGCGGATCAGCGTGGTGTCCCCGGCGACCACCTCACCCAGCGCGGGCAGCGCGAGCATCAGATCGGCCGCGAGCCCGGCGAGCTCGGCGAGCAGCGTCGCCGGATCGGCGGCGTCGGGCCGCAGCCGGACCTCGGTGGCGTAACCGACCGGCGGCGGCTCCTCGTCCGTGGGCCAGCACAGCCGCAGCACCGGCACCCGCGGATCGCGGGCCAGCTCCTCGGCCGCGGCACCGCCCAGCGCCGCCACCTCGGCGGCCGTGCGCTCCGCGGAGAACGCGATCCCGCCGTCCGCGGTGACCAGCCGCGGCTGCGCGCAGATCGCGGACACCGCGGCGAACCCGACGCCGAACCGGCCGGTCGCGCCCGCGGCGTCGCGCTTCGCCGACGCGCGCAGCGCCGCCAGCGCGGCGACCCCGGCGGCGTCCAGCGGGGCGCCGGTGTTCGCGATCCGCAGCTCGCCGTCGTGCACCCGGGCGAGCACCCGGCCCGGCACCCCGGCGGCGACGGCCGCATCCGAGGCGTTCTGCAGCAGCTCGGCGGCCCAGGTCCGGGCGTACCCGCCGCGGCGCAGGTCGTCCTCGGCGTTGACGTCCTCCCGGAACCGGGTCGGCGACGACGACCACGCCGCGAGCACCCCGGCCCGCAGCGCCGCGGTGCCGAACGGGTCGGCGGGAGGTCCGCTCAGCGGGAACCGACCGGTTCGAGGTCCACGCCGTCGTCGTAGACCAGGGCCGAGACGTACACCGGCGACCCGGCCGGCTCGGTCACCGACGAGTGCGCGCCGCAGCCGAAACCGACCGCGACGACCTGCCCGTCCGCCGGGGCCGAGCCGTTGGCGCACACGCCGAACACCCCGCGCAGCGAACCGGCGATCGGCAGCATGAACCCGCAGGTCCCGCAGGACGCGGGCGCCGCCTTGGCCAGGTCGGCGGCCGGGCCGCGCTCGCCGTGCTGCCAGCGCTCGGCGGCCGCGGCGCGGCCGTCCGCGGACAGCACCCGCTCCCGGCCGAGCCCGACCTCGTGGGCCAGCTCCTCGAACGCCGGATCGCCGCTGTCGACGTAGCCGGGCACCAGCCGCGGGTCGTCGGCCGGCGGCGGCAGCAGGTCGCCCGGCTTGAGATCGCCGGGCCGGACCCGCTGGTCCCACGGCACCCAGCTGGGCGCGACGATGGCGGTGTCACCGGGCAGCAGCACCGACTCCGAGACCGTCGCCGGCTCGTGCGGCCCGGCACTGGCGACCGTGACGGCCCAACGCCAGCCGCGGTAGCCGGGCAGCTCCGCGACGAACGAGTGCGTCACCGAGCCGTCGTCCTCGGCGTCGGCGCCCAGGTGCAGGCCCACCGCGGCGACGGCGTCCGCGCGGCCCAGCTCGTAGGCCGCCTCCTCGACGGCGGCGGCCCGGGCGACCTCGACGGCGTCGAACAGCTCCGGCGGCGCGACCCGCGCCTCCGGCGCTGCAAGCGGTGCGGGCGCCCCCGGCTCTGCAAGCGGTGCGGGCGCCCCCGGCGCTGCACCCGGTGCGGGCGCCCCCGGCTCTGCAAGCGGTGCGGGCGCCCCCGGCGCTGCACCCGGTGCGGGCGCCTCCGGCACCGTGGCCCCCTCGGGGTAGGAGGTGTCGTCACCAGCAGT
Source organism: Pseudonocardia kongjuensis (assembly GCF_039526905.1). Taxonomy (NCBI): domain Bacteria; kingdom Bacillati; phylum Actinomycetota; class Actinomycetes; order Pseudonocardiales; family Pseudonocardiaceae; genus Pseudonocardia; species Pseudonocardia kongjuensis. Next base: position 15,986 of record NZ_BAAAJK010000036.1, on the reverse strand, counting down.
CACCTCACCAGTGTGCCACCCGGCTCCGGGCATCCTGGGCCGGTGCCCGTTGCGCTGCTGCTCCCCCTCGTCCTCGTGCTCGCGGCGTGCGGCGCCGCCGCACCGGCACCCGGATCCGCACCGGTGGTCCGCCCGGAGGTGCTGGCCGAGATCCCGCACGACCCGACGGCGTTCACCCAGGGCCTGGAGCTGCACGACGGCGTGCTCTACGAGGGCACCGGCCGGGTCGGCGAGTCCGAGATCCGGGCCCTGGACCCGGACACCGGGGCGCTGCGCGCGGCCACCCCGCTGCCGCCCGCCTACTTCGGCGAGGGGATCACCGTGGTCGGGGACGCGATCTGGCAGCTCACCTGGCGCGACGGCGTCGCCCTGGAGTGGGACCGGGACACCCTGGCGCTGCGCCGCGAGGTCCCGGTCGACGGCGAGGGCTGGGGCCTGTGCCTGGCCGACGACGGCCGCGTCGTCCGCTCCGACGGCACCGACCGGCTGCGCTTCCACGATCCGGACGATCTCGCCGAGACCGGTTCGGTCGCCGTCACCCGGGACGGCTCGCCGCAGCAGCTGCTCAACGAGCTGGAGTGCGTCGGCGACCGGGTGTGGGCGAACGTGTGGCAGAGCGACGAGATCGTCCGGATCGACCCGGCCACCGGCACGGTGGACCTGGTGGTGGACGCCTCCGGGCTGCTCGACCGGGCCCGCGGCCGGGACGCCGACGTGCTGAACGGGATCGCGCACGTCGCCGGGGACGAGTACCTGATCACCGGGAAGCTGTGGCCAGCGACGTTCCGGGTGCGGCTGGTGCCGCCGGCCTGAGCCCGGTGCGTCCGGCCGGGTGACGGCGCGCCGGGACCGCCCGGGGACGGCGAAACCGTCGGTGCCGCGGCGCACAATGGGGCCATGGCCCCGAACCCGTTCCGGCGCCGCCGCGACCGCACCGCGGGTCCCGACAGCTCCGGCGGGCGCACCGGGCGGGTCGCGCGGCCGGATCCGCGCACCACGCCGATCGCCTCGGACCCGTCGCTGCGCGGGCCGGCCGGCGACGCCCGCACCGGCCCGCGGAAGCTGACCGTCACCCGGGTCGCGGTGCACCGCACCCGGGAGCTGACCGGGCGCGCCGTGGGCCTGTTCCGCCGGGCCGCGACCGCGGACGGCGCCGACGGTTCCGGATTGACCGCGCTGACCTACGCCACGATGTTCACCTACGCGCTCGACGCGGCGGTCGCCGTGGCGCTGGCGAACACCCTGTTCTTCGCGGCGGCGACCGCCGAGTCGACCGCCAACGTCGCCCTCTACCTGGCGATCACGGTCGCCCCGTTCGCGCTGGTCGCGCCGGTGATCGGGCCGATGCTGGACCGGCTGCAGCGGGGCAGGCGGATCGCGATGGCGGTGTCCTGCGCCGGGCGGGCGGTGCTCGCCGTGGCGCTGGTGTTCCACCTGGACACCTGGGTGCTGTACCCGGCGGCGCTCGGGATCCTGGTGCTGAGCAAGTCGTTCCTGGTGCTGAAGGCCGCGGTGACCCCGCGGGTGCTGCCGTCGACGATCACCCTGGCCACCACGAACTCCCGGCTCACCACGTTCGGGATGGCCGCGGGCGGCGTCGCCGGCGCGGTGGCCGCCGGCGCCGCCTGGGCGTTCGGCTCGCCGGGCGCACTGTGGTGGACGGCAGCGCTCGGCGTCGCCGGCGCGGTGCTGTGCCTGCGCATCCCGCGCTGGGTGGAGTCGACCGCGGGCGAGGTCCCGGCAGCGGTGCCGGCCGCCCGGCCCGGGACCCGGCGCGCCAGGGTGCCGGCGACCCGCTCGGTGCTGGTGGCGCTGTGGGGCACCGGCGCGGTCCGGGTGCTGACCGGCTTCCTGACGCTGTTCGTCGCGTTCGTCGTCAAGGCGGGCACCGAGCAGGCCGGCGGCGACCCGGCCCGGCAGGTGATCGTGATCGGCGTGGTCGGCACGGCCGCGGGCGCCGGCCTGTTCCTCGGCAACGCGGTCGGTGCGCGCAGCCGGTTCGGCCGGGTCGAGCCGGTGGTGCTCGCCGCGGCCGGTGCGGCCGTGCTGGCCGCGGCCGGCGCGGCGCTGGTGCCCGGGGTCCCGGCGGCGGTGGTGGTGGCGCTGATCGCGTCCACGGCGAGCGCGCTGGCGAAGGTCTGCCTGGACGCGGTGATCCAGCGCGACCTGCCCGAGCACGCCAGGGCGTCCGCGTTCGGCCGGTCCGAGACGGTGCTGCAGCTGGCCTGGGTGCTGGGCGGCGCGATCGGCGTGCTGGCCCCGCACGACACCTTCCGGACCGGTTTCGTGATCGCCGCCTGCGTGATCGCGGTGTTCGCGCTGCAGGCGGCGATGGTCCGCCGCGGCAGCACCCTGGTCCCCGGCCTGGCGCCGCGCGCGGCGCCACCGGCGGCCGCCGCGGTGCGCTGACGTCGCGGATCGGGCGCCCGGCCGCGGTACGTAGGCTGGCCGCCGTGATCACCCGATCCCGCCGGTCCGGCCGCGCGCTCGCCGGGCTGCTCGCCGTCGCCGCCGTCCTGCTCGCCGGCTGCGGGACGTCGCGGCCCACCGTCACGTTCGACGTCGACGGCACCTCGCTCACCGCCGCGCCGACCCAGTTCTGCGACAACCGGATGGAGAACTGCTCGGACGAGCCGAACTCCCGGGTCACCGCGGACGTGCCGCCCGGCACCCCGATCCGGATCACCGTGCCGGAGGAGGTCTCGGAGGGCCCGTGGCAGGTCGCCTACGCCTTCACCCGCGGCGACGACCCGGCCCCGATCGAGCAGCGCAGCGACATCGCCACCCCGGGCAGCCGCGGCGAGTACACGCTGATCCTGCCCTCGGAGACCGACCGGCTGGTCACCGCGCAGGTGCAGCTGTTCGGCGCGGCGCCGGCGATCGACCCGGAGACCGAGGAGCTGGAGTTCCCGGTCCGGGCGACCTGGGTGCTGGTCGGGGAGCAGCCGGCGGGCTGAGGGGCCTCGGGCGACGCCGGTCGTGAATCCCCTCAGCGCCCGGCGTGCGCCCGCCCACCCACCAGCAGCCGGGCCAGCGCCGCGTCCGACGCGTCCAGCGCCTCCCGGTCCCAGGTCGACGAGCTGACCATCAGCTCGTCCGCGCCGGTCCGGGCCACCAGGTCGTCGAGCAGCTCCGCGACGGTGTCGGGATCCCCGGCCAGGGTCCGGGCCAGCGACCGGGCGACGGTGTCCCGCTGCCGCGCGGTGGTCCGGCGGCCCGGGTCGGGCGGCTCCAGCGGCGGGAACTCGCCGGTGGTCCGGGCGGCGGCGAGCGCCCACGCCTCGGACAGCGCGAGATCGGGGTGCCCGACCAGGACGTCGGCCGAGACGACCAGGTGCGCGGCGTCGCCGGCCCGCTCGCGGTAGCCCTCCAGCGCGGCGCGGTCGTCGAGCACCGGCCCGCCGACGACGGCCGGCAGACCGAGCTCCCCGGCGAGCCGCAGTCCGGCGCCGGTCGCCAGCAGGAACAGCGGGACCGACCGTTCCGGACGCGGCCGGACGGTGACCGGGCCGGTGCCGTCCAGGAACGAGCGCAGCTCGGCGAGCTCGGCCCGGAAGGTGTCGTCGTCGGCGGCCGCGGCGCGCAGCGCCCGCCGGACCGGCTCGGTGAAGCCGGGTGACCGCCCGATGCCGAGATCGATCCGGCCCGGGTACAGCGCGGCGAGCATCGCGACCTGCTCGGCGACCACGATCGGCTGGTGGTTGGGCAGCATGATGCCGCCGGAGCCGACCCGGATCCGGTCGGTCGCCGCGGCCACCGCCGCCATCAGCACCGGCGGGCTGCCGGACGCGATCCCGGGCACCGCGTGGTGCTCGGCCACCCAGAACCGGTGGTAGCCGAGCTGCTCGGCACGCCGGGCCCGCGCCACGGTGTGCCGCAGCGCGGCCGAGTCGGGCTCGCCGGCCCGGGTCCGCGAACGATCCAGCAACGACAGGCGCACGCCTGCCGGAACGCCGCGCCGGCGCCCGGCATTTCCGGGCGCCCGGCGGGCGTCAGCCGTCCAGGTCGCGGGCGACCGCGCGGACCACCTCGGCGGCCAGCTTGCAGGTCTTGCGGTCGGGATAGCGGCCGTGCCGCAACGCGGGCTGGATCTTGTTGTCCAGCAGCCGCATCATGTCCTCGATCAGGCCGTGCAGCTCCTCCGCGGGGCGCCGGGTGTTCTCGACGGCGGACGGCTGCTTCTCGACCAGCCGGACCGACAGCGCCTGTGGCCCGCGCCGCCCCTCGGCCATACCGAACTCGACACGCTGACCGGACTTGAGCGCCTCCACCCCCGCCGGCAGTGCCGCCTTGCGGACGTAGACGTCCTCGCCGCCGTCCTGCGAGAGGAAGCCGAAGCCCTTCTCCGCGTCGTACCACTTCACCCTGCCGGTGGGCACCGTGCTCCTCGATTCACTGCGATTGCTGCGTGCACGACGAACGCGCCCGGATGGACCGTGACAAACCGTGCTCGGGTCACCCGGACGCGTCAGGTGCCCATCGTACCGTCCGCGGACGGCCAGAGTCAGGCGTTTCGGACGCCGGCCGCGGCCTCCAGGTCGAGCAGGCCGACCGAGCGCTCGCGCATCTCGACCTTGCGGACCTTGCCGGTGACCGTCATCGGGAACTCCTCGACGACGAGCACGTAGCGCGGGATCTTGTAGTGCGCGAGCCTGCCGGTGGCGAACTCCTTCAGCGTGTCCGCGGTCAGCTCGGCCGCGCCCTCGCGCAGGATCACCCAGGCGCACAGCTCCTCGCCGTAGCGCTCGTCCGGAACACCGATGACCTGGGCGTCGACCACGTCGGGATGGGTGTAGAGGAACTCCTCGATCTCCCGCGGGTACACGTTCTCGCCGCCCCGGATGACCATGTCCTTGATCCGGCCGGTGATGTTGAGGTAGCCGTCGTCGTCCATCACGGCGAGATCGCCGGTGTGCATCCAGCGGGCCGCGTCGATCGACTCGGCGGTCTTGTCCGGCTGGTTCCAGTAGCCCAGCATCACCGAGTAGCCGCGGGTGCACAGCTCCCCGGCCTCGCCGCGCGGCACGGTCTTCCCGGTCTCCGGGTCGACGACCTTGATCTCCAGGTGCGGGTGCACCCGGCCGACGGTGGAGACCCGGCGGTCCAGCGAGTCGTCCGCGCGGGTCTGGGTGGACACCGGCGACGTCTCGGTCATGCCGTAACAGATCGTCACCTCGCCCATCCCCATCCGCTCGACGACCTGCTTCATCACCTCGACCGGGCACGGCGAGCCGGCCATGATCCCGGTGCGCAGGCTGGACAGGTCGAACGACTCGAAGTCGGGATCGTTGAGCTCGGCGATGAACATCGTCGGGACCCCGTAGAGCGAGGTGCAGCGCTCCTGCTCGACGGCCCGCAGGGTCGCCTTCGGATCGAAGCCCTGCGCCGGGATGACCATCGTGGCGCCGTTGGTGGTGCAGCCCAGGTTGCCCATCACCATGCCGAAGCAGTGGTAGAACGGCACCGGGATGCAGACCCGGTCGGCCGCGGTGTACCCGCACAGCTTCCCGACGTAGTAGCCGTTGTTCAGGATGTTGTGGTGCGACAGCGTCGCGCCCTTCGGGAAGCCGGTCGTCCCCGAGGTGTACTGGATGTTGATCGGGTCGTCCGCGCCGAGCGACGCCTGCACCTGCGCCAGCCGGACCCGGTCCGGCGCCGCGCCGCCGTCGGCCAGCGCGGTCCACTCGTCCGACCCGACGATCACGACCCGCTCCAGCTCCGGGCAGTTCGGCCGGACCTCGGCGATCATCTTCTCGTAGTTCGACGTCTTGAACTCCGACGCCGACACCAGGGTGGAGATCCCGGCCTGCTTGAGCACGAACTCCAGCTCGTGCGTCCGGTAGGACGGGTTGATGTTGACCAGGACGACGCCGATCTTCGCGGTGGCGTACTGGACGAGTGTCCACTCGGCGGTGTTCGGCGACCAGATCCCGAGCCGGTCCCCGGTCGCCACCCCGGCCGCGAGCAGGCCGCAGGCGAGCTTGTCGACGGCCTCGCGGAGCTGGGTGTAGGTCCAGCGGCGGCCGGTGGGCACGTCGACCAGCGCGTCGTTGTCGCCGAACGCGGCGGCGGTCCGGTCGAAGTTGTCGCCGATCGTGTCGCCGAGCAGCGGGGTGTCCGAGACCCCGGACGCGTACGACGGGACGGCGGGGGCTCCGGCGGCGGTGGAGGTCACGGCGATGTTCTCCTCGGCAGTGCTGGTGACGACGCCGGGTGCGGCGCAGTTCGGCGCGGTGCGGCGCCCGGAGGCGGCCGTCACATCCTGTCCCCGGAACCGGGCCGCTGCCAACACCCGGCTACCCACGTAAGGAGTGCACCCGAGGTTCAGGAGGACAGCCTGCGCCCGGCGCGCCGGCCCGACTCGGCCACCCGGGCGGCGCCCCGGCGGGCCCCGCGGGCGGCCCGGCGCAGCGGCCGCGGGGACGGCTCCGGCCACGGCCCGACCGGGACGAGCACGCGCTCGGCCGGGTCGAACCCGGCCGGGTAGCCGGGCTCCCGCCAGGTCCCGGCGGGCGCCTGCGGCGGCAGCCACTCCGGGCGCCACATCCCGAGCGCCAGGTCCAGGTCCTCCAGCCGGGGCCGCAGCTCGTCGGTCAGCTCGGTCCGCAGGTGCTCCGCCCACAGCCGGACCCGCAGGTCGCGCACCTGGTCCCCGGTCGTCACCAGCGCCGCGCTCAGCTCGGTGTCGGTGCCGCGCATCGAGCGGGAGAAGAAGTTGGCCGACCCGACGGCGGCGTACACGTCGTCGACCAGCATCACCTTGGTGTGCACGGTGAGCCCCTCGATCCGGTGCATGATCACGTTCCCGCGGTCGGCCGGCGCCAGCTGGTCGATGACCCCGCGCTGCACGTCCCCGGTGACCCGGCGGCGGAACGTGTTGATCCCGGCGTCGGCCGGGTCCCGGCGGCCGGAGCAGACCAGCACGATCCGCACGCCGCGGGCGGCGGCGTCGCGCAGCAGGCCGTAGAGCCGGAACGCCCGCCGGCCGCCCGGGACCTCGAAGAAGTACTGGTCCTCCAGGTAGATGTAGTGCCGGGCGCCGCGGATCGCCGCGGCGAGCCCGTGGAACACCTCCTGCACGCCGTGCCGCGGCAGCACCGTCCAGTGCCGGCGGTAGAGCGTGCCGAAGTGGTCGATCTTCCACGGCCGCAGCGAGCGCAGGACCTGCACCGCGGTGCCGGGGGCGGCCCGGGCCGGGGTCGGCGGCGACGGCGGCAGCGGCGGCGCGAACGGCTCCGGGTTCATCGGCTCCCAGCGCGCCGGCGGGCGGTAGAACGACCGCGGCGGCAGCGTCGCGGCCTCCGCCCAGCGGGCCCGGTACACCTCCCACACCCGGCCGGCGGCCGGGCCGCGCAGCCGGACGGCGCCGTCGTGCCAGCCCCAGCGCTCGTCACCGATCGAGAGCCGGTCGTGCGGCTCGGCGTCGAACCGGTTCGCCGACAGGTCGAGACCGCCGACGAACGCGGTCAGCGTGCCCCCGACGTGCACCAACACGATCTTCTGGTGGTGGCAGCCGATGCCGGAGCCGGACCAGTCGAGCAGTACCCGGCCGCGCAGCGACGGCCGCCGGCGCAGCTCCAGCGCGGCGAACGCGTTCGCCCGGAACGGCCCGATCGCGACCCCCGGCACCGACCCGGAGAACACCGCTGCGGTGAGCAGCACCCGCACGTCCACGCCGTCGTCGGCGAGCCGGGCCAGCCGGTCGGAAAGCGCCTCGTAGTCCTCGTCGCCGGGCTCGGCGCCGGTGAGGTCCATGTCCGGCTGCAGGTTCAGTCCGGTGATCAGCACCGAGTCGCCGGGGCCCGCCCGGTCGAACAGCTCGCACAGCTGGGCGAAGTAGTCGACGCCGTCGACGATCGCCCGCCACTCGGTGTCCTCCCGGAACGTCGGGCAGTCCGCGGTGCCGGGGACCAGGTAGCCGGCCTCCAGCGCGGGCAGGTCCGCCGGGATGTCGTGCTGTCCTGGCATGACCGGAACGGTAGACGGCCGCCGGCTCAGAGGCCGCCGGTCTGCAGCAGCCGGTTCGGCGTGTTGCCGGTGGAGCCGCCGTCGATCCGGCCGCCGACCGCGTTGTCGATGATCCACTGCTTGACGGCGGGGCTGGGCCGGTCCCCCTGCGCCTGCTTGTACAGCGCCGCGACGCCGGCCGCGAACGGCGCGGCCATCGACGTCCCGCTGTAGGACGCGGTGCCCCCGCCGGGCACCGGCGCCACGATCCGGGTGCCCGGCGCGTAGAGCGACACGCAGCGCCCGGTCGAGGAGTTCGACGCCCGCCGGTCCTCGATCGTCGAGTTCGCCACCACCAGCACGCCGTCCACCGCCCGCGGCAACGCGGTGCAGTCGTCGCCGCCGGTGTTGCCGGCCGACGACGCGGCGAACACCCCGGCGTCGAGCATCCGCTGCACCGCCTGGCGCAGCATCGGCGAGCTGCCGTAGCTCCAGGACATGACCGCGACCGACGGGCCGCGCTTGTTCTGCACCACCCAGTCCAGCCCGGCCAGCAGCGACGACAGCGTGCCCGTGCCGTTGCAGTCGAGCACCTTCACGCCGCGCACGTTCGCCCCGGGGGCCACGCCGTAGCTGTTCGACGCGGCGATGCCGGAGACGACGGTGCCGTGCCCGTCGCAGTCCTCGTCGCGGTCGTCGATCGTGTTGACCTCGAGCCGGGCCCGGCCGCCGAACTCCGGATGCCGCGCGTCCACCCCGGTGTCGAGCACGAAGACGTCCACCCCGGCGCCGGACGCGGTACGCCGGTACTGCCCGTCCAGCGGCAGATCGGGCTGGTCGATCCGGTCGAGGCCCCAGTTCCCGGGCGCCTGCTCGGCGGTGGCGGCGCCGTCCGGGTCGTCCGGGTCCAGCGGGGCGGCCTGGTGGGCGGCCTGCGGGTCCAGCGGGGTGACGGTGCGGTCCTCCTCGACCCCGACGACGCCCGGCCGGTCACGCAGCTCGGCCGCCTGCGCCGGGTCGAGCGGGGCGGCGAACCCGTGCAGCACCGTGTCGAAGGTGACGCTCGGCTCCGCGCCGACCGCCTCCACCGCGGCCCGGGTCTGGCCGGCCGTGGCGGTCTGCACCAGGTACCCGGTGACCGCCCCGACGGCAGTGCTGTTCCCGGCAGTGCTGTTGCCGGTGCTGCTGTTGCCGGTGCTGCTGTTCCCGGTGCTGCTGACGGCGCTGCTCGCGGCGCCGGAGGTGTCCGGCGCGGCCGACGCGACCGGCGCGAGGAGAACACCGAGCGCGACGGTCATCGCACCAGCTGTGACCGCGACAGCGGCTCGGGAACGGTGGAGGCTCACGGAAAGCGACGATATGCGGGCGTTGCCGGTGGGGCGAGAGACACGATGGTGGCCCGGGTGAATCGTGTGACTCGTGGGGTGACGGATGTGTAGCCGCCGGATCAGCCCAGGCGCCCGTGCACCGCTACCTCCGCGGCCTTCACCGCGAACCACAGCTCGTGCCCCGGCTCCACCCCCAGCTCGGCGACCGCGGCCGGGGTGACGTCGGCGGCCAGCCCGTCCACCCAGTCCGGCCCGCCGTCGGGGGCGCCCGCCCGCAGCCGCACGGTGTCGCCGCGCGGCTCCAGCGCCGCCACCCGGACCCGGAAGACGTTGCGCGGGCTGCCCTCCGGCCGGCGGGCGTGCACCGACACCGCGGCGGGCGGGAACACCGCGACCGCAGGCTCGCCGATCGCGACCTCGATCGCGTGCCCGTGCAGCTCCACGCCGTCGTCGGTGCGCAGGCCGGCGCCGTCCGCGGTGCCGGGCACCAGGTCCAGACCGGCGATCCGGGCCGAGAACGCGCTGCGCGGGCGGGCCAGCACCTCCCGGGCCGGGCCCTGCTCGACGATGCGGCCGGCCTCCAGCACGACGACCCGGTCGGCCAGCACCAGCGCGTCCAGCGCGTCGTGGGTGACCAGCAGCGCGGTCTGCCCGCCGTCGGCGATCACCCGGCGGAGCAGCGAGCGCATCGCCGGGGTGGCGTCGACGTCCAGCGCGGCGAGCGGCTCGTCGAGCAGCAGCAGGCCCGGCCGCGGGGCCAGCGCCCTGGCCAGTGCGACCCGCTGCTGCTGACCGCCGGACAGCTGCGCCGGGCGGCGGCCGGCGAGCTGCTCGACGCCGACCGCGGCCAGCAGCCCGCGGGCCCGCTCGTCCGCCTCGGCCCGCGGCATCCCGTGCGCCCGCGGGCCGAACGCCACGTTCGCCAGCGCGGACAGGTGCGGGAACAGCAGCGGTTCCTGGGCGAGCAGGCCCACCCCGCGCCGGTACGGCGGGACGAACCCGCCGGTCCCGGTGTCCAGCAGGGTCCGGCCGCCGACCGTCAACCGGCCGTGGTCGGGCCGCAGCAACCCGGACAGGACGCCGAGCAGGGTCGACTTCCCGGCCCCGTTCGGCCCGAGCACGGCCAGCACCTCCCCGTCGGCGACGGCGAGCTCCAGGTCGAGGGCGAACCCGTCGCGCTCCAGCCGGACGGCCAGCTCGACGCCACTCATCCGCGGCCGTCCATCCCGCGCGGGCGGCCGACGACGATCACGACCAGCGACACCACGACGAGCAGCAGCGACAGCGCGACCGCGCCCGCGACGTCGGTCTCGCCCTGCAGGTAGACCAGCAGCGGCAGGGTCCGGGTGGTGCCCTCCAGGCTCCCGGCGAACGCGATCGTGGCGCCGAACTCGCCCATGCAGCGGGCGAACGCGAGCACCAGCCCGGACGCCAGACCGGGCAGCACCAGCGGCACCGTCACCCGGCGGAAGGCGAGCCCGGGGGACGCGCCCAGGGTCGCCGCCGTCGCCTCGTAGCGCTCCCCCGCCGTCCGCAGCGCACCCTCCAGCGAGACGATCAGGAACGGCATCGCCACGAACGTCTGGGCCAGGATCACCGCCACCGTGGTGAACGGGATGAAGATCCCGAACGCGGCATCCAGTCCCTGCCCGACCAGGCCGTTCGCACCGAGCAGGAACAGCAGGGCGAGTCCGCCGACGACCGGCGGCAGCACCAGCGGCAGCAGCACGATCGAGCGGACCGCACGCATCAGCCGGGGCAGCCGGTTGATCCGGCCGCGGGCCAGCACCACGGCGAGCGGACCGCCCAGCAGCAGGCACAGCGTCGTCGAGACGCCTGCGGTGAGCAGCGACAGCCGCAGCGCCGAGAGCGCCGCGTCGCTGGTCAGCAGGGACGGCATCGCCGCCCAGTCGGCCTCCCACAGCAGGCCGAACACCGGCAGCGCGATCACCAGGAAGCCGAGCCCGGCCGGGATCCACATCCAGACCGGCAACCCGACGCCGGTGCCGTGCCGGTCGGCCGCCCGCTCCCGGCGAGCGGGAGCGGTCGTGGTCACAGAGCGCCGCCCGGCGTCTCCACGACGACGTTGGTGGACTTGATCACCGCCACGGCGAGCGCGCCGGGCTCCAGCCCGAGGTCGCGGGCGGCCTCGCTGCTCATCAGGGAGACCACCCGGTGCGGGCCGCACTGCATCTCCACCTGGGCCATCACGGTGTCCGCGACGACCGAGGTGACGAGGCCGACCATCCGGTTGCGGGCGGACCGCTGGACGACCGAGGGGTCCGGCGGCGCGGAGGCGTGCTCGCGCGCGAACTCGGCGAGCGCCGCACCGTCGATGACCTTGCGGTTGGACGCGTCGGCCTGCACCGGCAGCGTCCCCGCGTCCACCCAGCGGCGGACGGTGTCGTCGCTGACGCCGAGCAGGCGGGCGGCCTCGGAGATCCTGAAGTGCGGCACGTCGTGGATACTAAGGTCGCGCCTGCGGCGGTGCCACGGCGGATGTCACGCAGCTCCCGCCGGGCGTGTGCGCGCCCCGGCCGCGCCGGTGTGTTCTGATCGCGCCGTGGACTTCGCACCCAGTGCAGCGGCGACCGACTACACCGCGCGGATGCGCGCCTTCCTCGACGAGCGGGTGCTGCCCGCGGAGGCCGAGTACGACGCGTTCCGCGCACAGCGGCGGGGCACGCCGCAGGAGTGGGACCTGCCACCGGTGGTGGAGTCGCTCAAGGAGGAGGCGCGCGGGCGCGGCCTGTGGAACCTGTTCCTGCCCTCGCTGTCGGGACTGTCGAACCTGGAGTACGCGCCGGTCGCCGAGGTGTCGGGCTGGTCGCCGGTGATCGCGCCGGAGGCGATCAACTGCCAGGCCCCGGACACCGGCAACATGGAGACCCTGCACCTGTTCGGCACCGAGGCGCAGAAGCAGGAGTGGCTGGAGCCGCTGCTGGCCGGCGAGATCCGGTCGGCGTTCGCGATGACCGAGCCGGACGTGGCCTCCTCGGACGCGACCAACATCGAGACCAGGATCCGGCGCGACGGCGACGACTACGTGATCGACGGCCGGAAGTGGTGGATCTCCGGCGCCGCCGACGAGCGCTGCCGGATCTTCATCGTGATGGGCAAGACCTCCCCGGACTCCGACGGGTCCGTCTCGCCGCACCGCAGGCAGTCGATGATCCTGGTCCCGCGGGACACCCCGGGCCTGCAGATCGTGCGGCACCTGCCGACGTTCGGCTACCAGGACCAGCACGGCCACTCCGAGCTGGTGCTCGACGGCGTGCGGGTGCCGGCGTCGAACATCCTGGGCGAGGAGGGCGGCGGGTTCGCCATCGCCCAGGCCCGGCTCGGCCCCGGCCGGATCCACCACTGCATGCGGCTGATCGGGATGGCCGAGCGGGCGCTGTCGCTGATGGTGCAGCGGGCACAGGCGCGGGTCGCGTTCGGGCGGCCGCTGGCCGACCAGGGCGTCGTGCGCGAGCAGATCGCGCTGTCCCGGATGGAGATCGAGCAGGCCCGGCTGCTGACCCTCAAGACGGCCTGGCTGATCGACGAGCACGGCGCCAAGGGCGCGCGCACCGAGATCGCCGCGATCAAGGTCGTGGTGCCGCGGACGGCCTGCGCGGTGATCGACCGGGCGATGCAGGTGCACGGCGGCGGCGCGATGAGCGACGACTTCCCGCTCGCCTACTTCTACGCCTGGGCGCGGGCGCTGCGGTTCGCCGACGGCCCGGACGAGGTGCACATCCGCTCGGTCGCGCGGCAGGAGCTCGCCGCGCACTCCTGAGGCGCTCACCGGACGAGCGGTCCCGGCCGGAGTAGTCGCGCTGTACCTATCCTTTCGGCTAGGTACAGCGCGACTAGTTCCGCACCTGCGACGAGCCGCACCGGACCGCTCCCGCTGCTGCGGATCACCGCGTTGAGCTGCGGAAATCCGCGCTGTGCCGGTCGGCGCGACGGGGGCTAGCCTCGGGCCCATGACCACCCAGCTCGGCCTGCCGACGCTGCGCGGCGGCCCGTCCCGGGACCCGTCCCGCCCCGCCGACACCCGTCTCGTCGACGGGTTCGGCCGGGTCGCGACGGACCTGCGGATCTCGCTCACCGACCGCTGCAACCTGCGCTGCACCTACTGCATGCCCGCCGAGGGCCTGGACTGGATGCCGCGCGACGAGCAGCTCACCGACGACGAGCTCAACCGGCTCATCGCGGTCGCCGTGCACGAGCTCGGCATCGAGGAGCTGCGGTTCACCGGCGGCGAGCCGATGCTGCGCAAGGGCCTGGAGAACGTGCTGTCCGCGGCGTCGGCGCTGCACCCCCGGCCGGACATCTCGCTGACCACCAACGGCATCGGCCTGGCCCGGCGCGCCGGGGCCCTGGCCGCCGCCGGGGTGAACCGGCTCAACGTCTCGATGGACACCCTGCGCCCCGAGCGGTTCGCCGAGATCACCCGGCGGGACCGGCTGCAGGACGTGCTCGACGGGCTGGCCGCCGCGCACGCCGCCGGGCTGCGCCCGGTGAAGATCAACGCGGTACTGCTCCGCGGGGTCAACGACGACGAGGCCGCCGATCTGCTGGAGTTCGCCCTGGCCCACGGCTACCAGCTGCGGTTCATCGAGCAGATGCCGCTCGACGCGCAGCACGGCTGGCGGCGCTCCGAGATGATCACCGCCGAGGAGATCCTGGCGCGGCTGGAGGAGCGGTTCGTGCTCCGGGAGTCCGGCGAGGACCGCGGCGGCGCCCCGGCCGAGAAGTTCGAGGTGCTGGGCCGGCGCGACGGAGCACCGCTGCGCACCCCCGGCACGCCGGACACCGCGCCGACGGTCGGCGTGATCGCCTCGGTGACCCGGCCGTTCTGCGGTGCCTGCGACCGCACCCGGCTCACCGCCGACGGGCAGGTCCGCACCTGCCTGTTCGCCACCGGCGAGACCGACCTGCGGGCGATGCTGCGCGGCGGCGCGACCGACGCCGAGATCGCCGACACCTGGCGGTACGCCATGTGGGGCAAGAAGGCGGGGCACGGCATCGACGATCCCGGCTTCCTGCAGCCCACCCGTCCGATGAGCTCGATCGGAGGATGACCGGCATGACCACCGGCATCGACAGCCGCACCACCGGCCGCACCGGCAGCCACGACGACGGCACCGCGGCGCACCGCACGCTGACCGTGCGCTACTTCGCCGCCGCCAAGGCCGCCGCGGGCACCGCGGAGGAGACCGTCACGCTCCCGCCGGACGCGACCGTCGCCGACGCCGTCGCCCTGCTGCGGTCGGCGCACGGACCGGAGCTCGGCACCGTGCTAGACCGCTGCAGCTTCCTGCTCGACGAGTACGCGGTGCGCGACCGCTCCACCGTCCTGCGCGACGCCTCGGTGCTGGACGTGCTGCCGCCGTTCGCCGGCGGCTGACCGGGGCCGACCGGCCGGGACTCAGCGGCCGATGTCGAGCACCGTCAGGGTCCCGCTCTTGAGGTTGCTGACGTAGGCCCGCTCGCCCGACGGCAGCACCGCGACACTCGTCGGGGCGTCCCCGACCGGGATCGTCGCCGTCACCACGTTCGCGTCGGCGCTGATCACCGAGACCGTGTCGTCCTCGACGTTCGCGGTGTAGGCGAACCGGCCGTCCGGCGACCAGGCGATGGCCTGCGGGTTCCGGCCGACCGGGACGGTCGCGACCACGGTGTTCGTGTCGGTGTCGGTGATCGACACCGAGGCCGAGTCGTAGTTGACGTTGGCCACCAGCGGGCGGGCCGGGTTCACCGCGATGCTGTGCGGGCTGATCCCGACCGGGACCTCCGCGATCACCTCGTTCGTCGCCGTGTCCAGCACGCTGATCAGGTTCGACTCGTGGTTTGCGGTGTAGGCCCGGCTCCCGTCGGCGGACAGCGCCACCCAGTGCGGGTTCGGCGCGACCGTGATCTCCGACTCCACCTCGTTGGTCGCGGTGTCGATCACCGAGACGGTCCCCGAGTCGTGGTTGGGGACGTAGACCCGCTTCGCGTCCGGCGTCACGACCAGCGCGTACGGGCGGGTCCGCACCGGGACGGTCGCGACCACCGAGTTCGTCCCGGTGTCCAGCACGGCGACCGCCGCGATCGTGCGGGCCTCGTCGAACACGCTGACGTAGACGTGCTGCCCGTCCGGCGCGAACGCGATGTACTGCGGCGGGCCGGCCGGGACCTCGATCGTCGCGACGACCCGGTCCACCGCGGTGTCCAGCACGGTCACCACCCCGGCGGCCCGGTTCGCCACGTAGGCGAGCCTGCCGTTCGGCGACACGGCGACGAATCCCGACGTCTGCCCGGCCGGGATCGTCTCGCCGATGGTCGGGATCGGGAGGGCGGCCGCCGTGGTGCCGGTGAACTGCGGCGGCACCGGGGTGATCGCCTCGCTCTCCCGGACCAGCAGGCCGTAGCCGCCGGTGCCGAAGAAGACGACGCCCGCCAGCAGCACCAGCGTCGCGACACCGGCGACGGCGAGCAGCCGCCGCCGGTTCCGGACGGGCGGTACCGGCTCGGTGCCGGTGCCGGTGCCGGTGCCGGTGCCGGTGCCGGACGGCGGGAGCGGGCCGTCCCCGCCGGCCGCGTCCGGGTGGCCGGGCCGGGTGGGCGGCGGCGCGCCGTTGCCCGCCGCTCCCTGGCCGGGTCCGGGGGGCCACGGGAATCCGGCCGGCGGCACCGCCGCCGCGCCGGGCCGGGGCGGGTCGCCCGCGGCGGCACCGT
>NZ_BAAAJK010000035.1:0-16153 GCF_039526905.1 Pseudonocardia kongjuensis | reverse complement strand
GCGCCGGACCCGGCCCGCGCCGGACCCGGGCCGCGCCGGGCCAGGCGGCGCAGGGCCGGGCTGCGCCGGATCAGCGGCCGAGATCGAGCAGGGAGAGCGCGCCGCGCAGCACCCCGTCGAGTCCGGCGACCGGGATCTCCCGCTGCCAGCCGTCGAGCGTGCCGTGCACGGCGACCCGGCCGGGCGCGGTGTCCAGCCGGTGCAGCCGCAGACCGGACGGCAGGCCGGGCATCGTGACGGTGCCGGACCGGACCCCGCGCAGCGGGCTGCGGTCGAGCAGCGCGCGCACCGACCGCCGCGCCTCCGCCGAGCGGGGCGGCCCCATCCGGCGCCCGGCGACGGTCAGCGCCGTCACGGTCCAGGCCAGGGTGTGCCCGTCCAGCGAGAGATCCAGGTCGGCCGAGCCGAACCCGGGGCGCCCGCGCCTGCGGGCCCGCACCACGCCGTCCGGATCGATCGTCACCGCCAGCCCGGGGGCCCGCTCACGCAGCCGGCCGGCGATCCAGGCCGGGTCCAGCACCGCGGTGAACGCGACCGGGCCGGTCCGCAGCTCCGGGGTGAGCGCCGGCCGCAGCCGCACGTCGCTGGCGACGACGGTGAGCTCGCGCAGCCGCAGCGCCGGGCGGACCACGTCCCGGGCGGTCAGCCGGACCTCGTCGAGCCTGCCGGTGCTCAGCGCGCGCGGGCCGAGCCCGGACGTCGAGACCGAGGTGGGCACCAGCCGGACGTCGACATCCCCGCTGCGCAGCGTGGTCTCCCGGCCGACGTAGCGGTACCGGACGGCCTCGACGAGCGCCCGCAGCAGCAGCGCCGTGCCCGGCCCGGTGCCCGAGGCGAGCAGCGCCGCGGTCTCCCACGTCCCGGGCGCCTCGTGGCCGGAGGTTCCGGACCGGGTGCCGGCGGGCCCGGCTCCGGTACCGGCGGTCTCCGCTAGGGCCATGCGGCTCGATGCTCCTTCGGCGGCGCCCGGCCGGAGCGGGCCGGCGGGTGCGGATGTCGGGCGGTCCCGGCGGGACCCCGTCGAGCGTCGCAGGTCCGCCGGGCCGGTGCGAACCGGTGACCGCGCACTGCGCCGACGGGCCGGTGACGGGCGGTCGGCGGGGCGCTCCCGGCCCGCCCGGTTGCGCTCTCGTTACCGGCGTCGATCCGGGCGTTTGCGCCGCCCGCGGACCGCGGCGCAACGGTCGGCCCGGTGCGCCGGACGGGCCTCCCGGGCTGTGACGGAGGCATTTCCGGGCGGCCCCCGATATTGACGCCGCGTTGCGCCGCCCGCGCGGCCCGATCGCGTCCACAGGCCCGCCGAACCGGCCCTGACCTGCACCGACGTCGCTTCCCGCGGTGGCGGCGGGCTGGCGTAAGGGCCTCGTGACGGCGGACGCGTGGCCTCGTAACACGGTGTTCCTAGCGTTCCGGTGGCAGCTCCCGCAGGGCCTGCGGAGGAGCTACGTCGTCGATCGTCGGAAGTGGTGGCCGGATGCCGGATCCTCGTATCCACCTGGGCTGGTTCTACTCGAAGGGCTTCGGCCCGAAGGCATGGAAGCACGCGTGGGCGGGCTCGGCGGTGCACCGCTTCACCAAGCCGGACACCGCGGTCGAGCTGGCGGTCGCGATGGAACGGGCCGGGTTCGACTACCTGATGCTCGAGGACTCCTCCAACGTCCCCTACACCTTCCAGGGATCGCACGACGCCTACCTGCGGCACTCGGTCGACACCCCGAAGCTGGACCCCACCGTCCTCGCCCCGTTCGTGACGGCGGCGACCGAGCGGCTCGGCGTCGTCGTCACCTGCTCCACCACCGAGTACCACCCGTTCATGCTGGCCCGGAAGATGAACACGCTCGATCACGTGTCGGACGGCCGGATCGGCTGGAACGTGGTGACCGGCTCGAACGACGGCGGCGCGCAGAACTACGGCCGGGACAAGCAGTTCCCGCACGACCAGCGCTACGACATGGCCGACGAGTTCATGGCGGTCGCGCACGGGCTGTGGCGCAGCTGGGACGACGACGCACTCGTCCTCGACCTGGAGAAGGGCGTCTTCGCCGACGGCTCGAAGGTGCACCCGATCCACCACGAGGGAACCTGGTTCCGGTCCCGCGGGCCGCTGTCCGCGCCGCGCTCGCCGCAGACCTCCCCGGTGATCTGCCAGGCCGGCGGTTCCGGCCGCGGCAGGCAGTTCGCCGCGCAGTGGGCCGAGACGATCATCTGCGCGGCCCGCGGGGTCGAGGAGATGAAGGCCTACCGCGACGACGTCCGGCGGCGGGCCACCGAGGCGGGCCGGGACCCGGACACGATCAAGGTGATGTTCCTGGTGTCGCCGATCGTCGACGAGACCGTGGAGGCCGCGCAGGCCCGCCGGGCGGAACGCTGGAACACCGCCGAGGAGGAGGTCGAGTTCGGTCTCGCCCACCTGTCCCGGATGACCGGCATCGACTTCTCCCGGTTCGAGCTCGACCAGCCGATCCCGCCGCTGGAGAGCAACGGGCACCAGTCCAGCGCCCGCCAGATCGAGGGGAAGGTGCTGCGCGAGGTGCTGCGCCACCACCGCACGCTGGAGTGCCTGCCGCTCACCGGCACCGCGCAGTCGGTCGCGGCCGAGATGGACGAGGTGGTGCAGGAGGTCGGTGGCGACGGCTTCCTGATGGTGGAGAGCTACTTCTCCCGCCGCTACGTCACCGAGATCTGCGACGGGCTGGTGCCCGAGCTGCAGCGGCGGGGCCTCACCCGGACCGCGTACGAGCATCCGCACCTGCGCGACAACCTGATGGCCTTCTGAGCCGGAACCGGAGACATCGATGATCGTCACCGCATTCCTCGCGCCCGACCCGGGCCGGGCCGGGCCGGACACCGTGCTCGCCGCGGCGCGCGACCTGGAGCGGGCCGGGGCGCACGCCGTCGGGCTGCTCGACGGCGCCGACGCCGCCGCCGCGGGCACCGCGGGCGGGCCGGACGGTGCCGCCGCCGCACCGTCGTCGGCGTTCGAGTCGAGCACCCTGGCCGCCCGGGTCGCGGTGGAGACCTCGCGGATCGGCGTGGTCGCCACCGGATCGGCGCTCTACGGGTTCCCGTACCACGCCGCCCGCAGGCTGGCCACGCTCGACCATCTCGCCGGTGGCCGCTCCGGCTGGCTGATGCGGACCCGCACCGCCCCCTCCGAGCGGGCCGCCTACCGCTGGCGGGCCGGCGCCGGGCGGGGCGAGGAGCTCTACCGGGCCGGCGAGTTCGCCGAGATCGCGCTGGAGCTGTGGGACGGCTGGGAGGACGGCGCGCAGTGGCCGGACCGGGACAGCGGCGACTTCAAGGACGACGACCGGATCCGGCCGATCGGCTACCGGTCCACCGCGTTCCGGGTGGACGGCCCGCTGGACGTGCCGCCGTCGCCGCAGCGCAGGCCGGTGCTGTTCGCCGAGGTGTCCGGCCCCGCCGACGTCCACCACCTGGCCGGCCCGGCCGACGTCGTGCTGGTCGGCGCAGCCGATCCGGACGCCGCCCGGGACCTGGTGGGGCTGCTGCCCGGCGGGCCGGGCCGCCCGCTCGTGCTGATCGCCGCCGGACCCGCGCCCGGGCCGGGCCGGCTGTCGCCGGACGCCGCCGCCGCGCTGGTCGACCGCGGCGTCGCGGCCGGGGTGGCGCTGCACCCGGGGCCCGCCGACGACTGCGCGGAGCTGGTCGCCGGGCTGTCCCCGGCGCCGCGGCCGGACCGGCCCGGCCTCGCCGCGGCACTCGGGATCGAGCCGGCCCTCGCGCACGGGGGGACCGCCGCATGAGCGCCCAGATGCACCTGAGCCTGAACCTGGCCGAGTACGGGCGGCACTCCGGCGCCTGGCGGCACCCGGAGAGCGACCTGTCCCGGATCCCGAACCTGGACGCGTACCTGCACGCCGTCCGGCAGGCCGAGCGCGGGCTGTTCGACCAGGTCTTCATCGCCGACAACCCGGTGCACGAGTACGGCCGCACCAGCGCCACCGGCACCCGGATCGACCCGCTGGAGGTGGCCGCCGCGCTCACCGCCGTCACCGACCGGATCGGGATCATCGCCACCCTGTCGACCAGCTACAACGAGCCGTTCGACGTGGCCAGGCGGGCCGCGTCGGTGGACGCGGTCAGCGGCGGCCGGCTGGGCGTCAACTACGTCGCCTCCACCGGCGACGCGGTCGCCCGCAACTTCGACCGGGCCGCCCAGCTCCCGCACGACGAGCGCTACGAGCGCTCGCACGAGTTCCTCGAGGTGGTCACCAAGCTCTGGGCGGCGGCGCCGACCGCGGGCAGCCGCGGGGAGACGGTGGTGCACCACGGCAGGCACTTCCAGGTGGAGGGCTGCCTGGACGTGCACCGGCCGGTGCTGCGCCGGCCGGTGATCGTGCAGGCCGGATCCTCGCCGGAGGGCCGCGATCTCGCCGCCCGGTGGGCGGACGCGATCTACGCCGGCGGCTCCACGCTCGACCGCGCCCGCGAGTACTACGACGACATCAAGTTCCGGGCGGCGGGCTACGGCCGGGACCCGGACAGCATCAAGATCATGCTCGGGATCGCCCCGTTCCTCGGGCGCACCGCCGAGGAGGCCGAGGCGCTCCGGCGGACCCTGGACGCCTACCACGCCGAGGGCGCCGACGTCGTCGGGCACCTGAGCAGGCTGCTGGAGTACGACCTGTCCCGGCACGATCCCGCCGGGCCGCTGCCGTTCGAGCTGCTGCCGCAGGTCCGGTCGGCGAGCGTCAGCCAGGCGACGCTGTTCACCAGGATGGCGCGCGAGGAGGGCCTGACGATCGCCGAGGTCGCCCACCGCTCCTACGTCGGCGGCCTGGCGAACATGCAGTTCGTCGTCACCGGCACCGCGGTGCAGGTGGCGGACACCATGCAGGAGTGGTTCGAGGCGGGGGCCTGCGACGGCTACTCGCTGGTGGCCCCGATCCTGCCGCGCACGATCGACGACTTCGTCGACGCGGTCGTCCCCGAGCTGCAACGCCGGGGCCTGCACCGCACCCGCTACACGGCGTCCACCCTCGCCGGTCATTTCGGGCTCGACGAGCTCGACCCGCGGATCACCACGGAGGTGGCGGCCTGATGGCTACCCCGTTCCACCTGGCCTGGTTCACCTCGTTCACCCCGCCCGCGTGGCGCTCGCCGTGGGGCGGCGCCACCGACCGGGAGTGGATGTCGGGCGACTACTACGTCTCGATGGTCCGCCAGCTCGAACGCGCCGGGTTCGACTTCATCATGTTCGAGGACTCCACGATGGTCGCCGAGGCGATGGGCGGCACGATGGAGGCCGATCTCAAGCACAGCCTGCACTCGCCGAAGCTCGATCCGTTCCCGCTGCTGCCGCTGCTGGCCCGGGAGACCGAGCACATCGGACTGATCGCGACCGGCTCGACGTCGTTCTACCCGCCGTTCATCCTGGCCAGGGTGATGGCCACGATGGACCATCTCACCGGCGGCCGGATCGGCTGGAACATCGTGACCTCCTCGGAGGACATCGCGGCGCAGAACTACGGGATGGAGCGGCTGCCGCCGCACGACGAGCGCTACGACCGGGCCGAGGAGTTCGTCGAGATCGTCACCGCGCTGTGGGACTCCTGGGAGCCGGGCGCCGTCGTCGCCGACCGGGAGACCGGCCGCTACGCCGACCACACGAAGGTGCACCCGATCCACTACGTCGGCAAGTACCACCGCTCGCGCGGCCCGCTGAACATGCCCGCCGGGCCGCAGGGTCATCCGGTGCTCTGCCAGGCGGGCGGCTCACCGAAGGGCCGGGACTTCGCGGCGAAGCACGCGGACGCGATCGTCGCCACCAACCCGCGGATCGACCGGATGAAGGAGTACCGCGCCGACATCCGGGAGCGGGCGGCGCGGCACGGCCGCGATCCCGACGACATCAAGGTGCTGTTCCACCTCGGGCCGGTGCTCGGCGAGACCGAGCAGGAGGCGCGCGAGCTGCACCACCGGGTGTTCGGGATGGAGGACCCGCTGCAGATCGAGCAGACCCTGGCGATGATCTCCGCGGT
This sequence comes from Pseudonocardia kongjuensis, assembly GCF_039526905.1. Taxonomy (NCBI): domain Bacteria; kingdom Bacillati; phylum Actinomycetota; class Actinomycetes; order Pseudonocardiales; family Pseudonocardiaceae; genus Pseudonocardia; species Pseudonocardia kongjuensis. The sequence goes on along the minus strand of NZ_BAAAJK010000035.1, from coordinate 10,148 downwards.
CACCGAGATCGACTTCGGTGCGCTCGACCTGGACGCCCCGATGCCGCAGGACCTGCGCACCAACGGCCACCAGTCGATCCTCGACGACTTCATGCGCCGCAACAAGGGCCGGACGCTGCGCGAGTCGCTGCCCGAACGCGCCCAGCTCGGCCCGCAGGTGGTCGGCACCGTCGAGTCGGTCGCCGACCAGATGGAGGCGATCGTCGCGGAGGTCGGCGGCGACGGCTTCCTGATCCGCGCCGAGACCGGGCTGACCCACACCCGCCGCTACATCGACGCGATCTGCTCCGGGCTGGCCCCCGAGCTGCGCCGGCGCGGGCTGATCCGGGACGGCTACCGGCACCGCCTGTTCCGGGACAACCTGCGCGACTTCTGACCGCACCGCCTCCGCCCGGAGGCCGGACGACGAAAGGAGGGCTGCCATGCCGGCACGCCCCTTCCACCTGGCCTGGTTCGGCGCCGGTGGTTTCGGTGTCAAGTCCTGGGGCCGTACCTGGTCCGGCCGCGGCGGCTCGGACTGGGCGGACCCGCAGCTGTGGATCGACATCGCCCAGGCGCTCGAGCGCGCCCGGTTCGACTACATCATCATCGAGGACTCGTCCTACGTCCCGGACGCCTACGGGTCGAGCTTCGAGGCCTACGTCCGCAGCGCGACCGCCACGCCCAAGATGGACCCGAGCGTGCTGGCCCCGCTGATGGCGCACTTCACCACCCGGATCGGCGTGGTCCCGACGCTGTCGGTCACCGAGTACCAGCCGTACATGCTGGCCCGGAAGATCAACACCCTGGACCACATGTCGCGCGGCCGGACCGGCTGGAACATCGTCACCTCCTCCAGCCACCGGGCCGCCCAGAACTACGGCCGGGACGAGCTGTTCGAGCACGACCTGCGCTACGACATGGCCGACGAGTTCTTCGACCTGGCCTGCGCGCTGTGGGAGTCCTGGGAGCCCGACGCCGTCGTCCTGGACGAGGAGACCGGCACCTGGGGCGACCACACCAAGGTGCACACGGTCGACTTCGACGGGAAGTTCTTCCGCTGCCGCGGCCCGCTGAACGCGCCGCAGTCCCCGCAGGGCCGGCCGGTGTTCGTCCAGGCGGGCGGGTCGCCGCGGGGGAAGCGGTTCGCCGCGCGCAGCGCCAACTCGGTGATCTCCGGGGTGGAGGGCGGCGTCGGCGCGATGACCCAGTTCCGGGCGGACGTCCGGGCCACCGCCCAGGAGTTCGGCCGCGACCCCGACGACGTGAAGGTGCTGTTCATGACCTCGCCGGTGCTCGGCGAGACCGACGAGGAGGCGCACGCCAAGCGCGAGCGCCAGCAGCGGTTCGCCGAGGCCCATCCCGAGCTCGGCCTGCTGCACCTGTCCCGGCACTCCGGGATCGACTTCGCCCGGTGGGACCTCGACGAGCCGATCCCGGAGACCGCCACCACCAACGGCCACCAGCAGATGCTGGCCCAGGCGATCGGGCGCACCCCCCGGGAGATCCTGCGCAAGGGCACCGGCTCGCTGGAGTTCGTCGGCAGCCCGGACACCGTCGCCGCGCAGATGGACGAGGTCATGCAGGAGGTCGGCGGCGACGGGTTCCTGATCGCCAACTTCGACCTCAACCGCCGCTACGTCAGCGAGATCGCCGACGGCCTGGCACCGGCCCTGCAGCGTCGCGGGCTCACCCGTACCGACTACGGCTCGGCCCATTTCCGGGACAACCTGCTCGAGTTCTGACGGGCCCGGCAGCGGGCGGCGCCGTGGCCGCTCCCGCCCCGCCCCGCCGCTGTGAGGAGAGGCAACCATGAGCGGTACCAGTCACGACCTGCTCGTCGTCGAGGACGCCACGATCAGCTACCCGGCGCAGGCCGGCCCCGCCGTCGCCGTCCGCGACGCCACGTTCTCGATCGGGTACGGGGAACGGGTCGCCATCGTCGGCGAGTCCGGCTCCGGCAAGACCACGCTCGCGCTGGCGATCGCCGGGCTGCTCACCGCACCGGGGGCGGAGGCGGTGTTCGGCCGGTTCGAGTTCGACGGCAGCCCGGTGCACCGCAGCCCGGTCCGGCCGCCGATCCCGTACCGCACGCCCGGCATGTCGATGGTCTTCCAGAACGCGATGGTCTCGCTGGACCCGGTCGCCCCGATCGGCAGCCAGTTCGTCGACGTGCTGCGCGGGCTGGAACGGATCCGGCCGGCCGCGGCCCGGGCCCGGGCCGCGGAGCTGCTGCGCAGCGTCGGCCTCGCCGACACCGACCGGATCCTGCGGCTGCGGCCCTACGAGCTCTCCGGCGGCATGCGGCAGCGGGTGATGCTCGCGCTCGCCGTCTGCAGCGACCCGCGGCTGCTGATCGCCGACGAGCCGACCAGCGCACTGGACGCCGCGGTCAGCCGCGAGGTGATGGACCTGCTGCGGGACATGACCGACCGCACCGGGGCCGGGCTGCTCGTGGTCAGCCACGACATCGAGCTGTGCCGGATGTACGTCGACCGGGTCGTCGTCATGTACCGGGGCGAGATCGTCGACATCTGCCGCGCCGACCGGATCGAGTCCGACGCCACCCACCGCTACACGCTCGCGCTCACCTCCTGCGTCCCGACGCTGGAGTCGGCGCGCGCCGACCGGCTGCCCACCCTGGACGACACGATGCTCGCCGAGCAGCTCGCCGGGGCGGGCCGGGCGGTACCGGCATGACCACCCTGCAGGTCGAGGGACTGACCAAGGTGTTCGGCCGCGGCGCGGGCCGCACCGTCGCGGTGCAGCCGATGGACCTGGAGATCGACACCTCGACGGCGCTGGGCATCGTCGGGGAGTCCGGCTCCGGCAAGTCCACGCTGGCCCGGCTGCTGGTCGGGTTCGAGACGCCCACGGCGGGCGCGATCCACCTCGACGGGCGGCCGATCAGCCGGATGCTGTCCATGCCGCGCGAGCGCCGGGAGTTCCGGCGGGCCGTCCAGTTCGTCGCGCAGGACACCTTCTCCGCGTTCGACCCGCGGCGGACCCTGCGCGACGCCGTCGCCACCCCGCTGCGGGTGCTGCGCGAGGTCACCGGCCCCGCCGCGGACGCCGAGATCCGCGACGTGCTCGGCCTGCTCCAGCTCGATCCGGCGCTGCTCGACCGCTACCCGAGCCAGGTCTCCGGCGGGCAGCGGCAACGGTTCGCGCTGGCCAGGTCGCTGGTGGTGCGGCCGCAGATCCTGCTGTGCGACGAGGTCGTCTCGGCGCTGGACGTGTCGGTGCAGGGCGCCGTGCTGAACATGATCCGCGACTACTGCGAGACCTACCGGGTCGGCCTCGGGTTCATCTCGCACGGCCTGCCCGCCACCACGTTCATCGCCGACACCCTGCTGGTGATGCGGCACGGCGCGGTGGTCGAGACCGGGCCGACCGAGCAGGTCGTGGACCGGCCGGAGCACCCCTACACCCGCACCCTGCTCGACGCCTACCGCCGCGGCCCGCGCCGGGTCGTCGCCGTCGATCCGGTCGCGTGAACGGCCCGGCGACCGGCGATCGCCGGGCCACCGGCGCGGGCCGCCATCCGCGCCCGTGGACGGTCGTCGCGGTGACCACGCTCGGCGGGCAGCTGGTGTTCCTCAACAGCACCGCGGTGACAGTCGCGCTGCCCGCGATCTCCGCCGACCTGGCGGCGAGCGCGTCCACCGTGGACTGGCTGCTGCTCGGTTTCATGCTCGCGCTGAGCGTCTGCGTGCTGGTCTTCTCCCGGCTCTCGGACATGATCGGCCGGCGCAGGCTCTACCTCGGCGGGCTGGTCCTGATGATCGTCGCCAGCCTGGTCGCGGCCGGGACCGACGAGATCGGCCCGCTGATCGCCGCCCGGGTCGCCCAGGGCGTCGGCGCCGCCGCGATCATCCCGAACGCCAACGCGATGATCTCCGACGCCTTCCCGCCGCGCCGGCTCGCGCTCGGGCTCAGCGTCAACATCATGATGGCCTCGGTCGCGATGATCGTCGGCCCGGTGATCGGCGGCCGGCTGCTCGACGCCTACGGGTGGCGGTCGCTGTTCCTGGTGAACGTCCCGTTAGGGCTCGCCGCGGTGGCGCTCGGGCTGGCCGTGCTGCGCCGGGACGCGCACCGGCCCCGCGACGGGGAACGCCTCGACCTGCCGGGCGCCGTGCTGGTCGCGGCCGGGCTGGGCGCGCTGGTGCTCGGGGTGAACCGGCTCGCCGACCCGGGCTGGGGCACCGCCGCCCCGGCGCTGGCGCTCGCCGGGCTCGTCCTGCTGGGCCTGTTCGTGCTGGTGGAGCAGCGGGTGCCGTCCCCGCTGGTGGACATCGCGGTGATCACCGAGTGGTCCAGGGCGTGCGCCTACGCGACCGCCTTCCTGATGGCCGTGCCGCAGGCCGGGGTGCTGGTCGTGGTGGTGCTCTACCAGCAGATCGTGATCGGCAGCTCGGCCGCGGACGCCGGTGTCGCCGCCGCGCTCACCGCGGTCGCGCTGGTCGTGACCTCGCCGGTGGCCGGGCTGGCGGCGCGCTGGCTGTCCCCGCGGGCGGTGTCCTCGGCCGGCTGCGCGGTCTCCGCGGCGGGCTACGGCGCCGTGCTGTGGGGGCTGGACGGCGGGCCGCCCGGCCCGGTGTTCCTCGTCGGGCTGCTGCTGATCGGTGCCGGGAACGGGATCTTCACCGCCCCGAACACCGCCTCGATCATGGCGGCCCTGCCGACCGCCCGGCGGGGCATCGCCAACGGCGTCCGCTCGGTGCTGTTCAACAGCGGGCAGACCGGCGGCAACGCGGTGGTGCTGGTGCTGGTGACCGCGGCGCTCACCGCGGGCGGGTTCGCCGGGTACGACGCCGTCACCGGTGCCGATCCCGAGGTGCTCGCCGGTTTCCGGGCGGCCGGCGCGGTCCTGCTCGGCTGCGCACTGGCCGCGACGGCGGCCTCGCTGGCCCGCGGCGGCTCCTGGTCCGAAGACGACCGGACCGGGCCGCCGGACGTCCCGCCCCCCCTGTTCGAGCCCGGTGGACCGGTGCAGAGAGGAGTACAGCCGTGATCGACCAGCTTCGCGGCCTGCTGCGGCGCAACCGGTGGTGGATCACCCGGACCCTGGCGCTGCCGGTGCACGTACTGGCCTTCGCCGCCGCGGCGTTCTTCCTGGTGCGCCTGGTCCCCGGGGATCCGGTGCTCGCCCGGATCGACACCTCGGGCGGGTTCTCCCAGCAGGAGTACGACCGGATGGCCGAGGCGATGGGCCTGTCCGGCTCGATCTGGTCGCAGTTCGTCACGTTCATGGGCGCGCTGCTCCGGTTCGACCTGGGCAACTCCGCGGTGACCGGGCGGGCGGTCTGGACCGAGCTGATGACCCGGCTCCCGGGCACCCTGGAGCTGATCGTGCTCGGCCTGCTCGCCTCGCTGCTGGCGACGCTGCTGCTCGGCATGATCGCGATGACCAGCACCAGCGACCGGGTGCACGGGGCGATGCGGTTCTACGCCAAGACCACCGGCGCGCTCCCGGACTTCGCGGTCGCGATCGTCGGGCTGGTCCTGTTCTACGTGGCGCTGCGGATCGTCCCGGCCCCGGTCGGGCGGGTCCCGCCCGGCACCCAGCAGCCGCTGGTGCTCGGGTTCCCGCTGGTCGACGCGGTGCTCACCGGCCGGTGGGACGTGTTCGCGGCGATCGCGGCCCGCTACGTGCTGCCGCTCGCGGTGATCGTCGTGGTGCACACCTCGGGGCTCTGGCGGCAGCTGAGCCTGGGCATCGAGGAGCAGCGCGCCGATCCGGCGACGCTGTTCAAGGTGGCCTCCGGGGCGACCCGCTGGTCGATCTACCGCAGCGTGCTCCGCCGGGCCTGCGCCAGCTCGATCGTGATGCTCGGCGCCAAGTTCGGCGCGCTGCTCGGCGGGGTGATCGTGCTCGAGCAGCTGTTCGGCTTCGGCGGCGTCGGCCAGTTCGCCCTGGACTCGGTGGACACCCTCGACTTCCTCGGGCTGCAGGGCTTCCTGGTGGTCATCGCCGCGCTCAGCCTCGTGACCTTCCTGGTCGTCGACATCGTCAACATGCTGCTCGATCCGCGCAGGCGGCCGGGCGTGCGGATGGAGCAGTGATGGTAGTACGAGGCAGCACCGTGGTGGCGCGTCTCCCGGGCGTCGGGCGGATCGGTTCGGTGCCGCGGGCGTGGTGGGCGTTGTGGCCGCTGGCCGCGCTGCTCGGCGTGATCGCGACGGCCCGGCTGGTGGTGCCCTACGACCCGGAGCGGGTGGTCGCCCCGGCGAACCTGCCGCCCGGTGCGGGACACCTGTTTGGCACCGACTCGACCGGGATGGACGTCTTCTCCCGGACCGTCGCGGCGGCGCAGGTCAACCTGACGATGGCGCTGCTGGTGACGGTGTTCGCGACGGCCGGCGGCCTGGTCGTCGGGATCGCGGTCGGCACCAACGAGGCCCGCGCCGGTGCGTTCGGGCTGCTCGGCCGGGGTGTCACCCGCGGGATCGACCTGGCCGACTCGGTGCCGCCGCTGGTGGTCGGGGTGGTGATCGTCGGCCTGTTCGGGGCGACGATGACCAGCCTCAGCGCCGCGCTCGCCCTGATCCTGCTGCCCAACCAGGCCCGGCTCACCCGCGCCGAGGTGCTCCGGGTGCGCGGTGAGGCGTTCGTCGACGCGGCGCTGATGGCGGGCCTGCGGCCGTGGCGGGTCACCGTGCGCCACGTGCTGCCCAACTCGGCGCGGCCGGCCATCGAGAACAGCTCGAACGTCTTCGGCGTGTCGATCGTCGTCCTGGCCTCGCTGGGCTTCCTCGGGATCGGGCTCAACCCGCCCACCCCGGAGTGGGGCTACATGATCTCCACCGGCGTCTCCGACGTGATGCTCGGCGGCTGGTGGACCACCCTCTTCCCGGCACTCGCGCTCTGCCTCGCGGTGATCACCGCCGCCTCGCTGTCCGGCGCACTGACCCGGCTCAGCCGGGGCCCCGCGGCGCGCTGACCCGTCCCACCCACCACCACCTTCCCCCCCCGGAGGACACCCGTGAACGAGTTCGACCCCGCCCGCGCGATCGGCCGCGGCCTCAGCAGGCGCAGCCTGCTGACCGGCACCCTCGGCGGCATCGCCGCACTGGCACTCGCCGGTTGCGCCGACCGGTCCGGCGCCCCGGCCGGCGGGGCCTCCGGCGGCGGGGACGGCGTCCGGCAGCTGGTCGTCGCCGTGCCCGCGCTCGCCCCCACCCTGGACGGCGTCGTCGGCGGGGGAGGGATCAACCTGGAGTCGTTCGAGATGAACGCCAACCTGCAGGCCGGGCTGGTCCGCAACCCCTACATCCCGGGGCTCACCCCGGACACCGTCGTGCAGGACTTCAACACCTACGTCGGCTACCTGGCCGAGAGCTACGAGGTGTCCGACGACGGCCTGACCTACACCTTCGTGCTGCGTGACGGGCTGATGAGCCCGCTGGGCAACACGATCACCGCCGACGACGTCCTGTACTCCTTCGAGCGCAAGTGGAACGTGCCCACCTACAGCCGCTCGGTCTGGGAGTCCGGGTTCGCCGGCCCGGAGGCGATCACCAGGGTGGACGACCGGACCGTCGCGTTCGAGCTGCTGTCGGCGGGCTTCGGGCTCACCTTCCTCGGGCTGCTCGCGAACCTGCAGGGCCACGTCTACGACTCCACCGCGTTGCAGGAGCACGCCACCCCGGACGATCCCTACGCGCTGGAGTGGGCGCGGGTGAACGGCGGCTGGGGCCTCGGGCCGTACCACGTCACCTCGCAGGTCCCCGACCAGGAGATGATCCTGACGGCGAACGAGCACTACGCACTCGGCGAACCGGCGATCTCCCAGGTCACCCTGCGGGTGGTCGGCGACGCCGGCACCCGGGCCAGCCTGGTGGTGGCCGGCGACGTCGAGATGGCGCAGGCGATCCGGCCCGCCGACCAGGCCCGGCTGGCCGGCAACGACGACGTCGTGGTGCCCGAGGCCGACCCGATCGAGTACGTCGACCTGACGCTGGTCACGAACAAGGCGCCGTTCGACGACCCGGCGGTGCGCCGCGCGATGGCCCACGCGGTGCCCTACGACCAGATCGCCGCCGAGATCTACAACGGCCGGGCCGTGCCGATGATCGGCAACATCAACCCGAACACCCTCAACTACACGACCGACGGGCTGCCCCGCTACGGCTACGACCCGGCCCGCGCCCGCGAGCTGCTGGCCGAGGCCGGCTTCCCGGACGGCGTCTCCTTCACCGTCGCGGTGTCCACCGCGAACCCCGATCTCGTCGACACCTGCGTGCTGCTGCGCTCCTACGCCGCCGACGCCGGCTTCACCATCGACGTCGCCCAGATGGCGGCCGCGGACTTCGGCACCGCCCGGACCGAGGCCACCAACCAGGCCCTCATCTACCGCAACCGATCGCAGGTGCAGACCCCCACCTACGCCTGCACCATCTTCTGGCGGCCGGACGACGACCCGTCCAACCCGTCCCGCTGGGACGAGCCGGCGTCCCGCGAGTTCTGGGAGGTGGTGGACCGGGCGCAGGCGCTGCCCGATCCGCTCAGCCCGGAGGCGGGGGAGCTGTGGCACCGGGCGCAGACCATCCTGCTGGAGTCCACGCCGGAGATCTTCGTCTGCGGCATCCAGCCCTCGCAGGTGTTCCGCAGCACCGTGCACGGCTTCGCCTACCGCTCGGAGAACGCCATCGACTACGGCAACCTCGAGGTCCAGGCGTGACGGGGGGCGCCCGGGCCGACCGGCCCGGCGCCTCCTCGGTCCTGTGGGTCACCAGCTTCGGGCTGCTGCTGGTGCTGGTCAACGGCACCTCGGTGAACGTGGCGCTGCCGGAGCTCTCGGCCGCGTTCGACGCGCCGGCGGGCGTCGCGGACTGGTTCCTGCTCGCCTTCATGCTGGCCAACACCGCGTCGATCCTGATCTTCGGCCGGATCTCGGACATGATCGGCCGCAAACGCATCTTCCTCGGCGGGATGGCCGGTTTCATGGTGGCCAGCGCGCTCGCCGTGCTCGCTCCGAACGCGGCGACGTTCGTGCTGCTGCGGGCGCTGCAGGGGGTGGCGGCCGCGACGATCGTCGCGAACACCACGGCGATCATCGCCGACGCCTACCCCCGGGAACGTCTCGCCCAGGCGCTGAGCGTCAATATGACCGCCGCCGCGGTCGGGAACACGCTCGGCCCGGCCATCGGCGGGGTGCTGGTCTCGACCTTCGGGTGGACCTCGGTGTTCCTGATCAACCTCCCGTTCGGGCTGGTGGCGCTGCTGCTGGGGATCCGGCTGATCCCCGGCGGCCGCCCGCACGGCGCGGTGCGGGAGCGGTTCGACGTGGCCGGCGCGGTGCTCTCGGTCGCCTGCCTGACCGCGGTCATCTACGCGATCAACCGCAGCGCCACCGCCGGGCTCGCCGATCCGCTGGTGCTCGGCGTCGGCCTGGCGGGGGTGCTCGCCGGGGTGCTGTTCGTGCTCGTCGAACGCCGGTCCCGGCATCCGCTGGTGGACCCGGCGCTGGTCCGGGACCTGCGCCGGGCCTGCGCCTACGCCGCGGCCTACTTCAACTCCTGTGCCAGGGCCGGCATCACCGTGCTCGTCGTGCTGCACCAGCAGATCGTCGGCGGGCGCAGCGCCGCCGAGGCGGGCGCCGTGCTCACCGCGCTGGCGCTGGCGATGATGACCGCGACCCCGCTCACCGGGCGGCTGAGCCGGGTGCTGACGGCGCGGGCGGTGTCGGCGGGCGGCGGGCTGCTGCTCGTCGTCGGCCTGGCCGGGTCGGCGGCGTCCACGGCGAACCCGTCGATGCCGGTCGCCGCGGCCTGGCTGGTCGTCGTCGGTCTCGGGGTGGGGTTCTTCACCGCCCCGAACACCGAGGCGATCATGGCCGGGGTGGCGCCGCGGCGGCGCGCGGTGGCCAACTCGGTGCGCTCGATGCTCTACAACAGCGGGCAGGCGGTCGGCACCTCGGTGAGCCTGCTGATCGTGGTCACCGGCGGGGTGGGCAGCTACGCGGGGCAGACCGACGACGGCCCGGTGGTCCTCGCGTTCTCGGTCGCGATGGGGGTGAGCGCCGGCGCGGCGGCGCTGGCGCTGCTGTTCGCGGTGCTGCGCGGCGGCTCGTTCCGGTCTCGCCGGCCGGCCGGCGGCGCAGCCGGCGAGCAGGGCCGCGCGGACGGGCCGCGCAGCGGCCCCGACGACCGGTCCGCGGCGG
>NZ_BAAAJK010000034.1:53405-235457 GCF_039526905.1 Pseudonocardia kongjuensis | reverse complement strand
CCGCGCCGCGCCGTGCTGGGCCTTGCCGCGCCCCCGCCGCCTAGGGTCGCGCCTCCGCCGCGCCGCGCCGCGCCGTGCCGCGCCATGCCCTGCACCGCCGCACCTCGCCCGCGCGCCCCACCGCACCACTGCGCGGGCCACCGGCACCGCGTCATGCCTCAGCAGCGCCGCTTCGCACCCCGTGACTCGTCGAGATGCAGCTGAGCGGGCTGTGAAGATCGACAATTCCCGCTGGTCTGCATCTCGGTGGGCCAAGGGGTGCGACGGGCACGCTGCGCACCGCCGCGCGGCTCAGCAGGCCGCGCCGCGTCGCACTACGTGCCGTGCCGAGGTGCGGCCCGACCTGCACCCCCCGGACCCGAACGGGCCCCGGCGGAATCACCGCGCAGGGCCCGTCGCTCGCTCGGATCAGCTCGCGGGAGGCGGCGGAACCGGCGGGACGCCGCCGTCCTTCCGGCCGTCCGAGGCGGGCGGCTGGGAGGCGGCCGGGTTGCCGTCGGGCTTGAGCGCGTCACCTCCCGGCGGTGCGGGCGGCACCGGCGGGACCCCGTCGGTGTGCGTGCCGGCCCCGGGGGCGGTCCCGGAATCGTGCCGGAGCGCCTCCTCGACCTTGCCCTTCACACCGTCGATCTGCTCGGTGTACTTGCCGCCGGTGGCCTGGTCGACCCGCTCGGCGGCCTTCCCGACCAGCGGACCGGCCTTCTCCCGGGCCTTCTCCAGGTGCGGTCCGGCCTTCTCCTTCGCCTTCTCCAGGTGCGGCGCGGCCTTCTCCAGCGCGCTCTCCGCCGCCTCGCGGGCCTTGTCCAGGAACCCCATGTCAGCCTCCCCTCCTCGTCGGGCCCGCAACGGTCGCGGGCGTGTTGCGTCACGGTCGCGTCCATGGTGGCACCGCGAGACGGCCCGAGGGGGCCGTGACGGCACGCCACGGCCTCCTGCAACGGGATCGACATCTCCCCGCACGGCACCATGGACGCCATGACCGAACCAGCGGACCGGCTGCGCAGGCGGATCGAGGACATCTTCGGCGACGACCCCGTCGGCACCTCCGACGAGCGCTCCGACGGCGGCTCCGCCGAGGAGCGCGACGACCGTGACCCGGACCGCTGGTTCACCGAGAACCGCCCGCCGCACCACGGAGGCTGAGCACGATGAGCACGACGGGACCGACGGACGCGGCCTACCAGGGCGGGCCGGGCTCGCCGCTGCACGTCGACCGCGACCGCTACGGCGCGATCGGGACCGACACCGCCCGGCGCACCCTCGTCGAGGAGTTCGAGATCCCGATCCGCTCCGGCCGGGCCTGGACCGTCCCGGCGGGGCACGTGATGCGGCTCTACACCGTGGACGGGCCGCAGGTCGGCGATCTCAACCTGTGGCACCGCGACAACCCGCGGGAACGGTTCTGGGCGGCCCGCACCCGCCAGCTGCACGCCGCGCACGTCACCCGGTTCGACCGGCTGTGGTCGACGCTGCCCTACCTGCGGCCGCTGGCGACGATCGTCGCCGACACGCTGGAGTCCTACGGCGTCGACGACGACGGCGGGCGGGTGCACGACACGCTCGGCTCCCGCTGCGATCCGTACGTGAACCGGATGCTGACCGGCGCCGACTTCGACTTCCACTGCCACTCGAACCTGGTGCGGGCGGTCGCCCCGTACGGGCTGACCGAGTTCGACGTGCACGACGTGCTCAACGTGTTCCAGTGCACCGGGCTGAACGAGCGCGACGAGTACTTCATGAAGGCCTGCCCGGCCCGGGTCGGCGACCACATCGAGCTGTTCGCCGAGGTGGACCTGCTCGCCGCGCTGTCCACCTGCCCCGGCGGGGACCTGTCGATCCCGATGTGGGGGCCGGGGGCCCGGGACCCGATCGAGGTGTGCCGGCCGATCGGGGTGGCCGTCTACGCGGTCGACGAGGAGCTGCTGCGGGGATGGGAGCCACCGGCCCGGGCCGCCTACGCGGGCGCGCACGGCACCGGGCTGGTGTCCCGCCCGTACTGACCCGGCACCGACCCGGCACTGACCCGGCGCCGACCCGGCGCCGATCCGGCGCCGACCCGGCGCCGACCGCACGACCGGCCACCGCGCCCGGCCACCGCGCCCGGCCAGCGCGCCCGGCCAGCGCGCCCGGCCCCGGTACCGGACCCGCAGCGGGTGACCGCACCGGCCGGGCAGGTCGTCGCATCGCCGGCCGCCCGCCCGGCGCCGCTCATCGCAGGGTCACCGTGACCTCCCCGGCCAGGGTCGCCGCGGCGACCGCGGTGGCCTCGGCCTCGGGCAGCGCGACCAGTACCAGCGGCCCGGGCCCGGCCGGCCCGGCTGCGGCGCCCGGCCCGGACGGGGTGTCCGGCAGCACCGCGACGACGCCGGCCCGGGCCGCCAGCACCCGGGGCCCCTCCGGGCCGCCGGCGATCACGTCGACCCGGGAGCCCGGCGTGAGGAGCCCGGCGACCGCCGGATCGGCCGGGCGCACCGGTACCGCGGAGGCGCCCGGGCCGCCGGTCCGCGCGGCCAGGCCGGGACCGATCAGGCGCAGGTCGGTGATCGGCTCGCCGGCCCGGACCGGGCCGGCCGCGACCCGGCCGTCCGCCTCGGCGACGGCCCGCAGCACCCCGCCCGGGGCCAGCGCAGGCGGCCACCCGGCCACCGCGACGTCGGCCGGCCCGATCGGGCCGCCCGCCGCGAGATCACGTACGGCGACCAGGACAGGGACCCGCTCGTCGGCCGGGTCGGGGAGCAGCGCCACGACGAGCGCGGCGAGCGCCAGCAGCATCGCCAGTGCCCGGCGCAGCAGCAGCGCCCGCGCCCAGGACGGGCCGTGCGCGATCCCCGGCAGCACCCTGTCCCAGGGCCCGCGGGACCGCCGATCGTCGTCCATCCGTCCGCCCTCCGGTTCCGGTCACGGATCGACGGTAGGGCGGGTGATGGGTGGTCGGCGGGCGGATTCCGGTCCTGTGGACAACCGGAACCGCCTGTGGGCAACTCCCCGGATCAGGAGGTGGCGGCGGCCTTCGCGGAGGAGGATGAGGAGGAGCTCTCCGACTTCGACGACGAAGACGACGACGAGGAGGAGGACGACGAGTCCGAGGAGGACGACGACGACTTCTCCGACGAGCCGGACGACGCGGCCGACGAGGAGGAGTCGGACGACGAGTCCGACGAACCGTTGCCGGTCACCGAGCCCGAGCGCGAGTCGGTCCGGTAGAAGCCGCTGCCCTTGAACACGATGCCGACCGAGGAGAAGACCTTGCGCAGCTTGCCGGCGCAGTTCGGGCACTCGGTGAGGGCGTCGTCGGAGAACGCCTGGACCGCCTCGAAGCGGTGGTCACACGCTGTGCATGCGTACTGGTAGGTCGGCACGACTTCCTCCGGGACGACGGTTTGGCACTCCGGGACTGCGAGTGCCAGCATACTCCGCGCCCGCCGGGACTCCGACCCGTCCGTCCGGCGAGGATCAGCGGCCGGACGAGACGTGCACCACTCCGTCGCCGGGGAGTACGACGAGCCCGACGGTGACGTCGTGCGGCTCGGCCGGGACCGCGTCGAGCAGCTCGCCGTCGTGCAGCAGCACCGCGACCACCGCGCCGGCGGCCACCAGCGGCAGCGTGCGGTCGTAGTAGCCGCCGCCGCGACCGAGCCGCCGCCCGCTCCGGTCGACGGCCAGCGCCGGGACCAGGACCAGCCCCGCGGTGGCCACCGCGGCCGTGCCGAGCAGCGGCCCGGCCGGCTGCCGGGTCCCGAACAGGCCGTCGACCAGCCCGTCCGGACCGGTGTAGCGGGCCCAGTCCAGCGGACCGGGCTCGGCGGGCACGACCGGTACGACGACGTCGTGCCCGGCGTCGAGCAGCACGTCCGGCAGTGCCGGCACCGCGCCGGCCGCGGCGCCCGGCTCGCCGCCGATCGGCAGATAGCAGTGCACCGGCCCGGACGTGTCCGATGCGAGCGAGATCACATGCCGGCTCAGCGCCGCGGTCGCCGCGGCCCGCTCCCCGGGTGGCCGCCCGGTGCGTGCGGCCAGCAGGCCGCGCCGCAGCGTCCGCTTGCCGTCACCGGGTCGCCCGCCCTGATCAGGGGACGATCCGTCGGTTGTCTCCGCGCGAGCCGTCACGGCCCCAGGGTAGGGCTGTGGCTAGGCTCGCCGACCATGAGCGCGCAGACCACCAGTACGGCCGGGGCGTTCCGCACCGCCGTGGTCCCCGCGGCCGGCCTCGGAACGCGGTTCCTGCCGACCACGAAGGCGGTGCCGAAGGAGCTGCTCCCCGTCGTCGACACCCCGGGCATCGAGCTCGTCGCCGCTGAGGCGGCGCAGGCGGGGGCCGAGCGGCTGCTGATCGTCACCTCACCGGGCAAGGACTCGGTCGCCGCGTACTTCCGCGAGGACGACGAGCTGGTCAAGACCCTGGAGGGGCGCGGCAAGAGCGAGCTGGCCGAACGGGTCCGCCGCGCTCCCGGGCTGCTCGAGGTCGAGTCGGTGTACCAGCACGAACCCAAGGGGCTCGGGCACGCCGTCGCCCAGGCCGGCCCGGTGCTGGCCGACGACGAGCAGGCCGTCGCCGTGCTGCTGCCCGACGACCTGGTCCTGCCCACCGGGGTGCTGGCCACGATGGCGGCGGTCCGGGCCGAGCACGGCGGCAGCGTGCTGTGCGCGGTCGACGTGCCGCGCTCGGAGATCTCCGCGTACGGCGTGTTCGAGGTCTCCGAGACCGCCGACGACGACGTCAAGCGGGTGCACGGCATGGTCGAGAAGCCCTCGGCCGACGAGGCACCCTCCACTTTCGCCGCGGCCGGCCGCTACCTGCTGGACCGCGCCGTGTTCGACGCGCTCGACCGGATCACCCCCGGCGCGGGCGGCGAGCTGCAGCTGACCGACGCCGTCGCCCTGCTGATCTCGGAGGGGCATCCGGTGCACGTGGTCGTGCACCGCGGCGGGCGGCACGACCTGGGCAACCCGGCCGGGTACGCGCGCGCCTACGTCGACTTCATGCTGGCGCACCCGGAGTACGGCGAGAGCCTGCGCGGCTGGCTGACCGACCGACTGAAGGACTGAGCCGAGTGCGCACGGTCGAGGAGCACCTCACCCGGATCCTGGACGTGGCCGTGCGGCCCGCCCCGGTGCGGGTCGCGATCGCCGACGCGCAGGGACTGCGCAGCGCCGAGGAGGTCGTCACCGGGCGTCCGCTCCCGGTGTTCGACCAGGCGGCGATCGACGGCTACGCGGTGCGCAGCGTCGACGTGGCCGGAGCGACCGAGGCGAGCCCGGTGACGGTCCCGGTGGTCGGCGAGATCGCCGCCGGGTCCCGGCAGCCGCTGCGGCTGCAGCCCGGCCAGGCCGTCCGGGTCGCGGCCGGGGCGCCGCTGCCCACCCTCGCCGACGCCGTCGCACCGGTCGCCTGGACCGACGCCGGTGCGGCCCGGCTGACCGTGCGCCGCGGGGTGCCGTCGGCCGGGTTCGTCCGCCGGGTCGGCGAGGACGTGCAGTCCGGTGACGTCGCCGTCCGCGAGGGTGACGTCGTCGGCTCCGCCCAGGTCGCGATGCTGGCCGCCGCCGGACGGGACAAGCTGCTGGTGCACCCGCGGCCGCGGGTGTCGATCGTGTCGGTCGGCGACGAGCTGGTCGAGGTGAGCCGGTCGGCGTCGTCCGGTCAGGTCGCCGACGTCTGCTCGCACGCGCTCACCGCGGCGGCCCGGGAGGCCGGCGCGGAGACGAACCGGGCCCGGATGGTCGGCGGCAGCGGCGCCGAGATCCGCGGCGCGGTCGAGGACCTGCTGCCCGCGAGCGAGATCATCGTGGTGTGCGGCGCCGGTGGCGGCAACGCCGCCGCCGAGGCGCGCAGCGCGCTCGCGGATCTCGGCGGGATCGACGACACCCGGATCGCGGTGCACCCGGGATCCGCACAGGGGTACGGGCGGCTCGGTCCGGACGCGGTGCCGGTGTTCCTGTTCCCGCCGCACCCGGCGACCGCGCTGGTGCTGTTCGAGGTGTTCGTCCGGCCGCTGGTCCGGCTCGCGCTGGGCCAGGAGGCGCGCCGCCGCACCTGGACGGCGCGGCTGACCTCGCCGCTGGTCTCGCCGGCCGGGCGACGGTCCTACGTCCCGGCCAGGCTGCTGCGCGACGACGCCGGCGGGGAGCTGCTCGCCCAGCCGCTCGGCGGATCGGGCAACCACCTGCTCGCCGTGCTCGCCGAGGTCAACGCGCTGGCCGTCGTCCCGGAGGACGTCACCGAGCTGACGGTGGGGGAGCAGGTCGAGCTCGTGCCCCGCGGCCGCGGCTGAGCCGGTGCCCCCCACGGCGGTGCCGGAGCCTCCCGGCAGCCACCCCGGCTGGCCCGCCCGGCTCGGCCCGCTGCGGGTGCGCGACCACGAGGTCCGGCTGCGCCCGGTGCGGTTGCGTGACGGCGGCGAGTGGGCCCGGATCCGGCTGCGCGACGAGGCGTACCTGCGCCCCTGGGAGCCCACCACGCACGGCGGCTGGGCGCGCCGGAACTCGGCCGTCGAGTGGCCGGGGCGCTGGTACCTGCTGCGCGCGGCGGCCCGCCGGGGCCTGTCGCTGCCGTTCGCGATCGTCGTCGACGGCGCGCTGGCCGGGCACGTGATGGTCGGCAACATCGTGCGCGAGCCGCTGCTCTCGGCCTATGTCGGTTACTGGTGCGACTCCCGGTTCGCCCGCCGGGGGATCACGACGGCGGCGGTGGCGATGGTGCTCGACCACTGCTTCGGGCCGGTCCGGCTGCACCGGGTGGAGGCGACCGTCCGGCCGGAGAACGCGGCCAGCATCGCCGTGCTGTGCAAGCTCGGCTTCCGGCGCGAGGGGCTGCTGCTGCGCTATCTCGACGTCGACGGCGGCTGGCGGGACCACTACGCCTACGCCCTGACCGCCGAGGAGCGCCCGGTCGGCGGTTTCGCGGCGAAGCTGATCCGGGACGGCCGGGCGTCCCGCGCCTGATCGGTCACCCTCCGGAGTCACTGGAGTACCGCTCGTCCCTCACGTCGTGCCGTCCGTCCGGGGGACCACGGCGCGTCGCGGCCGGGGCCGGGACCGTTCGCCGATTACGGTGATCGTCGGTGGACGGGATCGGGGCCCGGCCATCGGGTGGACTGCGCCGGTCGGGGAGGAGGCAGCCCGTGCCCAGCTCTCTGATCTTCGTGGGTCTGGTCGTGCTGTGGCTGCTCATCCTGGTGCCGACCGTCGCCCGTCGTCAGCAGGAGGTGGCCCGGCTCAGTCCGGCGCTGCTGTCCGGTCGGGTGCTGGAACGCCCGATGCGGCATCGATACCCGGAGGTACTGGTGATGGAGCGATCCGGTCCGAGCACCGTGGGCGAGCTGGTGCAGAGCCGGGACGACGTTCCCGGCCCGCCCGCCGACGGCCGTGACGGCGGTCACGAGAACTACGACGACTACGACGAGGGACTCGACGCGGAGATCGACGACGACGGTCGCGTGCACGGCCTGGAGGACGACCACCTCGGGACCGGGTACGACGATCGCGCCGGGCACGACCCGTACGACGCCCCGTACGGAGATCCGGGCGACGTCACCGACGACGCCGCGGAGACCGGCGTGCACGGCGGCCGTGCCGCGGACCGGGAGCGCGACCCCCGGACCGCAGAGCCGGCCGCCGTCGGTCACGGCGGTGACCCGGGTGACCCTGGTGACCCGGATGACACGGATCGCGTCGAGGACCGGTTCGACGGCGACGATGCCGACACCGATCACGACGAGATGCTCGAACCGGACGGAACCGGGTATCCGGACGACGCGGACCACAATCGGCCCCCGTCCCGGTACCGGCCCGGCCGCGGCGGGTTCGATCCCGAGGCGGCCGCGGCGGCCGCGCACGCCAAGTACGCGTTCCGTCAGCGCGTCGTGCTCGCCCTGCTCGTGCTGCTGGTCGCCGCCGGCGCGACCGCGCTGCTGGTGTCCACCGTGTTCTGGTGGGTCGCCGGTGTGCTCGGGGCCGGCCTGGTCGGCTACCTGACCTACCTGCGCCGCCAGGTCCGGATCGAGGAGGCCATCCGGGCCCGCCGGGCGGCCCGGCTCGCCGCACCCCGGCCGGCCACCGCCGACGAGTCGCACCGTCCCGCCACCGACGACGGGCACCGGGACGACGAGTACCGAGCCGACGAGTACCGAGCCGACGGGTACCGAGCCGACGGGCACCGGGACGAGGCCACCACCGGCCAGCAGTCCGAGACCGCCGAGGACGACACCGACTGGACCGCCGACGACGGCGAACCCACCCGGGTGCGCGGGACCGGGCAGCCGCTCGGGGTCCTCCCGGCCCGCCGGCGCACCGTCGACGGCCCGGCCTGCACCGAGCACGAGTCGTCGCTCCCGCGGCTGGCCGCGGCCCCGCCGCCGCCGGTCCCGGACGGCACGTCGCTGGTCGACGTGGACGCCGAGGAGGAGCCGGACGTGCTCGGGGAGCTGACCCCGCACCGGCGTGCAGCGGGCGAATAGGGGTCTGTTAGTGTTCTCCAGGTCAGCCCGCGAGGGCGGGCCGCGGGGCTGTAGCGCAGTTGGTAGCGCGTCTCGTTCGCATCGAGAAGGTCAGGGGTTCGATTCCCCTCAGCTCCACCACCAATTCCCATACACGCCCCGATCTCCGGCAGAGATCGGGGCGTTGTCGTGCGTGCGCAGGTCGGGGTGTCCTGCGTCGTCCGGACCGGCCCTCTGTCCGACCGGTGGGACCCTACCGCTGGCCGGCCCCCGCCCCGGCTGATCGGCTCGGGTTCTCCCCGGGCTCGGTCGGTGTCCGGCCGGCGGGGTCACCTCGGACGCTCGACCGGTGTCGCTCCGTGGCCTGGTGCGAGCGTGCCTCGGCCAGGGGTCGCACGAACCGGTCACGAATCGAGAAGCACGGGTCGTCGTGCCCCACCTAGCGTCGCCGTCACCACAGGAGAACGGACGGACGGGGTGACGTGAGATGGGAACCAGCACCGTGACGGGGATCAATTCGGTGATCATCGAATCGGACGACGTGGCGAGCGCGCGAAGGTTCGTGGACGAGGCCCTCGGGCTCGGGGACGTCGTTCAGGTGCGTGCCTCGGACGAGCCGACGGCAGGGTTCCGGGGCTTCAGCCTCTCGTTGGTCTTCGAGCAGCCGGCCGATGTGGACCGCGTCGCGGCCGCCGTACTGGCGGGTGGCGCGACGCAGGTCACGCCGGTGGCGAAGAGCTTCTGGGGATACGGCGGCTTGGTGCGCGCGCCGGACGGCACGGTCTGGACGCTCGCCTCGTCGTCGAAGAAGAACACCGCTGAGGCCACCGGACGGGTCGCCCAGGTCGTGCTGTTGCTGGGCGTGTCCGACGTCCGCGCGACGAAGGCGTTCTACGACGGGGCCGGGCTCGCGATCGGCCGGAGCTTCGGTTCCCGGTACGTCGAGTTCGACACCCCCGGCGCAGCGGTGACCCTGGCACTGCAGAGTCGGCGAGCCGTGGCGAAGAACGCCGGCGTCGACGCCGGCGGATCGGGATCGCACCGGCTGCGCATCTCCGGTGGGCTGGGCCGGGTCACCGACCCCGACGGATTCACCTGGGAGTGACGAGATGTGTTGGCAGGCGGCCGCAGCGGCCCGATGGGAGGGAGCACCCTCCGGGACGCGGACGGCCGACGCCGGCACCGCGCCGACCGCGGAGGAGCCGGCGCCGGCGGAGGAGCTGCTCGCCGATGCGGCGCCGGATCACGACGCGCTGTTCGCCGGGGTCGGATCCCGCCGGTAGTTCCGTGATCGGCGGGGAGCCCTGATCGGCCTCTCCGCATGGCGTTGCCGATCGTCCGGCCGGGACGGGTTCGCTGCGGGGATCGGGCGGGCCCTGACCGCAACCGGGGCAGGCCCGCGGTGAGGGGGCCGTCCTCTCCGCCGGTCCGCGTCGTCCGAGCGGTGGAATCCACAGAGTTGGGGAGTACCGACGGTAACAGCGGGTGTGCCGGAAACGGACGAAACGCCGCTGTCGATGCAGAGAGTGCGACATCGGACACGGTGCGTGACTCAACGAAACGGTGGCGACGGACGTGAACGGGCACCTGTACTCCGGCTGGCACGACGACTCCCCGACCGAGCGCCTGCCCGTGGTGGGGAGGAGGCCGGGGAAGCGCAATCGGCTCGCGACGGCGGGCATCGTCCTCGTGCTGCTCGCGGCGGTCTCGCTCCCGTTCTCGGCGATGGTGGCGTTCGGCGTCCTGTTCGCGTTCGCCGCCCTGTTCTGCGCCGCGATCGCCGCGTGGCGGAGCCGCGGCGGCCGGGTCCCGAATCGGGGCCGGGCGGTGACCGCGCTCATCGCGGCGCCGGTGCTGCTCGTGCTCGCGGTGGCCATGCTCCCGCCGGTCGATCGCGCGGCGAGCGAGCGGACCGCAGCCGCCACCGCCGAGGCCACCGAGGCGCGGGCGATCGCCGCGGTCGAGCAGGAGCGGGCTGAGCAGGAACGGGTCGAACAGGAACGCGTCGAACAGGAACGCGTCGAGCGGGAACGGGTCGAGCAGGAACAGGCCGAACAGGCGCGGGTCGCCGAGCAGGAGCGGGCCGAGCAGGCACAGGTCGCCGAGCGCGAACGGGCCGAGCAGGAACAGCAGGCGCGGGCACGGACGGAACAGCAGGCACCGGTCCGGGCGGCGCCCGCTCCGCAGGCTCCGCCGCAGCGCCCCGCCGCGCCGGCCCCCGCGGCCGCTCCCGCCTGCAACTCCTCGTCCCACTACGTCAACTCCGACGGCAACTGCGTGCAGCGGCCGACCCAGGCCGCGAGTGCACCGCCGGGCGCGACCGCGAAGTGCAAGAACGGCAGTTACAGCTTCAGCCAGAACCGGTCGGGGACCTGCTCGGGCAACGGTGGCGTCGCGCAGTGGCTGTGACAGATGACCGCACGGTGCGGGGGACGGACCACGGCTGAGAGCGGGCGGGGCCGCCCGGGACATCCACGGATCCCGGAACAACGCGGCCCGGGCGGGCGTTCCGCCTGCGCCCCGTCACCCGGCCCGGAGGTCCCCGCGTGCCCGCACCCGCCCTGCCGTCCGTCACCGAGCAGGCCGAGCGGTTGATCGCGCTCGGCGCGACCGGCCCGCTCGACCCGGACGCCCTGCGCAAGGAGGCCGCGGCGCTGCCGGACCGGCCGGGTCTGCTCGTCGTCGGCGGAGCGCGGCCCTCGGAGCTCGCGCCGCTGCTGCGCCGCGCCGACCGGCCCGGGTTCGTGGTCGAGGACATGACCGACGTCGACGACTTCGCCCCGGTCGCCGGGGTGCCGGACGCCGCGGTCTGGCTGCTCACCGACCCGGACCGTGGCGACCATCTGACGAACGCCTCGCCCGCCGAGGCGGACGCCCGGTTCGCCGCCGAGGGGCGGACCCCGATGCTGCTCACCGAGGGCGTCCAGTGGGTGCTGCAGGTGCCCGAGGTGCTGGAGCGCAACTTCTGCTTCATGACGATCGGCTCCCGGCTGCGGAAGCCGTCCGGCCGGTTCGACGCCCGCACCCCGGCCGTCTGGATCTCCGGCGGGACCGGGCGGGACGGCCGCGACCGGAAGGACGCACCGAAGATCGGCTGGTGCTGGTGGAACAACCGGCACACCTGGCTGGGCTTCGGCTCCGGCGCCGGTCGCGTCGTCCCCGGACATCACGGCTAGCCGAGGTCCACCCAGACCGTCTTGGTCTCGGTGTACTCGTGCAGGGCCGCCCGGCCGCGTTCCCGGCCCCAGCCGGACTGGCGCACACCGCCGAACGGGGCGGCGGCGTCGGTCCGGTGGTAGGTGTTGATCCACACCGTGCCGGCCCGCAGCCGCCGGGCGAGCCGGTGCGCGGACCCGACGTCGCTGGTCCACACCCCGGCCGCGAGACCGTAGCGGCTGTCGTTGGCCTGCTCCACCAGATCGTCGACGTCCCGCCAGGGGAGCACGACCAGCACCGGGCCGAAGATCTCCTCCTGCACCACCCGCGCCGACCGGTCGGCGCCGACCAGGACTGTCGGCTCCAGGAAGTTCCCGTTCCGCAGCGCCGGGTCCAGGTCGTCGGGACGGCCGCCGCCGGTGACCACGGTGGCGCCCTCGGCCCGGCCGGCCCGCAGGTGGTCCTCGACCCGGCGGCGGTGCGCCGCCGAGACCAGCGGACCCATCCCGGTGCGCTCGTCGGTGCCGCGGCCGAGCACGATGCTGCGGGCCCGGTCGACGACCCCGTCCAGAACCTCGTCGAACACCGATTCGTGCAGGTAGAGCCGGGAGCCCGCGGTGCAGACCTGGCCCTGGTTGACGAAGATCGCCGCGGCCGCGGCGTCGACCACCCGGTCGGTGTCGGCGTCCGGCAGGACGATGTGCGGGGACTTGCCGCCCAGCTCGAGCAGCACCTTCTTGAAGTTGCCGGTGGCCGCGGTGACCACGCTGCGGCCGACCGCGGTGGACCCGGTGAAGCTGACCATGTCGACCAGCGGGTGCTGGGCCAGCTCCGCCCCGACGACCGGGCCGAGCCCGGTCACCACGTTCACCACGCCGGGCGGGAACCCGGCCTCCAGCACCAGCTCGGCGAGCCGCAGGGTGGACAGCGAGGTGTCCTCGGCGGGTTTGAGCACGACGGTGTTGCCGGTGGCGAGCGCGGCCGCGAGCTTGCCGCAGGCCATCGACAGCGGGAAGTTCCACGGGACGATCGCGGCCACCACGCCGACCGGCTCGTGCACGGTGTAGCAGAACGACGGGCGTCCGTCCCGGGGGGAGACCGGCAGGGTGGCGCCCTCGGTCTTGGTCGGCCAGCCCGCGAAGTAGCGCAGGGTGGCGACGCCGGACGCCACGTCCGTGGTGCGCGCGAGCGTGACCGGCTTGCCGTTGTCCAGGGACTCGAGCAGCGCCAGCTCCTCGCCGCGCTGCTGCACCAGGTCGGCCAGCCGGTACAGCAGCGCGCCCCGGTCGGCCGGGGTGAGGTGCTGCCAGCGGGGGTCCTCGAACGCGCGCCGGGCGGCGAGCACAGCGGCGTGCACGTCGGCGGCGGTGCCCGCGGGCACGGTGGTGAGCAGCTCCCCGGTCGCCGGGTCCAGGCTGGGCATCCGGTTGCCGGACTCGGAGCCGGTCCACCGGCCGTCGACCAGCATCCGGCGGGGCGTGGCGAGGAAGCTGCGCACGGCGGCCGCGGCGCGCGCGTCGACCGCGGGACCGTCGGCCGGGAACGGATCGGAGCGGGCCCGGCCGGCGTTCACCGGTGCACCTCGAGCGCCTCGTGCACCAGCGTCGCGAACGAGTCCGGCCGGTCGTCGTGCACGTAGTGGCCCGCCCCGGGGACGACCCGCACCCGGATCGCCGGGTTGGCCGCGGCGACCCGGTCGCGGGCCGGGGCCGGGCTGAAGTCGGACTCGCTGCCGCAGATCAGCATCGTGCGGACGGTGAGCGCCCGGACGGCCGGCCACAGGTCCGGGATGGTGCCCGGCCGCAGCCGGGCCGCGGCGATCCCGGCCATGTCGGCGATCCAGCCGAACCGTCCGGTGACCGGGTCCGGTTCGTCGCGGACCGTGTACCGCACCCGGGACGCGATCGCCTCGTCGTCGGCCCGGGGGCGCAGCCGCCGCCAGAACGCGGCGGCCTCGGCGGGATCGGCGAAGTCGGCCGGGACCTCGGCGAGCTCGCGGCGGATCCGGTCGGCGCCCGGGCCGGACAGCGACGCCCCCGGCACCATGTCCTCGACGACGAGCCGGGCGACCCGCTCCGGGTGCCGGGCCGCGTGCAGCAGCGCCGTGGTGCCGCCCATCGAGTGTCCGACCAGGTCGACCGTGTCCACGTCGAGCGCGTCGAGGACGGCCGCGAGATCGTCGAGATTGCGTTCGGTGGTGTACTCCCCGCGCGGGTCCCGGTCGCTGCCGCCGCGGCCGCGCGCGTCGTAGGCGACCCGGTGCCAGGAGCGGGGCAGGCCCCCGATCAGCGGCAGCCAGGTCTCGGCGTAGCTGCGCAGCCCGTGCAGCATCAGGACGGTCCGTTCGCCGGGCCGGCCGGCCTCGATCACCCGCAGGCCGGTCCCGTCCCGGGAGGTGATCCGGCGCTCCCGCACCGTGTCCGGGACGGGCGTCACCGCAGGCCGTCCGTGCCGGTGACGTCGTCCGCGGAGGGCCCGCCGAGCCGGGCGAACAGCCGCCCGCCGGCGGCGACCGCGACCGCGACGACGATCTCGTCCGGGCCGGGGGCGTCGCCGAAGGTGACGGTCACGGTGTCGTAGTGCGAGCGCACGTAGAGCGCGGTGCAGTGGGCCAGCGGGATGTCCAGCGCGGTCCCCGGGCCGCCGCGCTTGCCGGTGGACGGGATCCAGGCGATCGCCCGGTCCAGCGCCTGCCGGACCGGGGTGGCGAACTCGGTGGTGAGCAGTGCGTTGCCGTGCTCGTACTCGCCCGCGGTGCCGACCAGGCAGGCCTTGCCGTAGCCGGTCCACGGCCGGTCCCCGGCGGCGGCGGCGATCCGGTCGGCGAACTGCTTCCCCAGCTCGACCGAGTCGGCGACCAGGTCGTCGAGCGACTCGCCGAACCGGCCGGCGTAGGGGTTGTGCAGGACGGCCGCGACGACCGTCCGGACGGCGGGTGCGGACCCGGCGAGCCGGCCGGACTCGCTGGCGAGCACCTCCTCGCGGGTGGTGATCCACTTCCGGACGTGCAGTGCGCCGGTGTTCGCGGGCCTGGTCACGGGTGCGGGCTCCTTCGTGGTGGTCATCGGGCGGTCCGCCCGGCCGGGATCGTGGCGATGTCGATCTCGTCGCTGGGGGCGCCGAACTCGCCGAGCAGGGCGGTGGCGCGGGCGTCGTCGGGCTCGGTCTCGTGGAACAGCTCCAGCCGGTTGCCGTCCGGGTCGGCGAAGTAGATCCCGTAGCCGACCTTGTGGTCGGCCACCTTGATGATCTCCACGCCGCGGTCGGTGAGCCGGTCGTGCAGCCGCCGCCAGTGCGCGAGGTCCCCGGCGACCTCCAGGCCGTAGTGCTGCAGCCCGAGGCCGCCGCGGACGGCTCCCGGGGCGGCGCGGATCAGTGCGATGTCGTGATGCTTGCGGCCGAACGAGAGGAACACCCAGTCGTCGCGGCGCGCGGTCACCCGCATGCCGAGGACGTCGCGGTACCACTCGGCGAGGGTGTGCGGGTCCGGGGTGAGCAGAGCAAGGTGGGTGCGCAGGACGTCGGGCAGGTCGTCGGTCACGGTCGGGCTCCTTCGGCGGGACGGCGGTCAGTGCCGCGGGTTGTCCGGGGAGATCTCCGGGGTCCAGGCGACGGCCGAGATCTCCGGGAAGCTGCGCCACTCGGCGCGCCAGCTGCGGCCGCCGTCGGTGGAGCGCAGCAGGTCGCCGTACTTGGTGCCGGCGAGGACGAGCTGCGGGTCGTCGGGGTGCACGCCGAACCCCCAGACCGTCGAGCCGGGCCGGTCGACCAGCTCGGTGGGCTCCCAGCGGGCACCGCCGTCGGTGGACCGGTAGATCCGGGTCTCGGTCCCCGGTGTCGCGTCGCCGCAGGCGAACAGCAGCGCGCTGCCGTCGGCGAGGGTGGCGACGGTGCGCGCGTAGCGCAGCCCGAACTCGTCGGCGGCGATCCGGCAGAACCAGCTGCTGCCGCCGTCGGTGCTGGTCCACAGGGCGTTCACGGTGACGACGAGATGGGTGGCCGGGTCGCCGGGATGGACCAGGACGGCGTGCACGTCGGAGTTCGACACCGGGCCGGGCGTGCCGCGGTGGGCGGCCGGGCGCCGGGTGTCGTCGATCCGGCGCCAGGTCGCGCCCCGGTCGGTGCTGTGCCAGAGCCCGCCCTCCTCGATGCCGAACCACATCTGCCCGCGATCGGCCGGGTCGATGGTGGAGGCGAGGATCCGGGGCCTGCTCACCCCGGCGCAGAACTCGGGGATCTCCGGCGGGAGCTGCTCCCAGCCGGTGCCGCCGTCGGTGCTGCGCCAGACCCGGGCCCGGCTGGGGGCGCCGGACCCGACCAGCATGACGTCCGGCTCGACCGGGTCGATGCTGATCGTCCACAGGTGGTGGTCGTCGAACGGGCCGCGCACCCGGACCCAGGTCGCGCCGGCGTCGTCGCTGCGGACCAGCCCGACGTCGGCGCCGACGAACACGGTGTGCGGCCGGGTGGGGTGCACCGCGATCGACCGGGTGACGCCGTCGAACTCGAGGGCCTGGTCCAGCGGCGTGCGCTGCCAGGTGCGGCCGTCGTCGTTGCTGCGGATCACGCCCTGGCTCGCGGTCGCGACCAGCATGGTGCCCTTCATCGCGTTCCTCCTCGCTCGGTGTGCGGTCGCCGGGTCACAGGAAGACCCCGCGGGACATCCCGCCGTCGATCCCGATGGACTCCCCGGTGATGCCGCCGGCGGCCGGGGAGCAGAGGAAGACCACGGCGGCGGCGACCTCGTCGGCCCGGATCTCCCGCCGGATCGGGGTGCGGTCCAGGTAGCCCTGGCGGACGGCGTCGACGGTGCTGCCGCGCAGCGTCGCCTCCCGCTGGTACAGCTCCCCGATGTGCTCGGTGTCGACGACGCCGGGATGCAGCGTGTTGACCGTGACCCCGTCCGGGCCGAGCTGGTCGGACAGCACCTTCGACATGTGCACGACGGCGACGTTGCGCATCCCGGACAGTGCGTGGCTGGCCCGGCCGGTCAGCCCGCCGATGTTGACCACCCGCCCGTGACCGCTGCGCCGCAGGTCGCCGGCGACGGCCTGGACGCACCGCAGGTAGCCGACGACCTTGGTGTCGAGATCGGCCAGCAGCAGCTCCGGATCGGCCTCCTCGATCCCGTTGCGGACCAGCCCGGACGGTGCCGCGGCCCCGTTGACCAGGATGTCGACCGGCCCGAGCCGGTCGCGCACGGTCCGGGCCATGGCGTGCACGGATCCGGTGTCGTCGGTGTCGGCGACGACCGGGAGCACCCGGCGCCCGGTCCGCTCGGCCAGGTCGAGTGCGGTCTTCTCCAGCGGGCCCGCGGTGCGCGCGACCACCGCCACGTCGGCCCCGGCGTGCGCCAGCGCCAGCGCCACGGCGCGCCCGATGCCCCGGCTGCCGCCGGTGACGACCGCGGTGCGGCCGGTCAGGACGGCTGCCGCAACGGCCCCCGGTTCGGCGTCGGTCATGTCAGATCTCCATCTCGATCAGGTGCGGTCCGGTGACGTGGAACGAGTGCCCGAGCGCGTCCCGCAGGTCGGCGGCGGTGCGGGTCCGGCGGGCCGGGACGCCGTAGCTCTCGGCCAGCCGCACCCAGTCGACCCGGGGCGGGGACAGCGCGGTGAGCTCCCGGGTGGCCGGACCGTCGGCGCTGCCGCAGATCCGGTCGGCCTCGGTCTGCAGCAGCCCGTAGCGGTGGTTCGCGGCGATCAGCACGGTGACGTCGAGCCGGGCCCGGGCCATCGTCCACAGTGACTGGATCGTGTAGTGCGCGCCGCCGTCGGACTGCAGCGCGATCACCGGTCGGCCGGGATCGGCGACCGCGGCGCCCAGCGCCACCGGCAGTCCCTGCCCGATCGCGCCCCCGGTGTTGGTGAGCATGGTGTGCCGGGCGGCCGTGCCGGCGAGCCGGGCGAACGGGTAGCCGCAGGTGCCGCCCTCGACCGAGACGATCGCCCGGTCCGGCAGCTCGCGGGCCAGCACCGCGGCGACGATCTCCGGGTCCAGCGGGCCGTCGGCCGGGGGCGGCGGCGCGGGAGCCGGGACCGCCGGGGCGTTCCGGGGTGCGCCGAGCTCGTCGGCGAGCAGGTCCAGCGCGTGCCCGGTGTCCTGGCCCGGGGAGCACAGCGTCAGCACCGAGCCGGGCGGTGCGAGCCGCGCCGGGAGGTCCGGATAGCCGAAGTAGGAGACCGGTTCGCGGGCGCCGGCCAGCACCACCAGCTCGGCGTCGGCCAGCTCCGCCGCGGCCGCCTCCGGACGGTAGGCGAGCCGGGGCAGGCCGGGCAGGCCGCCGCCGTGCTCGACGGCGGCCGGGAAGGTCTCGCCGATCACCCGGATCCGGCCGGTCGCCGCGATCCGGGCGAGCGTCAGCCGGGCCCGCGCCCCGGTGGCGCCGTCGCCGGCGAGGACGACCACCCGGGCGGCGGTCCGGATCCGGCGGGCGATCCCGCGCACCCGGCCGGGATCGACCGGTTCGGCCCGGCCCGGCCCGCACGGGTCCGGCGCCGCACCCGGCCCGGCGTCGGCCGGGTCCGGCGCCGCACCCGGCGGGCCGGCGGCCGGATCCGGGACCGGTGCGCCGGTGGCGAGCTGATGGTCCAGCGGGACCACCAGCGTCGCCGGGCCGCGCAGCTCCCGGGCGGCGGCCACCGCGCGGGCCGCGTCGGCGGCGAGATCGGCCGGGCCCCGGCTGGTGTGCACCCAGACCGACATCGGCCGGGCGAGGCCCTCGACGTCCGAGGCGAGCGGCGGATCGAACCCGACGTGCCAGGCCGCGTGCTCGCCCACCACGTTGACGACCGGGGAGCCGGCCCGGCGCGCGTTGTGCAGGTTCGCCAGGCCGTTGGCCAGGCCCGGCCCCAGGTGCAGCAGGGTCGCCGCGGGCCGTCCGGCGATCCGGGCGAAGCCGTCGGCCGCCCCGGTGCAGACGCCCTCGAACAGGCCGAGCACCGGCCGCACCCCGTCGACCTCGTCGAGCGCGGCGACCAGCGGCATCTCGGTGGTGCCGGGATTGGCGAACCAGACGTCGATCCCGGCCCGCCGGGCGGACCGGACGAGATCGGTCGCGGCGGTGTCGGGCACGTTCCGCAGGGCCAGCTCCGCGGCTGTCCCGGCCTGCGCGTGGGCGGTCATGCCGACCCGGCCAGTGCGGGCACCGGCTCGCCGGCGAGCTCCCGGGCGCGGGCCACCATCCGGCGGCCCTCGGCCGGGTCGGTGCGGGCCTGGTGCTGGGCGGCCAGCCGTACCGGGTCGCCGCCGTAGTACCGCTCGTACTGCACCTGCCGCTGGCCGAACCCGTCGCAGGTCAGCTCGTAGGCCAGCCGGAACAGCGCGACCCGCTCGGTGGCGGGCAGCGCGTCGGCGCCCTGGTAGTAGCGGTGCACGTCGGCCGCGATCGGCGACCCGAAGTCCGCCTGCATCGGGGTCATCAGCAGGCCGCCCGCGCCGAGCACCTGCAGGTTCGACACCGCCTTCGGATAGGCCTCGGCGAGGAACAGGCGCAGCGTGCGCAGCGGCTGCTCGGCGGGCGTCCACACCCCGTCGCGGTCGCGCGCACCCTGCAGGGCCGCGGTGAGCAGCCCGTCCGCGATGTCGACCGCCATCACGCCCTCGGCGAGCCGCTGCTGGACCGGCAGGAAGGTGTCGACCCGCACCGCCTCGGCCAGCGCGGCCGCGACCGCCACCGCGAACCGCAGCTTGACCAGGCCGCGCACGCCGGTCTGGTGGGCCAGGTGCGGCCCGAGGCCGACCGCGTCGTACATCCGGTTGGACGCCGTGACGTCGCCGTGCAGGAAGACCCGGTCCCAGGGCACCAGCACGTCGTCGAACACCACCAGCGCATCCGGCTCGTCGAACCGGGAGGACAGCGGATGGTCGAAGGAGCCGCGGGTGCCGTCGTCGAACGGGGCCCGGCAGATCATCCGCAGACCGGGCGTGCCGACCGGGATCGCGAACGCCAGCGCGTGCCGCTCCTCGCCGGGCCGCAGCCCGGGCAGGCAGTAGACGAGCAGCTCGTCGGCGAGCGGCCCGAGGGTGGCGAGCATCCGGGCCCCGCGGACCACCAGCCCGTCGGCGGTCTCCCGGTGCACCCCCAGGTGCAGCAGGTCCTCGGCCTGGCCCGCCGAGTCGCGGGACCGGTCGGTCTGCGGGGGGAGCAGTGCGTGGGTGAGGAACAGGTCGCCGTCGCGGACCTGCTCCCGGAACGCCCGGACGTTCGCCCCGAACCGGGGGTCCACCGCGGCGAAGTGGCCGGCACCCGCGCCGAGCAGGGTCACCGCGGTGCCGAGGAAGTCGGGGGAGCGGCCCAGCAGGCCGAACGTCTCCTCGGCGACGATCCGGTAGGCCCGGTCCCTGGCGCGCAGCCCGGCGGCGTCGCGGGGCGGCACCAGGCTGCGCGGGACGCCGTCGGCCAGCAGATCGGCGCGCAGGTCGGCGCGGTGCTGCAGGTCGTAGAGACCGGCGACGGTGCGGGCGGTGCCGGCGAGGCCGGGATGGGTGGTGACGTCGTCGACCCGGCGTCCGCCGAGCCACACCTCCCGGGGCCTGCTGCGCAGCCCGTCGAGATACTCGCGCCCGGTGCGGGCCATGGCGGTCCTCCTGTCGTGGGGGTGCTGCCGGTCGTCGTGCGTCACGGGACCGGGTGGTGCCTGCCGTAGCTGCGGCGGCCGTAGGTCAGCGCCTCGCCGCCGCCGGTGCCCGCGGCGACCACGTGCCCGAGGCACACGCAGTGGGTGCCGACCCGGATCCGGAAGGCGAGCACGCAGTCCAGGGACGCCGCGGTGTCCGGGCGGACCGGTGCGCCGCTGCGGCCGGGCCGCCAGCCGTCGTCGAACCCGTAGGCGGTCCCGGTCGGGAGGCCCCGGCCGGCGAAGGTGTCGGCGAGCCCGCGCTGGTCGGCGGCGAGCACGTTGACGCTGAAGCAGCCGTTCTCGCCGACCGCCCGGTGCAGCGGGCTGGTCTCCCGGATGCAGAACAGCACCGACGGCGGATCGGCGGTGACCGAGCAGACGGCGGTGACCGTCTGGCCGAACCGGCCGCCCGGCCCGTCGGTCGCGACGACCGTGGTGCCGGCCGGGAGACAGGCCATCGCCTCGGTGAAGCGGTCACCGTCGACCGGGGCGGGCCCGGCCGGTGGTGGGACCAGGATCTGCTCGAGCGCTCGGGTGAGGTCCATCGGTCCTCCAGGTCTCGGCGTGCCGGGGATGACGCCGATGCTGGCGCGGGAGACCTGATGAACAAAGACGATCGTTACGATGCCGACGATCGATATCATCGAACATGGAGTGTCGCGTGGACTTCACCCTCGTGCAGCTGGAGCACTTCGTGGCGGTGGCCACCGCGGGCAGCATGACCAGGGCCGCCGAGGAACTGCACCTGTCCCAGTCGGCGATCTCGGCGAGCCTGACCAAGCTGGAACGCTCGTTGCAGGCCGATCTGTTCGTCCGCGCCCCGGCCCGGCCGATCGTCCTCTCGCCGGCCGGCCGGCAGTTCCTCGCCGACGCCCGCAACCTGCTGCGCGTCGCCCGCGAGGTGAACGAGCGCGGCCGCGGGATCGGCAGCCACGGCGCCCTCACGATCGGCTGCTTCCTGCCGCTGGCCCCGGTCTGCGTGCCGCAGGCGGTCGCCGCCGCCCGGCGCGCCGGGAGCGACACCGTGATCCGGACGATCGAGGGCACCACCACCGAGCTGCAGCGGTCGCTGCACACCGGGGAGTGCGAGCTGGTGGTGAGCTACCAGCTCAGCGCGCTCGCGGACCTGGAGTTCGCCGAGGTCGGCCAGGTCCATCCGCACGCGATCGTCGCGCCCGACCATCCGGTCGCCGGCCGGAGCAGCGTCACCCTCCAGGAGCTCGCCCAGTACCCCTGGGTCATGTACAGCCCGGAGCACCCCACCCAGCAGCTGATGGAGTTCATGTTCCTGCACGAGGGCGTCAGCCCGCCGGTCAGCACCCCGATCGCCGGCTACGAGACGATGCGCGGGCTCGTCGCCGCCGGTGAGGGCTTCGCCCTGCTCACCGTGCGGCCCGCCAGCAACGTCACCTTCACCGGGTTGCCGGTGGTGCCGGTCGAGCTGCGCGGCGAGCCGATCCCGCTCCGGCTCGGCCTGTTCACCCTGCCCGGCAGCACGACGACCCGGCGGGCCCGGGACTTCTCGGTGCACCTGCGCGCCGTGCTGGCCGGGCTGGTCGCCCGGGACCGGGCCGCGCGACGGCGGGCCGGGCTGACCGGGCCGGACGGACCATCGGACGAACCGATGACGGCCATCGAGTAGTCCTGCTGTGCCGGGGGCCACCGGATCCGCAGGATTGCCCGACACGATCGGGTGAGCGGGCCGAACCGCCGCGCCGGTCCCGAGCAGATCGGAGCGGACATGATCCGACCCGCACGCAGCCGGACCCGGGTGGGGACCGATCCCGGGGGGAACGAGCGGATGTCCGGGCGGGCGCTCGCGATCGTCGTGCTCGGTGCGGTCACGATGCTGCTCGACGGGTTCGACAACCAGCTGCTCGGCTTCGCCGTCCTGCAGATCGTCGACGAGTTCGGCTCCAGCCGCGCGGAGTTCGGCTGGGTGTTCGCGGTCGGTTTCGTCGGCATCGGCGTCGGGACCGCGCTCGGCGGGCTGGTCGGTGACCGGATCGGCCGCAAACCCTGCCTGATCCTGGCGGTGCTGGTGTTCGGGACGTTCACGCTGATCAGCGCCACGACCGGCGGGACGCTCGCGTTCGCCTGCTGCCGGATCGTGGCCGGCGTCGGGCTGGGGATGGCGCTGCCCGCGGTGACCTCGCTGGTCGCCGAGTTCACCCCGGCCCGGTGGCGGCACCTGGCGATCGCGGTGAGCATCGCCTGCATCCCGGGCGGCGCGCTGGTCGGCGGCCTGGTCGCCGCCGCGGTGCTGCCGCGCTGGGGCTGGCGGGAGCTCTACCTGATCGGCGGCGTCGTGCCGCTGCTGCTGGTCGTCGTCCTGGCGCTGGTGCTGCTGGAGTCCCCGCAGTTCCTGGCGGCCCGCGGCCGGCCGGGTGACGACGAGCGCCGGGCCGCCGTGCTGCGCCGGACCGGCCGGGCGGTGGTGCCGCCCGCACCCGACCCGATCGCCGCCGGCGCCGGCACCGGGAGCCCGCGGGCGCTGCTGGGCCGCGAGCTGCGCCGCGACTCGCTCGCGCTGTGGGGGGCCTTCTTCTTCAGCCTGCTCGGGGTGTTCAGCTTCTTCAGCTGGGGCCCGTCGCTGCTGCAGGCCAACGGCTACTCGCTGGCCGCCGCCAGCCTGTCGATCACCCTCTACAACGCGGGCGGCATCGTCGTCGCGCTGGTCGCCGGGGTGCTCATCGGCCGGATCGGCTCCCGGCCGGTCATGCTCGCGCTCGCCGCGGGCGCCGCGCTGTCCGCGGGCTGGCTGCTGCTCGTCCCGCCGGTCGACGGGACCACCGGGATCACCTTCGTCGCCCAGATCGTGCTGCACGGCGGCTGCTTCGCCGGGCTGCAGACCGTGCTCTACAACCTGGCGAGCCACATCTACCCGGCCGGCATCCGGGCAACCGGGGTCGGGGCGGCGGGCACGGTCGGCCGGGCCGGTGCGATCACCGCGGCACTCGTCGCCGGGGGCCTGGTCGGCGCGGCCGGGCACGGGTTCCTGCTCCTGCTGCTGGCCGCCGCGACCCTGGCCGGGGCGTCGCTGCTGCTGGTCCGGCGGCACGTCCCGGCGCGCCGGGGGACCTGACGCCGGTCAGCCGGTGTGGCTGAGCGTCGCCGCGGCGCCGACCGCGGCGACCAGCAGCACGATCTCGATCCCGGCCCAGGCGAGCACCGGCACCCGCCCGCTGCGCAGCCGTCGCCGGGTGAGGCCACCGAGCGCGGCGGCACCGGCCAGCAGCACGATCTTCGCCAGCAGCAGCCCGCCGTACGCGCCGCCGACCAGCTCGGCGGGCGAGCCCAGCCGCGCCGTCGCGGCGAGCAGCCCGGACACCGCCAGCACCAGGACACTCCACCCGGCCAGCCGGGAGAACCGGGGCAGCGCCACCGCCAGCAGCGCCGGATCGCGGGACAGCAGCAGCACCGCGCCGAGCCCGCCGACCCACAGCAGCGCCGCCGTCACGTGCAGCACCACGCCGGGGACCGCGATCGCGGCGTTCGCCGAGGCGGCGGCGTGCCCGAACGCCGCGGGTGCGGCGGCCCCGGCGATCGCGACGAGGAGCACCAGCACCGCCGGGCCCGGGCCGTGGCCGGGGCCCGCCGGGCGTCCGGCGACGCAGCCGAGCAGCAGCACGGTGGCCGTCCCGGCCAGGACCAGGCCGGTCCCCGCGGCCGGGCCGGTCAGGTAGCCGGCGACGTCGGCCGGGCGCACCGCGGCCGGCGGCACCCCGACCATGATCGCGGCCCGGACCAGCGCCTCCACCAGCAGCACCGCCGCCCAGGCCGGCACCGCGACGATCAGCACCCGGTCCGCGCCGGGCACCCGGCCCGGGGCCAGCAGCATCGCCAGGGCGGCCCCGGCGACCAGCAGCGCGGCCAGGTCGGCGGCGGCCCGGGTCAGGGTCGCGGCGAGATCGAGCGGCACCGACTCCGGGCCGATGCCGCCGGTCAGCCCGGCCGCGACGACCGCCGCACCGAACGCGACGGCGCACCAGCCCGCGACGACCGCCGCTCCGGCGTCGCCGCGCCGGGTGCTGCCGGTCATGACGTCGACGATCGCCGGTCAGCCGGGACGGCGGCGCAGCGCGACCGCCACCCCGCCACCGAGCACCACGACGGCGAGCAGCACCCACGGCCAGACCGGTGCGCCGTCCCCGGTGTCGCCGGCGGCCGCCGCCGGGGCCGGGGCCGCCGGATCGGCGGGCGGGGCGGCGGACGTCGCGGGCGGGGTGCTCGCCGCGGCGGCGGCCGGTCCGGGCTGCGTCAGGGTGAACGGCACGGTGCCGGAGACCGGATGGCCGTCGTCGGAGACGACCCGGTACTCGACGGTGTAGACGCCGGCCGGGCCGAGCGGCTGCAGCGGCACGGTGAGGGTGCCGGTGTCGCCGGTGGCGGGGCCCGCGACGTGGTCGGTGCCGTCCGGGCCGCGCACGGTGATCTCGGCGGTGTCCGGCGGGACGTTCTCGGAGAAGGTCAGGGTGATCTCCGTCGGCGCCTGCGCCAGCTCGGAGTCCGCGGCGGGGGTGCTGGACTCCAGCTCGGTGTGCGCCCAGGCGGGGACGGCGCCGAGCAGCAGCGCGAGCAGTACGACGGGCAGGGCGAGGGCGACCCGGCGGACCGGGGGCGGTACGGGTGTCACCCGCGAGGAGTCGCCTCCCGGCGCGGCCCGGTTCCGCGCCGTGACCGGGTTCACCCGTCCGGCGCAGGTGGGTTCAGCGCCACGAGGGCAGCCAGAGCTGCGCCTGCCAGTGGTCCGGGGTGATCGGGTCGCCGACCAGGATCGGCCACAGCCACACGAAGTTGACCAGGATCAGCGCCAGCCAGGCCGAGACGACCAGCAGGCCGGTCCGGCGTCGTCGTTCGGACTGGCCGGCGTGCCCGAGCAGCTGGCCCATCGCGAGGGTCGCCGCCAGCACCAGGAACGGCGCCACCGGCATCATGTAGAAGAAGTACATCTGCCGGTCCAGGTTCAGGAACCACGGCAGGAACCCGGCGCCGTAGCCGACCAGCACGGCCGTCCAGCGCCAGTCCACCCGGGTGACCGCCCGCCACAGGCCCCACAGCAGCACCGGGATCGACGCCCACCACAGCGCGGGGGTGCCGATCAGCATCACCGCCGAGACGCACTCGGTGGCGCCGCAGCCGGTCGCCTCGTCGGAGTAGCGGTAGAGCATCGGCCGCAGCCCCATCGGCCACGTCCACGGCTTGGACTCCCACGGATGCTGCCCGGCGCTGCCGGTCGTCAGGTTCTCGTGGAACGCCAGCGCCTGACCGTGGTAGTACCAGAGCGAGCGCAGCGCGTCCGGCACCCAGGCGAACGGCCCGCCGGTGCCGATCTCGCGGCCCACCTGGTGCCGGTCGATCCCGGTCTCGCTGCCGAACCAGGCCCACCAGGACGCGATGTAGGTGACCACCGGGACCAGGGCCAGCGCCCACAGCGCCGGGGCGAGGTCGCGCACCACGGTTCCCGCCCACGGCCGGGCCACCCCGGCGCGGCGCCGCAGCGACACGTCCCACAGCACGCAGAGCACGCCGAACGCGGCGACGTAGTAGGAGCCGCTCCACTTCACCGCGCAGGCCAGCCCGAGGCAGACGCCTGCGGTGAGCCGCCACCAGCGCACCCCCCAGCGCGGCCCGAACGGGGTGTCCCCGACCCGGCCCTGCGCCACCACCCGGGCCATCCGGGCCCGCACGTCGTCCCGGTCGCAGAGCAGCGCGGCGAACCCGGCGACCACGAACAGCGCGGCGAACACGTCCAGCATCCCCATCCGGGACTGCACGTGGGACAGGCCGTCGGCGATGAGCAGCAGCCCGGCCAGCCCGCCGAGCGCCGAGGACCGGGTGAGCCGGCGCCCGGCCCGCACCACCAGCAGCACGGTGAGCACCCCGGCCAGCGCGGCCGCCACCCGCCAGCCGACGCCGTCGTAGCCGAATGCCATCTGGCCCAGCGCGATCAGCTGTTTGCCCAGCGGCGGATGGACGATCTTCTCGTAGCCGGGGTTGTTCTCCACCCCGCCGTTGCGGACCATCTCCCACGCCTGCGGGACGTAGTGCTTCTCGTCGAACACCGGGGTGCCGCGGTCGGTGGGCTCGCCCAGCTCGTAGAACCGCAGCAGCGCGGCGAGCAGCACGATCCCGGCGGTGACCAGCCAGCCGCGCAGCCGGTCGGCCGGTGGTGGTGCGCCGAGCCGCGCGGCCGGACCGGGATCGGCGCGGCGCAGCGGTGGGGGCGTGCCGCGGGGCGTCAGCCCCGGTTCGGGGGCCGCTCCCGCGACCCGGCTCCCGGGGTCGGCGGTCGAGGTGGCCACGGGGCCCGATCGTAGGGTGGTGCGGTGCCCGCATCGACCGCTGCTCCCGGTGTCCTGGTCCTGGCCGCCACACCGCTGGGTGATCCCCGGGACGCCTCGGTGCGGCTGCGGGAGCTGATCGGCACCGCGGACGTGATCGCGGCCGAGGACACCCGCCGGTTCCGCACGCTCGCCGCGGCACTCGGGGTCACCTACACGGGGAAGATCGTCAGTCACTACGACGCGGTGGAGACCGAGCGGGCGCCCGGCCTGCTGGCCGCCGTCCGGGACGGGGCGACCGTGCTGGTCGTGTCGGACGCCGGGATGCCCGCCGTGTCCGATCCCGGCTACCGGCTGGTCGCCGCGGCCGCCGCCGAGGACCTCCCGGTGACCTGCCTGCCCGGCCCGTCCGCGGTGACGACGGCGCTGGTGCTGTCCGGGCTGCCCGCCGAGCGGTTCTGCTTCGAGGGCTTCCCGCCGCGCCGGCCGGGGGAGCGGCGCCGCTGGCTGGAGACGCTGCGCGACGAGCGCCGGGCCGTGGTGTTCTTCGAGTCGCCGCGGCGCACCGCGGACCTGCTGGCCGCGGCCGTCGAGGTGCTCGGGCCGGACCGGCGGGCCGCGGTGTGCCGGGAGCTGACCAAGACCTACGAGCAGGTGCAGCGCGGCACCCTCGCGGCGCTGGCCGGCTGGGCGGCGAGCGGGGACGTGCTCGGTGAGGTGACCATCGTGCTGGCCGGGGCCGAGGCGCCCGACGCGCCGCCGGTGGGGTCGCTGATCGACGCCGTCCGGGAGCGGGTGGACGACGGCGAGCGGCTGAAGGACGCCGTCGCCGCCGTCGCCGAGGCGGCCGGGGTGCCCAAGCGGGAGCTGTACAACGCGACCCTCGCCGCCCGCGACGACTGACCGGCGGGTTCGCCCGCCCCGTCGCGCCGCACCCCGCGCTCGGCGCCGCACCCCGCGCTCGGCGCCGCCCCCGGGCTCGTTGCCGCACCCCGGGCTCGTTGCCGCACCCCGGGCTCGTTGCCGCACCCCTTGGAGGTGGTGCGATCTCGTGCTGGGGGTGCGTCGTCCGATGCGGCGAGCGGCCGGGCGCGTTGCCGCACCTCGGGTGCGTTGCCGCACCCCGGGCTCGTTGCCGCACCCCGGGCTTGGCGCCGCACCCCGGGCTCGGCGCCGCACCCTTTGGAGGTGGTGCGATCTCGTGCTGGGGGTGCGTCGTCCGGTGCGGTGCGCGGCCGGGCGCGTTGCCGCACCCCGGGCGCGTTGCCACACCTTGGGCTGGTTGCCGCACCCCGCGCTCGTTGCCGCACCCCGGGTTCGGCGCCGCACCCTTTGGAGGTGGTGCGATCTCGTGCTGGGGGTGCGTCGTCCGATGCGGTGCGCCCCCGGGCCCGTTGCCACACCTCGGTCGCGC
Source organism: Pseudonocardia kongjuensis (assembly GCF_039526905.1). Taxonomy (NCBI): domain Bacteria; kingdom Bacillati; phylum Actinomycetota; class Actinomycetes; order Pseudonocardiales; family Pseudonocardiaceae; genus Pseudonocardia; species Pseudonocardia kongjuensis. Next base: position 207,547 of record NZ_BAAAJK010000034.1, on the reverse strand, counting down.
GGCCGCACCTCGGGCGCGGCACCGCACCTCGGGCGCGCGCGCCGCCCCCCGGGCTCGTCGCCGCACCTCGGGCTCGGCGCCGCACCCCGGGCCCGTTGCCGCACCCCGCGCTCGTCGCCGCACCCCTCGGAGGTGGTGCGGTCCGGTGCTGGGGGTGCGCCGTCCGACGCGGTGCGCAACCGGCCGGGCCGGGGACCGCACCCCGGGCGCACGGGCGACCGGCCGAATCAGATTGGGACGGCGGGCCGGCTCGGCAGCAACCGCACCACCGGCTCGATGTAGCGGGCCAGGATCGGCCCCACCATCGCCATGATCAGCACGTACCCGGTGGCCAGCGCGGCGAGCTCGTCGGGCACCGCGGCGTACCCGACGGCCAGCCCGGCGATGACGATCGAGAACTCGCCCCGGGCGACCAGCGCCGCGCCGGCGCGGGCCCGGCCCATCCGCCCGATCCGGGCCCGCCGCGCGGCCCACCAGCCGGTCGCGAACTTGGTGACGGTGCTGGTCACGACCAGCACCAGCGCCCAGCCGAGGACCGGCGGGATCGACGCCGGATCGGTGGACAGCCCGAACACGACGAAGAAGACCGCGGCGAACAGGTCCCGCAGCGGTTCCAGCAGCCGGGCGGCGTTCTCCGCGGTGGAACCGGAGATCGCGATCCCGAGCAGGAACGCGCCGACCGCCGCCGAGACCTGCATCGCCTGCGCGAACCCGGCGAGCAGCAGCGCCGCGCCGAGCACCTTGAGCAGGAAGACCTCCTGGTCGTCGGAGTCGACGACGGCGGAGACCCAGCGGCCGTAGCGCAGCGCGACGAGCAGCACCACCGAGATCACGGCGACCGAGATCCCGACCGCGCCGATCCCGCCCCACAGCGTGACCCCGAGCAGCAGCGCGGTGAGGATCGGCAGGTAGAGGGCCATCACGAGGTCCTCGAAGACCAGCACGGACAGCACCACCGGGGTCTCCCGGTTGCCCAGCCTGCCCAGGTCGGACAGCACCTTGGCGACGATCCCGGACGACGAGATGTAGGTGACGCCGCCGAGCACCATCGCCCCGACCGGGCCCCAGCCGAGGATCAGCGCGACCGCCACGCCGGGCGCCGCGTTGAGCACGATGTCCACGACCCCGGCGAGCCAGGACCGGCGCAGCCCGGTGACCAGCTCGGCCGCCGAGTACTCCAGGCCGAGCAGCAACAGCAGCAGTACGACGCCGACCTCACCGGCCAGCGAGGTGAAGTCGCCGATGTCGCCGAGCGGGAGGATGCCGCCGGTGCCGAAGGCGAGCCCGCCGACGAGGTACAGCGGGATCGGGGACAGCCCGATCCGGTGGGCGAGCCTGCCGAGGAGGCCGAGGCCGAAGAAGACGGCGCCGAGTTCGAGCAGTTCGAGCGCGGTGTGGTCCAAGGGTCAGCCGCGGGCCAGCACGTCGGCGGCCTGGTCGAGCTTGTCCGCCTCCCCGACGGCGATCACGATGTCCCCGGCGACGAGCACGAAGTCCGGGGTGGGCGACGGGCACACCTGCCCGGCCCGCATCACGGCCACCACCGACACCTGGGTGCGGGTGCGCAGCGCGGTGTCGCCGAGCGGACGGCCGTCGTAGGGGCTGTTGGTCCGGATCGGCAGCTTGCGGGTGGTGATCCCGGGCAGGTCGCGGTGCTCGTCGTTGAGCTGGTTGACCAGCTGCGGGGCGCCCAGCAGGTTCGCCAGGGCGCCCGCCTCCTCGGTGGTGAGCGGGAGCTCGGCGAGGCAGGCGTCCGGGTCGTCGGCCCGGGACAGGATCAGCTCGATCCGGCCGTCCCGGTGCGTGATGACGCCGACCCGGCGGCCGCCGCGCAGCTCGATCTCCTTGCGCACCCCGATGCCGGGGAGCGGCGTCACGTCCACGTTCACGGTGCAACGGTACGCCGCGCCCGCCGCCCGGCGTAGGTTCACTCCGCCCCGGTCCGGGGTATGCGCCGATCATGGCTCTGCCCCCGCACGTCTTCGTGATCTTCGGTGCCACCGGCGACCTCGCGCGGCGCAAGCTCTTCCCGGGCCTGCTGCGGCTGTGGAACGCGGGCCTGCTGCCCGCGGACCTGCGGGTGATCGGCACCGGCCGGCACTCGCCCGGCACCGACGACGAGTTCCGCGACCAGGTCCGCGACGCCCTCGGCGACACCACCGGCTGGGACGACCTCGCACCCCGGCTGAGCTTCACCCCGTCCGACGCGGACGACGGGACGACCGGCGGGGCCGGCGGGGACGGCGGCGGGGATGGCGGCGGGGACACCGACCTGGCCCGGGCCGTCCGCGCCGCAGAGGAGGAGCTGGGCGGCGGCGACGTGCGCCGGATCGTCTACCTGTCGGTGCCGCCCGCCGTGATGACCCCGATGGTCGGGATGCTCGGCCGGACCGGGCTCGCGCAGCGGTCCCGGCTGGTGCTGGAGAAGCCGTTCGGCACCGACCTGGCCTCGGCCCGCGAGCTCGGCGCCGGGCTGCGCGAGGTGTACCGGGAGGAGGACGTCTTCCGGATCGACCACTTCCTCGGCAAGGAGCCGGTGCAGAACATCCTGGCGCTGCGCTTCGCGAACGGGGTGTTCGAGCCGGCCTGGAACAACCGGCACGTCCGGTACGTGCAGATCGACGTCCCGGAGGAGGACGGGATCGAGGGCCGGGCGTCGTTCATGGAGTCCACCGGCGCGTTCCGGGACATGATCTCCACGCACCTGCTGCAGGTGCTCGCGTTCGTCGCGATGGAACGGCCCCGCGAGCTCACCCCGGACGCCGTGCACGCGGCGAAGGCCGAGCTGTTGCGGTCGGTCCGGCCGCTGGACCCGGCCCGCACGGTGTTCGGCCAGTACGCCGGCTACCGCGACACCGAGGGCGTCGATCCGGACTCGGACGTCGAGACGTTCGTGGCGGCGGAGGTGTTCGTGGAGAACCCGCGCTGGTCCGGGGTGCCGTTCCTGCTGCGCACCGGGAAGGGCATGGGCGGGACCCGGCGGACCGTCACGGTCGGCTTCGCCGATCCGGAGCCCGCGCTGTTCCCGGACGCCGACGGCCCGCCCGCCGAGCTGGTGCTGGAGCTGACCGAGCAGCCGGACGCCGCGCTGGACGTCCGGGCCAAGGACCCGGGGCCGGGCTCGGCGCTGCGGCGCGGCCGGATGGTGCTCGACGTGCCCGGCGGCGACGCCGCACTGGAGGCCTACGAGCGGCTGCTGCTCGACGTCGTGCACGGCGACCGGACCCTGTTCACCACCGCCGACGAGGTGGAGCGGCTCTGGGAGCTGTGCGATCCGGTCCCGGCCGATCCGCCGCCGGTCCGGGAGTACCCGCGCGGCTCCTGGGGCCCGCGGGACGCCCTGGACCTGCCCGGACCGCGCGGCTGGCGGGTGCCGGAGTGATCCCGGACGCGGACGGCTACCTGCCGATCGCCGAGCACGGGATCATCGGCGATCTGCGCACCGCGGCACTGGTCGGCACCGACGGCACCGTCGACTGGTTCTGCCCCGGCCGGTTCGACGCGCCCAGCGTGTTCGCCTCGCTGCTCGATCCCGATCGCGGCGGCCACTGGTCGCTGGCGCCGGCCACCGACCGGGACGGCGCCACCGGGACGGTCACCCAGCAGCAGTTCTACTACCCCGACTCGACCGTGCTGATCACCCGCTTCCTCACCTCGGACGGCATCGTCGAGGTGCAGGACTTCCTGGCGCTGCTGCGCCCGCACGATCCGCAGCACCGGCAGCGGCTGGTCCGCCGGGTGACCGGGGTGCGGGGCTCGGTGCCGATGACCGTGCACGTGGTGCCGCGCCCCGGCTACGCCCGCGAGCTGCCGGAGGTCACCGAGGCCGGTGCCGGCATCCGGTTCACCGGATCGCACGTCACGCTCGACCTGACCTCGACGGTGCCGCTGGCGGTGACCGACCACGCGGCCGGCGCCGGGTTCGAGACCCGGGAGGGCCGGACCGAGATCTTCGTCCTGGAGGTCGACGGCGACGGCGAACCGGGCCCCTGCGACGACGCCGCGGACGGGCTGTTCGAGGGGACGGTCGCGTTCTGGCAGGAGTGGCTGTCGCACTCGTCCTACACCGGGCGGTGGCGGGAGCGGGTGCACCGTTCCGCGCTCACCCTGAAGCTGCTCACCCACGAGCCGACCGGCGCGGTCGTCGCGTCGCCGACGATGGGGCTGCCCGAGCAGCTGGGCGGGGAGCGGAACTGGGACTACCGCTACGTCTGGATGCGCGACGCCGCGTTCACCCTGTACGCGCTGCTGCGGCTCGGCTTCACCGAGGAGGCGCGGGCCTTCATCGGCTGGCTGACCCGCCGTATCGGCGATCCGGCAGGCGGGACCGGCACCGACGGCGAGGACGGTCCGCTGCGGGTGATGTACACGATCGACGGCGACGAGGTGCCCGGGGAGACCGAGCTGGACCATCTCGCCGGCTACCGGGGATCGCGCCCGGTGCTGTGCGGCAACGGCGCGGCCGGGCAGCTGCAGCTCGACATCTACGGCGAGATCGTCGACTCGGTGTACCTCTACGACAAGTACGGCGAGGGCGTCGGCCACTGCGACTGGATGAACCTCTGCCGGATCCTGGACTGGCTGCGGGAGCACTGGGACCGGGCCGACGAGGGGATCTGGGAGACCCGGGCCGGCCGGCAGCACCACGTGTTCTCCCGGCTGATGTGCTGGGTCGCCGTCGAGCGCATGATCCGGATGGCGCGCCGGCGCGGCCTGCCCGGCGACATCGCGGCCTGGACCGCCACCCGCGACGAGATCTACCACCAGATCCAGGACCGGGGCTGGGACCCGGACGTCGCGCCGCGCGGCTCGTTCGTGCAGCGCTACGGCTCGCGGACGCTGGACGCGTCGGTGCTGCTGATGCCGATGGTCAAGTTCTGCGTGCCCACCGATCCCCGCTTCCTGGCCACCCTGGACGCGATCAACGACGACCTGGTCGTCGACACCCTGGTGTTCCGCTACGACGTGCAGGACGCGCCGGACGGCCTGGACGGCGGGGAGGGCACGTTCTCGATGTGCTCGTTCTGGAACGTGGAGGCGATGACCCGGGCCGGCCGGTCGGAGCAGGCCCGGATCGCACTGGAGAAGATGTTCTCCTACGGCAACCACCTGGGGCTCTACGCCGAGGAGATCGGCCTGACCGGTGAGCAGCTGGGGAACTTCCCGCAGGCGTTCACGCACCTGTCGCTGATCAGCTCCGCGATCAATCTCGATCGGGCCCTGGGCTAGCCGGTCCTCGGTACCATCGCCCCATGAAGGTCCTCATGCTCGACCCGCCGAAGGCGATGCTCGACGAGCGCCGCCGGCTGGGGCTGGACGGCCGGGACGAGATGTGGGACGGAGTGCTGCACATGGTTCCGCCGCCGGGTGAACCGCACCAGGGCATCAGCAGCGAGCTGTTCCTGATCCTGGCCCCGCTGGCGAAGCGGCGTGGCCTGGATCCACGGATGGAGACGGGGCTGTTCCGCTCCGAGCACGACTACCGGATCCCGGACCAGCTCTATCGACGCCCGGAGCACCGGTCGGGTCGCGGAGCCGAGGGCGCCGATCTGGTCGTCGAGATCCGCTCACCCGGGGACGAGACCTACGAGAAGATCGAGTTCTACGCCGCCGCCGGGGTGCGGGAGCTGCTCGTCGTGCACCCCGACGACCGGCGGGCCGAGGTGTTCCGGGCGGTCGGGACCCGGCTGCTCCCGGTCCAGGCGACCGGCGGCGTGCTCGGGCTGGAGACGCTCGGCGTCGAGCTGCGCACCACCGCCGGCGCCCTGCACCTGACCTGGGACGACGGCTCCGCGCAGGTCTGAGGCCCGGGCCCGCTCAGCGGGTGCTCAGGCAGGACTCGTAGAGCCGGGCGCCGTGCTCGAGGGCCTGCCCGCGGGTCACCGGGCTCTCCGGGTCCAGCCAGGCCAGGATGACCTCGGTCAGCCCACCGAGGCAGAAGTGCCCGGCGACCCGCAGGTCGTCCGGCTCGATCCGGCTCCCGGCGTTGCCGCTCACCATCAGCTCCGCGAAGCCCCGGTTGGCGCTGCGCCGGCGCGCGACCAGCGGCGGGCAGCCGATCGCGTCGACCAGTGCGACCACCCGTCGCGGGTCGTCGTGGATGTTGTCGAAGAACGCGCCGAGTGCCGCCCGCACCTTCGCCATCGTGTTCGGCTCGGCCTGCTCCACCGCGCTGAGCGTGGCGGCGGCGCGCTCGTCGACGACCTGGTCGAACACCGCACACGCCAGGTCGACGCCGGAGCCGAACTCGCCGGTGCTGTCGTTCCCGACGCCCGCCCGGCGGGCCGCCGACACCGGGTCGACCGCCGCCCAGCCGCCGTCCGCCCACTGCTGCAGGCCCGCGTCCAGCAGCGCGTCGCGGTCCCGCTCGGCAGCATCCATGACAGCCATCATGGCACCGGCCGGGGCCGCGGGCCGGTCGATCACGGGTCCGCGCGGACGCCGCGGACGTGCCGCCCGGCAACCGGGTGGCCGCGGTGAATAGGCTGGGGAGCATGAGTAATGCCGTGCTGACCGCCGTGGCGTGGCCCTACGCCAACGGTCCCCGGCACATCGGCCACGTCTCCGGCTTCGGTGTGCCCTCCGACGTCTTCGCCCGGTACCGGCGAATGGCGGGGGACCGGGTGCTGATGGTCTCCGGCACCGACGAGCACGGCACCCCGATCCAGGTGCAGGCCGACGCCGAGGGGCTGACCCCACGGCAGCTGGCGGACAAGTACAACGACGTCATCACCGCCGACCTGCAGGGGCTCGGCCTGTCCTACGACCTGTTCACCCGCACCACGACCTCGAACCACTACGAGGTCGTGCAGCACATCTTCTCGTCGCTGTACCGCAACGGCTACATCGTCCCGAAGACGCAGCTGGCCGCGATCAGCCCGTCCACCGGCCGCACCCTGCCGGACCGCTACGTCGAGGGCACCTGCCCGATCTGCGGCTACGACGGCGCCCGCGGCGACCAGTGCGACAACTGCGGCAACCAGCTCGACCCGGCCGATCTGAAGAACCCGCGGTCGAAGATCAACGGCGAGACGCCGAAGTTCGTCGAGACCGAGCACTTCTTCCTCGATCTGCCCGCGTTCTCCGACGCGCTGGGCTCGTGGCTGTCCACCCGCACCGACTGGCGGCCGAACGTGCTGCGGTTCTCGGCGAACCTCGCCAAGGACCTCAAGCCGCGCGCGATCACCCGGGACCTGGAGTGGGGCGTCCCGGTGCCGCTGGACGGCTGGTCGGACAACCCGATGAAGAAGATCTACGTCTGGTTCGACGCGGTGATCGGCTACCTGTCCGCGTCGGTGGAGTGGGCGCGGCGCAGCGGCGACCCGGACGCCTGGAAGCAGTGGTGGACCGATCCGGCGGCCCAGGCGTACTACTTCATGGGCAAGGACAACATCACCTTCCACTCGGTGATGTGGCCGGCCATCCTGCTCGGCCAGAACGGCCAGGGCGACCGCGGCGGCGAGCCCGGCACCTACGGCACGCTGAACCTGCCCAGCGAGGTCGTCTCCTCGGAGTACCTGACGATGAGCGGCTCGAAGTTCTCCACCAGCCGCGGCACCGTCATCTACGTCGGCGACTTCCTGCGCGAGTTCGGGCCGGACGCGCTGCGCTACTACATCGCCGTCGCCGGCCCGGAGAACACCGACGTCGACTTCACCTGGGACGAGTTCGTCCGCCGGATCAACTTCGAGCTGGCCAACGAGTGGGGCAACCTGGTCAACCGGTCCATCTCGATGGCGCACAAGAACGTGGGCGCCGTCCCGAAGCCGACCGCCCCCGCCCAGGCCGACGCCGACCTGCTCGCCTACTCGCGGGCCGGGTTCGACACGGTCGGCGGCCTGCTCGCCCGCAACCGGTTCAAGCAGGCGTCCTCCGAGGCGATGCGGGTGGTCACCGCCGCCAACCGGTACCTGTCCGACCAGGAGCCGTGGAAGCGCCGCGACGACCCGGAGCGCCGGGACACGATCCTGCACACCGCGCTGCAGGTCGTGCAGGACGCGAACACGCTGCTCACCCCGTTCCTGCCGCACGCCGCGCAGCAGGTGCACGAGGCGCTGGGCGGCAGCGGGACCTGGGCGGCGCAGCCGGAGCGCACGGAGGTCGACGATCTCGGCGACGGCCCGTCGTACCCGGTGCTGACCGGCGACTACGCCGCCGAGCAGGCGCACTGGGGATCCACCCCGATCGAGGTGGGGCGGCCGCTGGCCAAGCCGTCGCCGATCTTCGCCAAGCTCGCGCCCGAGCTGGGGGAGACGGGCCCGGAGTGGGCCCCGATCGGGCAGTGAGCGAGCAGGGGGACCCGCCGTACGGCAGGCGTCCCCGGCCGGACCCGCCGGAGCCGCTCGCCGCACCGACGATCGACAGCCACACCCATCTCGACGCGTGCGGCTGCGAGACCGACGCCGACGTCGTCGCCGCCATGGACCGGGCGGCGGCGGTCGGCGTCGTCGGCGCCGTGACGATCGCCGACGACCTGGCCGGTGCCCGGTTCGCGGTGCGGGCCGCGCACGCCGATCCGCGGGTGTGGGCCGCGGTCGCGCTGCACCCGACCCGGACCGCGTCGGTGGGCGCCGCCGAGCTGGCCGAGATCGAGCGGCTGGCCGCCGACGAGCGGGTGGTCAGCATCGGCGAGACCGGCCTGGACTACTACTGGGACCACTCGCCGCCGGCCGCCCAGCAGGACGCGTTCCGCTGGCACATCGGGCTCGCCAAGCGCACCGGCAAGCCGCTGATGATCCACGACCGGGACGCGCACGACGACGTGCTGCGCATCCTGCGCGAGGAGGGCGCCCCGGAGACCGTGGTGTTCCACTGCTTCTCCGGGGACGCGGCGATGGCCCGCGAGTGCGTGGACGCCGGTTACGTCCTGTCGTTCGCCGGGCCGGTCACCTTCAAGCGCAACGACGAGCTGCGGGCCGCCGCGGCGCTCGTCCCGGACGGGCAGTACCTGGTCGAGACCGACGCGCCGTTCCTCACCCCGCACCCGCACCGCGGGCGGGCGAACGAGCCCTACGTGCTGCCCTGGACGGTCCGCGGGATGGCGGCGACGCGCGGGGAGACGGAAGCACGCGTCGCCGAGATGGCGCGGCGCAACGCCGAACGGATCTTCCGGACGGGCGCAATCGAATAACGCCGCCCGCCGAGCCCGCCGGCGGCCCGGTCGTCACTCACCGTCGATCACAAGCCGCTCGCCGCGGCAAGCGCGTCGGGTGCACCGCGGGCGGGTCACGGTCCGCTAACGTCCTGCGCCGTACCCACCGGGATGGGAAAGCTCCCCGACCCGCGGGACGACGGCCGGTCCGCTCCCCAGCATCGGTTCCGCTCCCCGGCACCGCGCCGGCCGTCGTCTCCGCAGGTCACACCCCCTGCCCGGAGAGCCGAGTCACCCGGGAAGTCATGTTCGAGCGCAACGCTGGTGTGTCCGGAGACGGTGTGTCCGAAGACGACGTCACGCGTCCGCTTCCCATCGCCGCCCCCGCCGGTCTGGCCGGAGCCGCGTACGAGGGCAGGCACCGGTCCACCGGCCGCTCGAAGGCGGGTGTACGCACCGTCGCCGCGGCGGCCCTGTTCTCACTGCCGACGGGCGGTCTCGCCGCGGCCGTGATGGCGCCGCAGGCCGAGCCCGACACGCAGACGCTGCGCGCCGACCTGGCCGCCGGCGCGACCGATCTCGGCACCGCGACGATGGCGCTGGAGACCGCCCCGTCGGCCGCGTCGTTCGCCCCGGTCGCGGCCCCGGCGAGCGCGGCCGACATCATCGACGCGCAGGTCGTCGAGCTGCTGAAGCTCCCCGTCCCGGAGGAGGAGGTGGCGGACCCGACCCTGGAGGAGGGCACCCGCACCGTGGTCGACCCGGGCACCGAGGGTGAGCGCAGCGTGATCTGGCGGGTCACCTACGACCAGGGCAACGAGGTCTCCCGGGAGCGGATCGGCGCCGGTCAGGACACCCCGGCGAAGCCGCGGGTGGTCAAGGTCGGCACCAAGAAGAAGGTCGAGGAGGCGCCGGAGAGCCCGGCCGCCCCCGCCGTGTCGAACGGCGCGACCTGGGACCGGCTCGCCCAGTGCGAGTCCGGTGGCAACTGGTCGATCAACACCGGCAACGGCTACCACGGCGGTCTGCAGTTCAACAAGCAGACCTGGCAGGCCTACGGCGGCGGCACGTACGCGCCGACCGCCGACAAGGCGAGCCGCGAGCAGCAGATCGCGATCGCCGAGAAGGTGCGCGACGACCGCGGCGGCTACGGAGCCTGGCCGGCCTGCTCCCGCAAGCTCGGCCTGCGCTGATCCCCGGCTCGTCCGGGCCGCGGGCGCCCGGCGACAATGGCCCGGTGAGCGACCACGGGACCGCCCGGCTGCTGGGCCCCGCCGACGTCCGGGTGCTGGCCGACCGGCTCGGCCTGCGCCCCACCAAGAAGCTCGGCCAGAACTTCGTGCACGACGGCAACACGGTCCGGCGGATCGTGAAGGTCGCCGGCGTCGGCGCCGACGACGTGGTGCTGGAGGTCGGGCCCGGCCTCGGCTCGCTCACCCTGGCGCTGCTCCCCGCCGTCGCCCGGGTGCACGCGGTGGAGATCGACCCGGTGCTCGCCGGGGTGCTCGCCGGGACCGTCGCCGAGCGGGCGCCCGGCCTCGCGGACCGGCTCACCGTCACCACCGCGGACGCGCTGCGGGTCGGCGCCGCAGAGCTGGCCGCCGACGCCGGTCCCGGCGCGGCCGGTCCGACCGCGATCGTCGCGAACCTGCCGTACAACGTGGCCGTCCCGGTCCTGCTGCACCTGCTCGCCGAGCTGCCCGGCATCGAGCGTGGACTGGTCATGGTGCAGGCAGAGGTCGCCGACCGGCTCGCCGCCCGCCCCGGGTCGAGGGAGTACGGCGCGCCGAGCGCGAAGCTCGCCTGGTACGCCGACGCCCGCCGGGCCGGTCCGGTGCCGCGTGCGGTGTTCTGGCCGGTCCCGGGCGTCGACTCGGGGCTGCTCGGGTTCGTCCGGCAGGATCCGCCGGCCGGTGCCGGCCGGGCGGCGACGTTCGCGGTGATCGAGGCCGCGTTCGCGCAGCGGCGCAAGGCGCTGCGCGGCGCGCTCGCCGGCTGGGCCGGCTCCCCGGCGGCGGCCGAGGTGGCGCTGCGGGCCGCCGGGATCGACCCGGCGACCCGGGCCGAACGGCTCTCGGTCGCCGACTTCGCGGCCGTCGCCGCCGCGCACCCGGCCGAGCACGGCTGATCAGGGCCGGTCCGGCAGCCGCCCGCCGACCTCGCGTACCAGGTCGGCCATGATCTCGCGGTCGTCGTCGCCGACGTGCTCGGCGTAGTAGGCGTACAGGGTCTCCCGGGCGAGCCGGGACGCCAGCGGCCCGTCCCGGTCGGCGATCGCGGCGAACACGGCGCGATGGTGGCGCACCGACCGCAGCATCAGGGTGTGCCGGTCGTCGGCGTCGAGGATGGTGCGCTGGATCAGCCCGAGCACGGCCTCCCGGGTCACGTCGCCGTAGAGCTGCACCAGCCGGTTCCCGGCGGCCCGGGCGATGATCTCGTGGAACTCCAGGTCGGCGAGGCCGAACTCGACGTAGCCGGCGTCGATGGCGGCGCGCATCCGCGCCGTGTTGCGCTCCAGGGCGACCAGGTCGGCGGGGGTGCGCCGGCGCGCGGCGAGCAGGTTCGCGGACGCGTCGGCGACCATCCGGAACTGCACGAGCTCGGCCAGCCCGAACCCGCCGGTGCTGGTGAAGGTGGCGATCGAGCGGCGGGCCGGGCCGGGGGAGGGCGCCAGCACCAGCGGCCCGCGCGGGTCGCGCGGCCGGGACCGGATCAGCCCGGCGTGCTCGAGCACCCGCAGCGCCTCGCGGACCGAGGTGCGGGCGATCGCGAACCGCTCGCCGAGCTCGCGCTCGCTGGGCAGCCGGTCACCGGGGGCGAGCTCGCCGCCGGCGATCGCCCGCTCGACGTGGTCGACCACCCGCTGGAACACCCGGGGATCGGCGTCGCCACCGGTCACGCCGGGACGGCCCGGCGCGGGGCGAGACCGGCGAACGCGGCCACGAACGACGTCGCCGGGTCGCCGACCGGCGCGGCGGTGCCGACCCGCTCGGCGATCCGGGCGCCGATCGTGGCCGTGTCGGCGCCCATCGCCGGCCCGGCGAGGGCGGGCAGCTCGGCGAGCACGGACGCGGTGGCCGCCTCCAGCGCCAGCGCGGCGTCCGCCTCGCCGAGCCCGGCCAGGCACATCGCCGCGGACAGCGCGGCGGCGGCCGGGTTCGCGCCGCCGGTCCCGGCGATGTCCGGTGCCGAGCCGTGCACCGGCTCGAACATGCTCGGCGCGTCGCCGTGCGGGTTGTGGTTGGCGCTCGCCGCCAGCCCGAGACCGCCCTGCACGGTGGCGCCCAGGTCGCTGATGATGTCGCCGAACAGGTTGTCGGTGACGACGACGTCGAACCGGCCGGGATCCAGCGGCAGGTGCTGGCACATGGCGTCGGCGTGCACGTAGTCGTGCTCGACGCCGGGGAAGTCCGCGGCGATCTCCTCCACCACGCCGGACCACAGCCGCCCGGCGTGCACCAGCACGTTCGTCTTGTGGCACAGCGTGAGCCGGCCGCGGCGGGCGGCGGCCAGCCGGAACGCGAACTCCACCGCGTCCCGGGTGGCGGCGGTGGTGGTCACCGAGTGCTGCAGGGCGAGGGCGTGCGGGGTCCCGGCGTGCGAGGTGGAGCCGCCGCCGCTGTAGAGGCCCTCGGTGTTCTCCCGGACGATCACCAGGTCGCAGTTGTCCGGGGTGACGCCGGTGACCGGGCTGGTCACGCCCGGGTACAGCCGGACCGGGCGCAGGTTCACCGACTGGCGCAGCGCGACCCGCAGCGCGATCACCAGGCCCTGCTCCAGCACGCCGGGCGGCACCCGCGGGTCGCCGACGGCGCCGAGCAGGATCGCGTCGTGCCGGCGCAGCGTGGCGACGTCGTCGTCGTCCAGCACGGTGCCGGTGCGCAGGTAGCGCTCGGCGCCGAGATCGAGCCGGGTGGGCCGGACCGCGAAGCCGAACCGGTCGGCCGCGGCCAGGACACCGGCCAGGGCGGCGTCGGTGACGTCCGGGCCGATCCCGTCGCCACCGACGACGGCCAGGTCGTAGCTGCGCACGTGCTCTCCTCCAGGGGTGGGTGGGGTCGTGGTCATCCGGTTCCGCCGCGCAGCGCGTCGATGGTCGCCTCGACGTGCGCCCGGGCCAGCCGCTCCGCGGCGTCCTCGTCGCCGGCCGCGACGGCGTCGACGATCCCCGCGTGCTCGGTGACCGCCCGCCGGGCGCCCGCCGGGTCGAGCAGCGCGACCGGGCCGAACACCTGCGCGGTCATCCGCAGCAGCGGCGCCCGGTCGACCAGGAACTCGTTGCCGGACAGGTGCAGCAGCTGCTCGTGGAAGTCGACGTTCGCCACCGTGTAGGCGCGGGCGTCCCACGGGTCGAGCGCCGCCCGCTGGGCCGCCAGGATCGCGTGCAGCTCGCGGACCCGGGCCGCACCGGGCCGGGCCCGGGCGGCGAGCCGGGCGGCCAGCCCGTCGACGACGGCGCGCAGCTCGTAGGCCCGCAGCAGGGTCGCCCGGTCGCCGGTCACCACCCGGGCGCCGTGCCGCGGATCGACCCGTACCAGGCCGTCCTGCTCGAGCAGCCGGATGGCCTCGCGCAGCGGTGTGCGGCTCACCCCGAGCTCGGCGGCGAGCGGCTCCTGGCGCAGCGACCCGCCGGGCGCGATCCGGCCGGCGTAGATCCGCTCGCGCAGCACCGAGGCGACCTCCTCGACCAGGCCGGCCATGATCCCCTCTCCGCGGCGCATCGTGGACCCAGTGGATCCAGTGGCTCCGGAGCCTCGTCGGCGATCGTCGCACTGTCAACCCAATCGCTGCGACCTGCCCGGACCCGGCGACTTGACGCGCGCCGGGCGCGATCTGCATGCTCGGCGTCAGTGAGCTGGTCTGACCAGCAGGCCGCCGTCGTCGTCCGCAGGAGTTGCCGTCCATGACCCTCGCGCTGCCCGATCACCCGGCCGGCCTGCCGATCGGATCGGGATGGCGGGACGACACCGCGCTCGCCCCCGTCGTCTTCCCCTACGACGGCTCGGTCCTCGCGCACGGCCCGGTCGGCCGGACCGGGCACGCCGAGGCCGCACTGGACGCCGGCGCCGCCGCGGTCCGCCCGGCCGGGCGGCTCAGCGCCGGGACCCGCCGCGCCGTCCTGCTGGCCGTGCAGCGCGAGCTCGCCGGGCACCGCGACGCGTTCGTCGAGCTGCTGATCGCCGAGACCGGCAAGACCCGCACCGACTGCGCGGTCGAGGTCGACCGCACCTTGTTCACCTGGGCGGCGGCCGCCGAGGAGATCGGCCACCTGCACGGCGAGACGGTGCCGCTGGACCTGCAGCCCTCCGGCGAGGGCCTGGTCGGGTTCTGGGTGCGCCGCCCGATCGGGCTGGTCGTCGGGATCGCCGGGTTCAACGCCCCGTTCCTGCTCGCCTCGCACAAGATCGCGCCGGCGCTGGCCGCGGGCTGCCCGGTGATCTGCAAGCCGGCCCCGGCCACCCCGCTGGCCACGCTCTGGCTGGCCGACGTGGTGCGCCGCGCGCTGGTCGCACACGGCGCGCCCGCCGAGCTCGTCCAGGTCGTCACCGGCGACGCCGAGGTCGGCCGCACCCTGGTCACCGATCCCCGGGTCGCCGCGGTGTCCTTCACCGGGTCGGCGGCCGTCGGGCACGCCATCGCCCGGGACGCCGCGCCCCGCAAGACCCTGCTCGAGCTGGGCTCGAACACCGCGCTGGTGGTCGCCGCGGACGCCGATCTCGATCGCGCCGCCGACGCCGTGCTGCGCGGCGGCTTCTACTTCAACGGCCAGGCGTGCATCGCCGTGCAGCGGGTGCTGGTCTGCGAGCCGGTCCGCGAGGAGTTCGTCGCCCGGCTGGCCGCACGGATGGGCGAGCTGACCGTCGGCGACCCGCGGGACGCGGCCACCCGGGTCGCGCCGCTGATCGACCCGGCCGCCACCGAGCGGGTGCTGTCCTGGATCGACCGGGCGCGCCGGGCCGGCGCCACCGTCCTGCACGGCGGCGGGGTGACCGGCCGGACCGTCGAGCCGACCCTGCTGCTCGACGTCCCGGAGTCCGCCGAGGCGTGGTGCGAGGAGATCTTCGCGCCGGTCGTCGCGATCCGCTCGGTGCCCGACCTGCCCGCCGCGTTCGAGGCCGTCAACCGGTCCCGCTACGGCCTGCACGCCGCCGTGTTCACCCGCTCGCTGGCCGCCGCCTTCACCGCGCTGGACGAGCTGGACGTGGGCGGCGTCGTGGTCAACGAGGTCCCCGGGTTCCGCTCCGACGTCATGCCCTACGGGGGCGTGAAGGACTCCGGCATCGGCCGGGAGGGCCCCCGCTTCGCGATCGAGGAACTGACCGTCACCCGGATGGCCGTGATCCGGCCGGAATGAGCGAGCTGACCGGTATGCCGCACAACCCCTACACCGACCTGTTCCGACTCGACGGCCGGCGGGCCGTGCTGGTCGGCGCCGGCGGCATCGGCCACGAGCTCGCGCTCGGGCTGGCCGCGCACGGCGCCCACGTGATCTGCGCCGACCGGGACGCCGGCGTCGCCCGGGCCGCCGCCACCGCCGCCGGCGGGGAGCCGCTGGAGCTCGACGTCACCGATCCGGCCGCCGTCGAGCGGGCCGCCCGCGACGCCGGCCCGGTCGACGTGCTGGTGCACACCGCCGCGACGAACGTCCGGAAGCGGATCCTCGACTACTCCCTCGACGAGTTCGACCGCGTCGTCGGCCTCAACCTGCGTGCGACCTTCTCCGTGGTGCAGGCGTTCGGCCGCGGGATGGTCGAGCGCGGCACCGGCAGCATGATCCTCTTCTCGTCGATCCGCGGCTCCGTCGTCGAGCCGGGCCAGTCGGTCTACGCGGCGACCAAGGCCGGCACCGAGCAGCTGGTGAAGACGGCTGCCGTCGAGTTCGGCGGGGCCGGCGTGCGGGTCAACGCGATCGCACCCGGCGTCGTCGAGACCCCGCTGACCGCCCAGATCCGCAGCGACGACGCCTGGTACACCGCCTACGCCACCAAGGGCGCGCTCGGCCGGTGGGCGGTGCCCGCCGAGCTGACCGGCGCGGTGGTCTACCTCGCCTCGGAGGCGGCCGCCTTCGTGACCGGCTCCACCCTGTTCGTCGACGGCGGCTGGACCGCGGTGGACGGGCGATTCACCCCACCGGCCTGAGCGGTCACCCGGGCCCGTCGCGGCGGACCGGACCCGCCGGGCCCATCATGGTCGGGTGACGAGGGCACGCGAGGCGGTCGTGAGCGCGGACGGGACGAGCCCGTGGCCGGCGCTCTGGGCGCTCGTCATCGGGTTCTTCATGATTCTCGTCGACGCGACGATCGTCACCGTCGCGACGCCCGCGCTGCTGGTGGCGTTCGGCACCGACGTCAACACCGTGGTCTGGGTGACCAGCGCCTACCTGCTCGCCTACGCGGTGCCGCTGCTGGTCACCGGCCGGCTCGGGGACCGGTTCGGGCCGAAGAACGTCTACCTCGCCGGGCTCGCGGTGTTCACCCTGGCGTCGCTGTGGTGCGGGCTGACCGGCACGATCGGCGAGCTGATCGTCGCCCGCGTCGCGCAGGGGCTCGGCGCGGCGATGATGACGCCGCAGACGATGGCGGTGATCACCCGCACCTTCCCGGCCGCCCAGCGCGGGCGGGCGATGAGCCTGTGGGGCGCGGTGGCCGGGGTCGCGACGCTGGCCGGCCCGGTGCTCGGCGGGGTGCTGGTCGGCGCGCTCGGCTGGGAGTGGATCTTCTTCGTGAACGTGCCGCTCGGCGTCGTCGCGTTCGCCGCCGTCTGGTACCTGGTGCCCGCGCTGGAGACCTCGAAGCGGCGGTTCGACCTGGTCGGCGTCGTGCTGTCGGCGACCGGCGTGTTCCTGCTGGTCTTCGGGATCCAGGAGGGCCAGCGCTACGACTGGGGGCCGATCGTCGGCCCGGTCCCGGTGTGGATGCTGATCGTGGTCGGCGCCGTCGTGCTGGTGGTGTTCGTGTGGTGGCAGTCCCGCACCCGCTCCGAGCCGCTGGTCGCGCTGCAGCTGTTCCGGGACCGGAACTTCTCGCTGGCGAACATCGCGATCTGCACCGTCGGGTTCGCGATCACCGCGCAGGGCTTCCCGCTGATGATCTACGCGCAGAACGTGCGCGGCTTCTCGCCGACCGAGGCGGCGCTGCTGCTGGTGCCGCTCGCGGTGCTCTCCGGCGCGCTCGCGCCGTGGACCGGGCGGCTGACCGACCGGATCCATCCGCGGCTGATCGGCGGCTTCGGCATGTCGACGTTCGTGATCGGGCTGCTCTGGCTGGCCGCGGTGATGAGCCCGGACACCCCGGTCTGGCAGCTGCTGCTGCCGATCTCGCTGCTCGGCATCTCCAACTCCTGCGTGTGGGCGCCGATCTCGACCAGCGCGACCCGCAACCTGCCGATGGAGCAGGCCGGATCGGGCTCCGGCGTCTACAACACCACCCGGCAGGTCGGCGCGGTGCTGGGCAGCGCGGGCATCGCGGTGCTGATGGAGGCGCGGATCGCCGCGCTGGTGCCGGGCGGGGCGGCCACCCCGGACGCCGCCTTCGCGGCCGGTCCGCTGCCCGACGAGGTCCGCGAGTCCTTCGCGACGGCGATGGCGCAGTCGGTGCTGCTGCCGGCCGCGGTACTGGTGATCGGGCTCGTCGCGGTGCTCTGCTTCGCCCGGCCGCAGCACCTGCGCACCCGCGACCCGGCCGCGGCGGACCGGGGCGACGCACCGCGGCGGTGAGCCGGGCCACCGTACTCCCCGGGTGGCGGCACGCCGCCCGGCGCTGCCCGTAGGGTTGAACGGTGCTGTCCGCCGTGCCACGACCGGTCACCGTCCGGGTGCCCGCGAAGATCAACCTGCACCTCGCCGTGGGCGGGGTGCGGCCGGACGGATTCCACGACCTGGTCACCGTGTTCCACGCGGTGAGCCTGTTCGACGAGGTGTCGGTCGAGCCCGCCGAGGAGCCCGCGCTGGACGTGCACGGCGACGGCGTCGCCGAGGTGCCGCTGGACGCCACCAACCTGGCCTGGCGGGCGGTCGAGCTGCTCGCGCAGCGGGCCGGCCGGGAGCCGGACGTGCGGGTCACCCTGCGCAAGGGCATCCCGGTCGCCGGCGGCATGGCCGGCGGATCCGCCGACGCGGCCGGCGCGCTGGTCGCGCTGTCCACGCTGTGGCGGATGGAGCTGGGCCGCGAGGAGCTGGCCGGGCTGGCCGCCGAGCTCGGCTCGGACGTCACGTTCGGCCTGCACGGCGGGACCGCGCTCGGCACCGGCCGCGGTGAGCAGGTCATCCCGGTGCTCGCCCGGCACCGGCTGCACTGGGTGATCGCGCTCGCCCGCGGCGGGCTGTCCACCCCGGCGGTGTTCGGCGAGCTGGACCGGTTGCGCGGCGGCGCCGAGCCGCCGGAACGGCCGGTCGAGCCGGTGCTGGAGGCGCTCGCCGGCGGCGATCCGCGACAGCTCGCCCTGAACCTGGGCAACGACCTGCAGGCCGCCGCCGTCTCGATGGCGCCGGACCTGCGCCGCACGCTGCGCGCCGGGGTGAACGCCGGGGCGATCGCCGGTCTGGTCTCCGGATCGGGGCCGACCTGCGCGTTCCTCTGCGCGGACGCCGACTCGGCCGTCGAGGTGGCCACCGAGCTGGCCGGGATGGGCGTGTGCCGCACCGTCCGGGTGGCGCACGGCCCGGTCGGCGGCGCCCGGGTGA
This sequence comes from Pseudonocardia kongjuensis, assembly GCF_039526905.1. Lineage (NCBI taxonomy): Bacteria > Bacillati > Actinomycetota > Actinomycetes > Pseudonocardiales > Pseudonocardiaceae > Pseudonocardia > Pseudonocardia kongjuensis. The sequence continues at coordinate 188,774 of NZ_BAAAJK010000034.1, read as the reverse complement.
TCGACGAGCACGAGCCGCCGCCGGGACGCGGCGGCCCGACCGGATCCGGCAGCTGGCCGCCGGCACGTGCCTGAAGGCCGGAGGAACTGATGCCCGAGAACCTGCTCAACCTGGAGAACGTCACCGCGCACGTGCCCGGTGACGCCTCCCGGGTGCTGCTCGACGCCGTCTCGCTGGGGGTGGAACGCGGCGACCGGATCGGCGTCGTCGGCCTCAACGGCGGCGGCAAGACCACCCTGCTCGACGTGCTCACCGGGGACCGCCCGACCGACGGCGGCCGGGTCAGCAGGCTCGGCGGCCTGCGGATGGCGCACCTGGCCCAGCGGGACCGGTTCCCGGCCGGGTCGACCGTCCGCGACATCGTGCTGCAGCACTACGGCGCCGATCACGAGTGGGCGTCCGACCCGCGGGTGCGCGACGTGCTCGACGGACTGGGCATCACCGACACGGAGCGGCCCACCGACGGGTTGTCCGGCGGCGAGAAGCGGCGGGTCGCGCTGGCCGCGGCACTCGTCGGCGAGCTCGACCTGGTGGTGCTCGACGAGCCCACCAACCATCTCGACGTCGAGGGCATCGGCTGGCTGGCCGAGCACCTGATCACCCGCCGGATCGCGCTCGTCGTCGTCACGCACGACCGCTGGTTCCTCGACACCGTCTGCACCCGCACCTGGGAGGTCGCGAACGGGAAGGTCGAGTCCTACCTCGGCGGCTACGCCGACTGGGTCTACGCCCGGGCCGAGCGGTCCCGGCAGGCCGACGCCGCCGAGCAGCGCCGCCGCAACCTCGCCCGCAAGGAGCTGGCCTGGCTGCGCCGCGGCCCGCCCGCCCGGACGTCGAAGCCGCGGTACCGGATCGAGGCCGCCGAGGCGCTGATCGCGGACGTCCCGGCGCCGCGCAACACCGTCGAGCTGATGCAGTTCGCGACCAACCGGCTCGGCCGCACCGTGCTGGAGCTGGAGGACGCCACCGTCGAGGTCGCCGGGCGGACCCTGCTGGACCGGGTGACCTGGCGGCTCGGGCCGGGCGACCGGGTCGGCATCGTCGGCGTCAACGGGTCCGGGAAGACGACCCTGCTGCGCGCCCTCACCGGCGAGCGGGAGCTCGACGCCGGACGCCGGGTGCAGGGCAGCACGGTGAAGCTCGCCCAGCTGACCCAGGAGCTGATCGACCTGCCGGCCGAGATGCGCGTGCTGGAGGCGACCGAGGCCGTCGCCAAGTACGTGCGGTTCGGGAAGCAGGAGATGACCGCGTCGCAGGTCCTGGAGCAGCTCGGGTTCCCGGCCGCCCGGCAGTGGACGCCGGTCGGGCGGCTCTCCGGCGGCGAGCGCCGACGGCTGCAGCTGACCCGGCTGCTGATGGACGAGCCGAACGTGCTGCTGCTCGACGAGCCGACGAACGACCTGGACGTCGACACCCTCGCCGGGCTGGAGGACCTGCTCGACGGCTGGCCGGGCACGCTGGTCGTGGTCAGCCACGACCGGTACCTGACCGAGCGGGTCTGCGACCAGGTGCTGGCGCTGTTCGGGGACGGGAAGCTGACCCACCTCCCCGGCGGGATCGGCGAGTACGTGGCGCGCCGGGCGGCCGCCGGTCGCGGCCCGGCCGCGGTGGCGCAGGCCGCGCCGTCGCCCGCCGGCACCCCGGCGGGGCGGGCACCGAAGGTCGACGCCGCCGCGCAGCGGACCGCCCGCAAGGACGCGCAGCGCCTCGAACGGCGGATGGAGCAGCTCACGAAGCGTGAGGAGCGGCTGCACACGCAGCTGGCCGAGGCGGCCACCGATCCGGACCGGCTGATGGAGCTGGACCGCGAGCTCAAGGCGGTCGTCGCGGAGCGGGAGACGGTCGAGATCGAGTGGCTGGATGCCGCCGAACGCGCCGAAGGGTAGGGCGTTTCTCCTACCTCGGTAGGAGGAGCCGGGGTTGGAGATCAGTAGTTCGACCGATCCGGACGCCGCGCGACCCCGATACCGTCGGACGGGTCACGGCGGGCTGGGGAGCGTCGCCGTGACGGGGGGAGCGGTTCGGTTCCGCCGCCGCCGTCGGGGGGCGGCGGTGGAGCCGGGCCGATCGGGCCGCACCGGCCGGCGCTGATCCGGCCCCGGTCCCGTGACAGCCCGGTGCGAGGTCCCGTGCCAGGCCCGTGCCAGCCCCGTGCCAGGGCCTCGGCGCACGATGGACGCATGAACGCTCCACCGCCCGCCATCGAGGTCGACGGGCTCGTACGCACGTTCGGCGACGTCCGCGCCGTCGACGGCATCTCCTTCACCGCCCGTCCCGGTCAGGTCCTCGGGCTGCTCGGGCCGAACGGCTCCGGCAAGACGACCACCGTCCGGATGCTCGCCACCCTGCTGCCGCCGACGGCGGGCCGGGCCACCGTGCTCGGGCACGACGTCGCCGCCGATCCGGCCGCCGTCCGCCGCCGGATCGGGCTCACCGGGCAGTACGCCGCGGTCGACGAGGCGCTCACCGGCCGCGACAACCTGGTGCTCATCGCGCGGCTGCTGGATCTCCCGGGCCGCGCCGCGCGGGCCCGCGCCGACGAGCTGATCGACCGGTTCGGGCTCACCGAGGCCGCGGGCCGCCGGGTCCGCACCTACTCCGGCGGCATGCGCCGCCGGCTCGATCTCGCGGCCAGCCTGGTCGGCGACCCGGAGGTGCTGTTCCTCGACGAGCCGACCACCGGGCTCGATCCACGGCACCGCAACGAGGTGTGGGAGGCCGTCCGCCGGCTCGCCGACGAGGGCGTCACCGTCCTGCTCACCACCCAGTACCTGGAGGAGGCCGACCAGCTCGCGCACGATCTCGTCGTCCTCGACCGGGGCCGGGTGATCGCCGCGGGCACGGCGGCCGAGCTGAAGGCGGACACCGGCGGGCAGCTGCTGCACGTGCGGCCGGTCCGGCCGGGCGACGCCGCGCAGGTCGCCGCGGTCGTCGCGGCCGAGACCGGCGGCGAGCCGTCGATCGCGCCCTCCGGCGAGGTCAGCGTCCCCGCCGGCGACCCGGGCGCACTGGGCCGCGCCGACGGCCGGCTGGCCGAGGCCGGGATCGCGGTCGCCGAGATCGGGTTGCGGCTGCCCAGCCTCGACGACGTCTTCCTCACCCTCACCGGCCGGCAGGCCACCACCACCGATGGAGAGTCCGCGTGACCGCCACCCTCACCGGCCGCCCGTCGCCGCCCGCCGCGGCGCCGGCCGGCGCCCGCCGCAGCCGGGTACCCGCCCCGCTGCGGCACAGTGCCGCGCTCGCCCGCCGCGGCCTGACCAAGACGATCCACTCGCCGGAGGCGCTGCTCGACGTCACCCTGCAGCCGATCGTCTTCCTGCTGCTGTTCGTCTACGTGTTCGGCGGCGCGATCGCCGGGAGCAGCGAGGACTACCTGCAGTACGCGCTGCCCGGTGTGCTGCTGCAGACCGTCGTGTTCGCCTCCGCCGGGACCGGGGTCGGGCTGGCCGAGGACCTCAAGACCGGGATCTTCGACCGGTTCCGGAGCCTGCCGATCTCCCGGGCGGCGCCGCTGGTCGGTGCGGTCGGCGCCGACCTGGTCCGCTACATCACCTCGGGTGTGATCATGCTGGCCTTCGGCTTCGCGCTGGGCTACCGCACCTCGGCCGGGCCGGTCGCGGTGCTGGGTGCGTTCGCACTGGTGGTGCTGTTCGCCTTCGCGATGTGCTGGATCTTCACCGCGCTCGGGGTGCTGGTCCGGGAGCCCCGGTCGGTGCAGGGCATCGGCGCGATGATCATGCTGCCGCTGACGTTCGCCAGCTCGGTCTTCGTCCCGGTCGAGACCATGCCGGACTGGTTGCGCCCGTTCGCCGAGGTGAACCCGGTCAGCCGGTGCGCGGACGCGGTCCGGGCCCTGCTCGACGGCGAACCCGCCGCAGCCGCGGTCACCGCGTCACTGGTGACCTCGGCGATCGTGGTCGCGATCTTCGCGCCGCTGGCGGTCACCCTGTACCGGCGGCGGACCTGACGTCATGGGCGCGCAGCGGCCGGGGCGCGACGTCGCGCGGGGCGGCCCGGCCGCGGTCGATCGCCGTCACCGCGCCGCCCTCGCCGAGCGCGGCGACGACCGCGTCGCGGGTCGCGACGACCTCCGGATCACCCAGGTGCAGGGTGCCGCGCCGGGCGATCGCGACGCCGAGCAGCTCACCGGCGCGCTCCGGGTCGCCATCGGCGACCGCCCAGCGGGCGGACGCCTCGGCGGCCATGCCGAGCACCGGGCCGTCGTTGCTCTGCAGGGCGGCGTCGGCGGCGGCGTCGAGCAGCACCCGGGCGGCGTCGATCCGGCCGAGGTCCAGCTCGGCCGCGGCCGCGAAGACGTGCTGCAGGGCCACCCGCTGCATCCGGCCCGCGCCGGGCCCGTCGGCGTTCCACGACTCGGCGAGCAGTGTCCGGGCGTGCACCGGCCTGCCGAGCCGCCGCTCGACGTCGGCGCGACCCCAGTCGATCCAGCTCGCGGGGCGCTGGTGCGGGTGCTCGCGCAGGTCGCTCGCGGCGAGCTCCAGATGTTCCCGGGCCCCGGCCTCGTCGCCCCGGCGGGCCGCGAGACCGGCCAGCTGCATCCGGTAGTGCGGGATGTCGTCGAGGTTGCCCAGCTCCGCGGTCAGCGCGATCGACTCGGTCCAGGCGGTGCAGGCGGCCGTACCGTTGCCGGCCAGGTCCTCCAGCTCGCCGAGCGAGGCCACGGTCAGCCCGAGCCCGAACCGGTCGCCGACCGAGCGGAACAGCGGATGGGCGACCCGCAGGTAGGCGCGCTGCTCGTCGAGGTCCCCCTCGTTCTCCGCGTGCACCGACGCCAGGAACGCGGCCGCGCCGCGCAGCCACGGGTCCGCACCCCGGGCGACCAGGGCGCCGAGCTCGGTGCGGTCGCCCGAGCGGAACGCCTCGGCGACCGGCCCGGCCAGGACGACGGCCGGGTGCCGGGGATGCGGCAGCCCGGGCAGCGCCGACCCGACGGCGTCGATCTCGGCGGGCGCACCCTCGACGGAGACGTAACCGGCGAGCAGCAGCGCCCGGATCGCCCGGTTCGTGGTGACCGCCGGCACGTCCGCCGGCGCGTCGAGCGCGGCCACCAGGTCCGACCAGTGCAGCAGCGCGATGTTCTCGCCGCGGATCATCCAGCTCCACGACACCGCCGCCAGCAGCCGGTGTGCGTGCTCCGGCCGCGGATCGGTGACGGCCCGGTCGAGTGCCCGGAACGCCTCGCCCTCGACCCGGCGCACCGTCGCCAGCGTGTCCAGCTGCGCGCGGGTGCGCAGCTGCGGCTCGGCGGGTTCGAGCACCGCCAGCAGCCAGTCGGCGTGTGCCCGCACCATCCGGCCGGACCCACCCGACTCGGCGAGCCGGGCCGCCGCGTACTCCCGGATCGTCTCCAGCATCCGGTACCGGGTGGGCCCGCCGCCCGGATCCTGGGTCGCGACGACCAGCGACTTCTCGACGAGCGCGTCGAGCAGGCCGAGCGGGTCGCCGTCCAGGCCGCCGCCCCCGCACACGGTCTCCACCGCGTGCGCGCCGACCGGCCCGGCGAACACCCCGAACCGGTCGGCCAGGGTGCGTTCGGCGGCGCCGAGCAGGTCCCAGCTCCAGTCGACGACCGCGCGCAGCGTCTGGTGCCGGGGCAGCACGGTGCGGCTGCCGGTCACCAGCAGCCGGAACCGGTCGGCCAGCCGGTCGGCGATCTCGCGCGCGCTGAGCGTGCGGGCCCGGGCCGCGGCCAGCTCGATCGGCAGCGGCTGCCCGTCGAGCCTGCGGCAGATCTCGGTGACGGTCGCCGGATCGGCGGTGAACCCGGGCGCGACCGCCGCGGCGCGGTCGGTGAACAGCCGGGCCGCCTGCGCGTCGTCGAGCGCGCCCAGCGGGTGCAGCACCTCGCCGGGCACCCCCAGCGGCTCCCGGCTGGTGGCGAGCACCGTCAGCCCCGGCACCGTGCCCAGCAGGTCGTGCACCAGCGTCGCGACCGGGTCGATCAGGTGCTCGCAGTTGTCCAGCACCAGCAGCAGCTCCCGGCCGGCCAGCGCGGTCCGCAACCGGGCCAGGGTGCCCGGCCCGGTGCGGTCGCCGAGGCTGAGATCGGGGCCGCCGACGGCGTGCAGCACGGTCGCCGCGAGCTGCTCCGGCCCGGCCAGCGGTGCCAGCTCGGCCACCTCCACCGGGCGGTCCAGGTCGCGCACCACCTCGGCGACGATCCGGGTCTTCCCGGCCCCGCCCGGCCCGGTCACGGTGACCAGGCGGGCGCCCGCGAGCAGGGAGCGGAGCCGGGCCAGATCGTCCTCCCGGCCGATGAACGAGGTCAGCGCGGGCGCGCGGTGGCGCGGGGTCCCCGCCGGGCCGGCGCGGGTGGCCGGTGCCGGTGCCGCGACCCGGCCGTTCCCGGCGGGGGCGTCGTGCAGCAGCTCGGTGCGGGCGGCCCGCAGCTCCGGGCCCGGGTCGACGCCCAGCTCCGCGGCCAGCGCGGAGCGGGTGCGGTCCAGCACGGTGAGCGCGTCGGCGCGGTGCCCGGACGCGTGCAGCAACCTGGCCAGCGCGACGGCCGAGGTCTCCCGCAGCGGCTGCTCGGCCAGCACCTCGGTGAGCACGCCGCGCAGCGTGCCGGGGGCGGGCACCCCGTCCTCCAGGGTGCGGCGGGTCAGCTCCTCGGCCGTCGCGGCGCGGGCCTCGGCCAGCCGGGCCGCCGCCGGCCCGGCGAACGCGACCTCGCGCAGGTCGGCCAGCGCCGGGCCGGACCACAGGCCCAGCGCCCGGTCCAGCAGCTCCCGGGCCCGTTCGCGGTCCGCGGTCGCGGCGGCCTCCCGTCGCAGCCGGGCGAACCGCAGCGCGTCGACCGCGTCGGCGCCGACGTCGAGCCGGTAGCCGCCGGGCGCCGAGCGCACCCGGTCGGCGCCCACCGACCGGCGCAACCGGGACACCAGCGACTGCAACGCGTTCGCCGTCGACGGCGGCGCCTCACCCCACAGCGCGTCGACCAGGGTGGCGGCGTCGACCGGGTGACCGGCGTCCAGCGCCAGGCGGGCCAGCAGCCCGCGCAGCCGCGGACCGGCGGGCAGCAGCTCCGCACCGGACCCGTCGAGCGCGGACACGGTGCCCAGCAGCCGGATCTCCATCGGCGCTCATTCTGCCCGGAATGTGCGAGGCTCCGCCGGTGGATATGGACGAGGTGTACTCGGTCGACGGCCACCGGGTGCGATGGACCTCGCGCGGCGCGGGCCCACCGGTGGTGTTCTGCCACGGCACGCCGTGGTCGTCGCGGCTGTGGGCACCGGTCGCGGCGGCCCTCGCCCCGTCGCACCGGGTGCTCCTGTGGGACATGCCCGGCTACGGGACGTCGTCGAAGAGCGACGACGTGTCGCTCGGCGTGCAGGGCCGGATGCTGGCCGCGCTGCTGGACCACTGGGGGCTCGACGATCCGCCGCACGTCGTCGCGCACGACTACGGCGGCGCCGTCGCGCTGCGGGCGCACCTGCTGCACGGCGCCGCGTACGCCTCGCTGACCCTGGTCGACGTCGTCGCGCTCGCCCCGTGGGGCTCGGAGTTCTTCCGGCTCGTCCGGGACAACGCGGCCGTGTTCGCCGCGCTGCCCGCTCCGCTGCACGAGGCGCTGGTCCGCGCCTACGTGCGCGGCGCGGCGTTCCGCCCGCTGCGCGCCGACGACGAGGACATGCTGGTCGGGCCGTGGCTCGGCGCGGAGGGGCGGGCGGCGTTCTACCGGCAGATCGCGCAGGCAGACCAGCGCTTCACCGACGAGATCGAGCCCCGCTACGGCGAGCTCGACCTGCCGGTGCGGATCGTGTGGGGCACCGAGGACACCTGGATCCCGGTGGACCGGGCGCACCGGCTCGCCGCCGCGATCCCGGGCGCCGAGCTGCACCTGGTGCCCGCCGCCGGGCACCTGATCCAGCTCGACGCCCCGGAGGCGCTGACCGCGCTGGTGCTCGGCGCGGTCAGCGGGCGCCCTGCGCCACCCGCGTCACCTGCGCCAGCTCGTCCAGCTTCGTGAGGGTCTCCGACTCGGGCAGCGTCGGCAGCAGGAACGTCACCCGCTCGATCCCGGCGTCGGCGTAGCCGGCCACCGCCGCCGGCTCCGGCGGGACGGCGAACACCGTGGTCGGCACGTCCGGCCTCCCGCGGTCGGCGAGCTCGGCGCGCACCCGCCGGATCTCGTCGATCGGCAGGTGCCCGCGCGGCAGCCACCCGTCGCCGACCTCGGCGAGCCGGTTCAGCGCGGCCCCGCTCTCCCCGCCGAGGTAGATCGGCGGGTGCGGCTCGCGGACCGGCTTGGGCCGGCAGAACGACCGCTCGAGGTGCACGTGCTCGCCGTGGAACTCGGCCTCCTCCTGCGTCCACAGTGCCTTCAGCGCGTGCAGCTGCTCGGTCATCAGCGGGCCCCGGGTCGCCGGGTCGACACCGTGGTTGCGCATCTCCTCGCGGTTCCAGCCGGCGCCGACGCCGAACAGCAGCCGCCCGCCGGACACCAGGTCCAGGCTGGCCGCCGACTTCGCGGTGTGGATCACGTCGCGCTGCGGGAGCAGGACGATCCCGGTGCCGAGCAGCAGATCGGTGGTCGTCGCGGCCATCGCGGTCAGCGCGACGAACGGATCGAGCGTGCGGTAGTAGACCCGCGGCAGGTCACCGCCGCCCGGGTACGGGGACTCCCGGCTGGACGGGATGTGCGAGTGCTCCGCGAGGAAGACCGAGTCGAACCCGCGCTCCTCGAGCGCGCGGCCCAGCGGACCCGGCCGGATGCCCTCGTCGGTCACGAACGTGGCGATGCCGAACTTCATGGTCCGTGGATACCCGATCCGGCCCCGGCCCAGTCGGCGGGCCCGGCCGGGTCACCGGCGCCGGCCGGGGCAGGTCCGGGTCAGTCCTGCCCGCCGAGCCGGCTCAGCAGCAGCGCCTCGGCGAGCACGCCGCGGCCGAACATGCCCAGGTGCAGGCTCTCGTCGATGCCGTGCCACCGGCTGGCCGGGTCGCCGACACCGGTGACCAGCACCGCGGCGCCCGGGAAGGTGCGCGCGAACTCGGCGATGAACGGGATCGAGCCGCCGATGCCGGTCTCCACCGCGGAGTTGCCGTAGGCCGAGGAGAAGGCGGCGCGGGCGTGGTCGTACACCTCGCCGGTCGCGGACAGGCTGAACGGCTCGGCGACCCCGGTGCCGGGGGTCACCGTCACGTGCGCGCCCCACGGCACGTTCCGCTCCAGGTGCTCGGCGAGCGCCCGCTGCGCCTGCGCCGCGTCCTCGCCGGGGGCGAGCCGCATGCTCACCATCGCCCGGGCCCGCGGCAGCAGCACGTTCGAGGCCTCGGCGACCCGCGGCGCGTCGATGCCGAGCACGGCGACGGCGGGCTTGACGTTCACCCGCTCCGGGATGCTGCCGGAGCCGATCAGCTCGACGCCGTCGAGCAGGCCGGCGTCGGCCCGGTAGGTCGCCTCGTCCGGGTCGGGGGCGTCCGAGCTGCCGTGCACCAGGCCGGGCACGGCGACCTCGCCCTTGTCGTCGTGCAGGGTCGCCAGCGTGCGGCAGAGCGCGGTGAGCGCGTCGCCGATCGGGCCGCCGTAGACCCCGGAGTGCACCGGCCGCTCCAGCATCGACACCTCGACGACGACGTCGACCAGCCCGCGCAGGCTGGTGGTCAGCGCCGGCACGTCGACCGCCGGGTTGGCCGCGTCGGCGATCACGATGACGTCCGCGGCGAGGCTCGCGTGGTGCTCGGCGAGCAGCGCGGTCAGCGTCGGCGAGCCGGACTCCTCCTCGCCCTCGATGAACAGCACCACCCCGACCGGGGGCCGCCCGTCGTAGGCGCGCAGCACCGCCAGGTGGGTCATCACGCCGGCCTTGTCGTCGGCGGCGCCGCGGCCGTAGAGCCGGCCGTCCCGCTCGGTCGGCTCGAACGGGGGCGTCGTCCAGTGCTCGTCGCCGCCGGTCGGCTGGACGTCGTGGTGGGCGTAGAGCATGACGGTCGGCGTGCCCTCCGGGCCCGGCCAGTGCGCGACGACGGCCGGCGCGCCACCGCCGGCGGAGATCACCTGCACGTCGGCCGCGCCGGCGTCGCGGGCCAGCGCGGCGACCGCGTCCGCGGAGCGCCGGGTGTCGTCGGCGTGCGCCGGATCGGCCCAGATGCTCGGGATGCGGACCAGCGCCTCCAGGTCGGTGCGCGCCCCGGGCAGGACGGCCGTGACCGCCTCGGCGAGCTCGGCCGGCGGGGTGCTGATCTGCTGGTCCGTCATGGGCCCGGATGCTACGCCCGGGCCCGTTCCGGATCAGCCGGTCACCGATCGCGGCGGCGCGCGTGCCCGGTTCGTCGCTAGGGTCGGGCGCATGTCCCGATTCCTGGCGACGTTGCTGGAGTCCGCGACCGGTCCCGACCGGGATGCCCGCGGGATGACCACCGGGGAGCCGCGCGAGCCGACCCGGCGCAGCTGGGCGGAGGTGCACCGGGCCGCCCGGGGCTGCGCGGACGCACTGCGCAGGCCCGGCGCGGACGGCGCGCCCGCGCTACCGGCCGGCGGGGCGGTCGGGGTGCTCGCCGGCGAGCCGGCGGCGATCGCGCCGACCGCGCAGGCGGTGTGGCTGCGCGGCGGCAGCGTCACGATGCTGCACCAGCCGACCCCGCGGACCGATCTCGCGGAGTGGGCGGCGGACACCGTCACCACGCTGAAGATGATCGACGCGTCGATGGTGCTGCTCGGGGCGCCGTTCGACGCGCTCGCGCCGGTGCTGATGGAGCAGGGCATCCCGTTCCGCACGCTGGACTCGCTGGACGGCGACCCGGACGCGTTCGCCGCGGACGCCGCCGTCGCCGACGAGGGCGACACCGCGCTGCTCCAGCTCACCAGCGGCTCCACCGCGGCGCCGAAGGCCGTCCGGATCACCCACGCCAACCTGCACGCGAACATCGGCTCGATGGTCACCGCGTCCGAGCTGGACGTCGCATCGGACCGGATGGTGTCGTGGCTGCCGCTGTTCCACGACATGGGGATGGTCGGCTTCCTGACCATCCCGATGACGGTCGGGCTGGACCTGGTCACGGTCACCCCGGTCGACTTCCTCGGCCGGCCGCGGCTGTGGGCGGAGCTGATCTCGAAGTACCGCGGCACGGTGACCGCGGCGCCGAACTTCGCCTACGCCGTGCTGGCCCGCCAGCTCGCCCGGGTCGACGACGGCGAGCTCGACCTGTCGTCGCTGCGGATCGCGCTGAACGGCGCCGAGCCGGTCGATCCGGCGGCCGTCGCGGCGTTCACCGCGGCCGGCGCCCGGTTCGGGCTGCGCCCGGAGTCGGTGCTGTGCGCCTACGGGATGGCCGAGACGGCGCTCGGGGTGTCGTTCGCGCCGGTCCACACCGGACTGACGGTGGACCGGGTGGACGCCGCGTCGCTGGAGACGCACCGGCGCGCCGAACCGGCCTCGGACGGGCCGGTCCGGGAGTTCCCCGAGCTCGGGCCGCCGCTGCCCGGTCTCGAGGTGCGGGCGGTCGGCCCCGGCGGCCGGGTGCTCGGGCCGCGCGAGGTCGGCGTGCTGCACCTGCGCGGCGAGGCCGTGACGCCGGGCTATCTCACCGTCGACGGCCCGCGGTCCACCCAGGACGCCGAGGGCTGGTTCGACACCGGTGACGAGGGCTACCTCACCCCGGACGGCGCGGTCGTCGTGTGCGGCCGCACCAAGGACGTCATCATCATGGGCGGCCGCAACATCTACCCGACCGACATCGAACGCGCGGCGGCCGCCGCCGACGGGGTCCGGGCCGGGAACGTCGTCGCCGTGCGGCTGGCCGCAGGCGAGGGGCGGCACCGCGAGTCGTTCGCGGTCGCGGTCGAGGCGAAGGGCGCCGACAGCCCCGAGGCGGTCAAGGCGATCCGGGACGACGTGGTGCGCCGGGTGGTGTCCGCGGTCGGGGTGCGCCCGGCCGAGGTCGCGGTGCTCGCGCCGGGCACCCTGCCGAAGACGCCGTCGGGCAAGCTGCGCCGGGCCGCCACCGCCGACCTGCTCGGCACCCCCGGCTGACGCCGTCGTGCCGCCCGGCCCGGCCCGGTCAGCCGGGCCGGCGGCGCAGGTGCCGCCCGTAGGTGAGGACGACCCCGACGATCACGATCAGGCCGCCGACGAGCTGCGCGGACGTGTACGGGTCGCCCACCGCGATCGTGAACGCGGCGGTGAAGACCGTGATCAGGTTGAGGAACACGCCCGCGCTGCCGGCCGGCAGGACGAGCAGGGCCCGGGTCCACAGCAGGTACGACAGGACCGACGGGAACACCACGATGAACAGCAGCGAGCCGGTCGACGACGGGCCGTCGGGCAGGGTGACCCCGGTGAGCAGACCGGCCGGGGCGAGCAGCAGCACCGCCACCGCGGCCTGGGCGGCGGTCGAGGAGATCGGCGGCAGCGCCGGGGCGCGCCGGCCGACGACGGCGTAGCCGGTCCAGGACAGGATCGCCCCCAGCATCAGCAGCTCGCCCGCGCCGAACCCGGTGCGCAGCACGGTCGCCGGGTCGCCGTCGGTGACGACGATCAGCACGCCGAGCAGTGCGACCAGGATCCCGGCGACCGCGACCGGGGTCAGCCGCTCGCGCAGCAGGACCGCACCGGCCAGCGCGATCAGCGCCGGATTGAAGGCGTTGATCAGCGAGGCGTTGAAGGCGGTGGTCGCCGCCAGCGCGGCGTAGAGGAACCCGGTGTAGGCGAGCATCCCGAACAGCGACAGCGCCAGCAGCCACGGCCAGGCGGCGAGCACCCGCCGCCAGTCCGGGCGTTCGACCAGCTGGGCGAGCGCGACCAGCAGCGGCAGCGCCAGCACCCACCGGAGCAGCGTGAGGCTGAACGGGTCGATGCTGCGCACCGCCTCGGCCCCGACGATGTAGTTGCCCGCCCAGAACAGCGTCGCACCGACCAGCGATGCGGCGGCGCCGACGAGGCCGGGACGGGACACGCGCGGGACGCTCCGGGGCGGCCGGCGGTCAGCCGGACAGCGGGTGGAAGCGGTTCTGCGCCGCCTCCAGCCCGTCGGCCAGCAGTGCCTCGGTGGCGTCCGCGGCCAGGTCGATCCCGAGATCGAGCTCCTTCTTCTCGGCGCCCGAGAACCGCTTCAGCACGTAGTCGGCCGGGTCCTGCCGGCCGGGCGGGCGGCCGATGCCGAACCGCACCCGCAGGTAGTCCTTCGTGCCCAGCGACCGGCTGATCGAGCGCAGGCCGTTGTGCCCGCCCTCGCCGCCGCCGCGCTTGAGCCGGACGACGCCGAACTCGAGATCCAGCTCGTCGTGCACGACGATCACCTCGGCCGGCGGGATCGAGAAGTACTGCACGAGCCCGGCGACCGGGCCGCCCGAGAGGTTCATGTACGTCCTCGGGACGGCCACGGTCACCGGCCGGCCGGAGAGCCGGCCCTGGGCCACGTCGGAGTTCGTCCGCTTGTGGACCGAGAACCGGCCGGCGCCGGCCCGCGCCGCCAGCAGGGCGGCGACGCGGGTGCCGACGTTGTGCCGGGTCTCGGCGTAGTCCGGGCCCGGGTTACCGAGCCCGACGACCAGCGCGGGCCCCGGCACGGGGCTCACTTGGCGTCGTCGGAGGACTCGTCCGAGCCCTCGGAACCCTCGGCGGACTCGGCGGCCGGCTCGGCGGCCTCCTCCTCGTCGGACGGCTCCTCGACGACACCCGCGCCCTCGGTGTCGATCTCGGCCTCGAGGTCCTCCTCGGTCGGGGCCGGGACGACCTGGACGACCAGGTACTCCTCGTCGGTGCGCAGCTCGACGCCCTGCGGCAGGCGCAGGTCCTTCGCGAAGTACTGGGTGCCGATCTCGGCGTCCTCGACGGAGATCTCGATGTTCTCCGGGATGTTCAGCACGTCGGCCTCGACCAGGACGGTGTTGAGGTCCTGGGTGACCAGCGAGCCCGGGGCGGCGTCGCCGGTGACGACGACGTCGAGCTCGACCTCGACCTTCTCGCCGCGCTTGATGACGAGCAGGTCGACGTGCTCGATGTAGGGGCGCAGCGGGTGCACGACGACGGTCTTGGTCAGCGCGAGCTGCGGCGCGCTGCCGGCGACGTCGAGCTCCAGGACGGCGTTGCGGCCCTGCTCGCGGACGACGGCGGCGAACTCCAGCGACGGCAGCGACAGGTGCACCGGGTCGGTGCCGTGCCCGTAGAGCACGGCGGGGATCTTGCCGGCGCGACGGGTGCGGCGGGCGGCGCCCTTGCCGAACTCGGTCCGGTTCTCGGCGGGAATGCGGGTCTGGGCCACGGGGGTGCTCCTCGGTTCTTGCTGCGTTCTGCGCTGTGGAAGGCGTGCGCGCGGCGAGGAGCCGACCGGGATCGGCCCACGTCGATCACGGCGGGTCAGCGTGCACCCGCCCTCGCCGCGGAGATGCCGGGAAGTCTACGGCACGGCTGCCCTACACCCTGTGGCACCCACCCGCAACGCCCGGAACGTGCATGCGACGGGACGGGCGGCCGTGTTGCATTCCGCCCCCGATTTCGCCGGACAACGCAACACAACTGCCGATAGTGTTCAGTTGTGCGCGTCGAGGAGTTCGGTCCGGACAGTCCGGGCATGCTCGTTCCGATCAGCGGGGAGAGCATCCGCTACGGCCGCTGGGAGCACGTCGCGTTCGTCCCGGCCGCGCTGCCGCTGGAGTCGCCCGCTCTGTCGGCCAGCACGTTCAACGCGGTGGCCGACGCCCGCGCGGCGGTGGCCGCGCTGGACAGCTCGGCCCGCCGCCTGCCGAACCCCGCGCTGCTCCGCAGGCCCGTCCTCCGCCGTGAGGCGCAGAGCACGTCCGCCCTCGAGGGGACCTACGCCCCGCTCCCCGTGGTGCTCGCCGCCGACGAGCGGGAGGACCAGACGGACGCGGGGCTCCGCGAAGTGATCAACTACGTCCGCGCGGCGGAGCACGCCTTCGCCTGGCACGGGGAGGGTCGGCCGTTCGGGATGACCCTGCTCACCGAGCTGCACGCCGCGCTGGTCCGCGGCACCTCGGTCGACGGGGACCAGACGGGCCGGCTCCGCTCGAACCAGGTGATGGTGGGTGGCGATCCCGGCATGCGTGTGCAGGACGCCCGGTTCGTCCCGCGGCCGCCCGGCCCGGAGCTGGAACAGCAGGTCCGCACCTGGATCGACTGGTTCACGCGGAGCCGGGACGCCGACATCGATCCCGTCGTGGCCGCCGGGATGAGCCACTACCACTTCGAGACGCTGCACCCGTTCCACGACGGGAACGGTCGTATCGGGCGGTTGCTGATCGTGCTCCAGCTCCTCTACGCGGGAGTCCTGGTGGAACCGACGCTCACCGTCTCCCCGTGGTTCGAGGCCCGCCGGGCGGACTACTACGACGCGCTGATGGCGGTCAGCACCCGTGCCGACTGGGACGGCTGGATCCGGTTCTTCGCCCGCGGGGTCGCCGCGGCGGCGCGGGACACCGAGCAGCGGCTGGTGGAGCTCCTGGCGGTGCAGGACGACCTCAAGCGCCGGGTGCGGGCGGGCGGGCTGCGCGCGGACAACGCGACGCTGCTCGTCGACTTCGCGCTCGGCCGGCCGATCTTCACCGTGCGCCAGGTGCAGGAACAGCTCGGTGTCACCTACACACGGGCCAACGGACTGGTCGGTCAGCTCGTGGAGCTCGGCGTCCTGCGCAGGTACGACGAGTCGGCCTACGCGCGCGAGTTCACCGCACCGGACATCGTGGCGATCCTGCTGCGGGCCTGACGCACACGACGGCGCCCCACCGAATCGGTGGGGCGCCGTCGTGCGCTGCGTGGACCGCTCAGGCGTTGCCGTCGAACAGGCTGGTCACCGAGCCGTCCTCGAAGACCTGGTGGATCGCCTCGGCCAGCAGCGGCGCGATCGGCAGCACGGTCATCCGGTCGAAGCGCTTCTCGGCCGGGATCGGCAGCGAGTCGGTGAAGATCACCTCGTCGGCGCCGCAGTTGGCCAGCCGCTCGGTGGCCGGGCCGGACAGCACACCGTGCGTCGCGGCGACGACGACCTTGGTCGCGCCCTCGGCCAGCAGCACCTCGACCGCCTTCGCCACCGTGCCACCGGTGTCGATCATGTCGTCGATGACGACGCAGCAGCGGCCCTCGATGTCACCGACCACCCGGTTGGCGACGGCCTCGTTGGGCTTGAGCGGGTCCCGGGTCTTGTGGATGAACGCCAGCGGGGTGCCGCCGAGGGTGTCCGCCCAGCGCTCGGCGAGCCGCACCCGGCCGGAGTCGGGGGAGACGACCGCGAAGTCCTCCCCGGGGCGGGTGCTCTTGATGTGCTGGGCCAGCACCGGCAGCGCGAACAGGTGGTCCACCGGGCCGTCGAAGAAGCCCTGGATCTGCGAGGTGTGCAGGTCCACGGTGAGGATCCGGTCCGCACCGGCGGTCTTGAACATGTCCGCGACCAGGCGGGCCGAGATGGGCTCGCGGCCGCGGTGCTTCTTGTCCTGGCGGGCGTAGCCCCAGAACGGCATGACGGCGGTGATCCGCTTGGCCGAGCCGCGCTTGAGCGCGTCGACCATGATCAGCTGCTCCATGATCGCGTCGTTGATCGGGGCGGAGTGCGCCTGGATCACGAACGCGTCGCTGCCGCGGACGGACTCCTCGAAGCGGCAGAAGATCTCGCCGTTGGCGAAGGAGTACGCCGACTGCGGTGTGACGGTGACGTCGAGCTCCTTGGCCACGTGCTCGGCCAGCTCGGGGTGCGCCCGTCCGGAGAAGAGCATCATGTTCTTCTTCGGGGTTCCTGCGATCGCGCTCACCGTGCGGTGCCTCCTCGGCTGAGGTCTCTGTTGTCGCTGTTCCGGGCGTCGCTGTTCCGGCCGGTGCTGTCGTCCTGCTGGGTGGCCGGGTGGACCCCCGCCCGTTCGGCCGCCTCGGCGGCCGGTGTGCCCGGGCGCTTGCGGGGCACCCACCCCTCGATGGTGCGCTGTGTCCCGCCCGACACCGCGAGCGCCCCCGGCGGGACGTCCGAGCGCAGCACCGTCCCGGCGCCGGTGTAGGCGCCGTCCCCGACCGTGACCGGCGCGATGAACATGGTGTCCGAGCCGGTCCGCACGTGCGAGCCGATCGTCGTCCGCTGCTTGCGGACGCCGTCGTAGTTGACGAACACCGACGAGGCGCCGATGTTGCTCATCTCGCCGATCGAGGCGTCGCCGACGTAGGTCAGGTGCGGCACCTTGCTGCCGGCGCCGATGTCGGAGTTCTTCACCTCGACGAAGGTGCCGATCTTGCCGCGGGTCCCGAGCCGGGCGCCCGGCCGCAGGTAGGCGAACGGCCCGACGGAGGCGTCGGCGCCGATCTCGGCCTCCGAGCCGTGCGTGCGGACGACGGTCGCGCCCGGCCCGACGACGCAGCCGGCGAGCGTGCTGTCCGGCCCGATCTCGGCGCCGTCGCCGATCGTGCAGGCGTCGTGCAGCTGCGTCCCCGGGTGCAGGACGACGTCGGTGCCGAGCCGCACCTGGACGTCCACCCAGGTGGTGGCCGGGTCGACGACGGTGACGCCGTCGACCATCCAGCGCCGCAGCACCCGGCGGTTGAGCTCCGCGCGCAGCTCGGCGAGCTGCACCCGGTCGTTCACCCCGCGCAGCAGCCACTCGTCGGCGCAGCGGACGGCGTGCACCGTCCGCCCGGCCTGGACGGCGGCGCCGACCAGGTCGGTCAGGTAGAGCTCCTGCTGCGAGTTGTGGGCGGCGAGCCCGCCGATCCCGGCGCGCAGGAACTCCGCGTCGAAGGCGTAGACGCCGGAGTTGACCTCGGTGATCGCGCGCTGCTCCGCGGTGGCGTCGGCGTGCTCGACGATCGCGGTCACCGGCCGGGCCGGGTCGGCCTCGTCGCGCACGATCCGGCCGTAGCCGGTGGGATCGTCCGGGTCGCAGGTCAGCAGCGTGACCGCGGCGCCGGCCCGCTCGTGCTCGCCGACCAGCGCGGTGAGCGTCGCGGTGTCGAGCAGCGGGACGTCGCCGTAGGTGACCAGTACGGTCCCGCCCAGGTCGGGCGGCAGCGCGGCGAGTCCGGCGCGGACCGCGTCGCCGGTGCCGAGCCGGTTCTCCTGCACGGCGGCGGTGACGGTGCGGCCGAGCTCGCCGGCGATGCCGGTGACGGCCTCGGCGACCCGTTCCCGCTCGTGCCCGACGACGACCACCAGGTGCTCCGGGAGCACCCCGGCCACCGCGTGCAGCGCGTGTCCCAGCATGCTGCGGCCGCCGAGCCGGTGCAGCACCTTCGGCGTCGCCGAGCGCATCCGGGAGCCCGCCCCGGCAGCCAGGACCACGGCCGCGGCTGCGCCGGGTGCGGTCGGGTCGGTTCGGTCGCCGGTGCCGCCCTGGTGGGCATCGGGCATGTTCGGTTCCTCCTGCTGGGGTTCCCGCCGCCGGTCGGACGGCCCGTGCCCCGGCCGCGTCGCGGACGGTCGGTCGCTCGTGGTGCAACGGCCCCCCGTGCCGGTACGGCATCGTACGGGGCCGCTCCGCGCCGGTCCCGGCCCGTCGTTCCGGCACCCGGCCGGGTGGCCCGGCCGAAGATCAAACCTTCGGGTGGTAACCAGGTTGCGACGCCGTCGTTCAACCGGTCACGTGCCGGCCGCGGTGGCCGCCGCGGTGACGAGCGGGAGTGCGATGACGCGCGAGGTCGGGGGTCGCCGCGGGCGGTCCCGCACGATGACGGCCCTGGTCACGGTGCTGGTCCTGGTGCCGGGGGTGCTGCTCGGCGCACTCGCCGCGACGGCCTCGGCCGCACCGGCTCCGGCGGCACCGGCGGCCCCCGCGGAGGGGCGCGGCGGGTCCGAGGGCCGGGCCGAGGGCACGCCGTGCAGCGCCCAGGCGCGCGCCTGCGTCGACCGGGCCGGCCGCACCGCGTGGCTCATCCGGGACGGCCGGATCGAGGCCGGGCCGGTCCGGGTCGCGCCCGGCGGTCAGGGCAAGGAGACCCCGCTCGGCACGTTCCAGGTGGAGTGGAAGAACCGCGACCACCGCAGCACCGAGTTCGACGGCGCCCCGATGCCGTTCGCGGTGTTCTTCGCCCCCGGCGGCATCGCCTTCCACGAGGGGAACCTGGACTCGCCGTCGGCCGGCTGCGTCCGGCTGGACCGGGCGAACGCCGAGCGCTGGTACGCCTCGCTGCAGGTCGGCGACCGGGTCGAGGTGCGCTGAGGCGACCGCTCGACGCCCGGCCGGTGCCTTTCGGCGCGACAGGTGCCGGCCGAGGAGTCGCGCCCACCAGGATCGGGTTGACCGGTTGCGTACAACCGATTCCGATCTACCTGGAGGCACCATGCCCACCCGCAGCGCCCGCACCGCCTGGAACGGCACCCTCGAGCAGGGCTCGGGACAGGTCGAGCTCAGCAGCTCGAAGGTCGGCACCTACGAGGTCAGCTTCCCGAAGCGCGCCGCCGACGACGCCGGCGGCGTCACCTCGCCGGAGGAGCTGATCGCGGCCGCGCACTCGGCCTGCTACGCGATGCAGCTCTCGGCGAACATCGGCCAGGCCGGCGGGACCCCGGAGTCGCTGGACGTGTCCGCCGACGTCTCGCTCGGGCCGGACGAGGCGAACGGCGGCTTCCGGCTGACCGGCATCACGCTGACCGTCCGCGGCGAGGTCACCGGCCTGGACGCGGACGGGTTCCGGGAGGCCGCGGAGGCCGCCAAGGCCGGCTGCCCGGTCTCGAAGGCGCTGGCCGGCGTCGAGATCACGCTGGACGCCGCGCTGGAGAGCTGACCGGCCCGCCCCCCGGGGTAGAGTGAACACAAGTTCATTCTCCTCGGGGGCGGTCATGGTCGACGTCGTACCGGCGGTGGAGCTCGGTGCGCGGCACCGGCGGCTGCTCGTCGAGCTCTACCTGGACGCGTTCGGCGCGGACTTCCGCTGGTTCGCCACCGATCCGCGGCGGCTCGCGGACGCGTTCGAGCACATGCTGGTGCCCGAGCTCTTCCACGTCGCCGTCCTCGACGGCGAACCGGCCGGGCTCGCCGCCCGCACCGACGGCAGGCAGCAGAGCGTGCGGCCGCGGCTGTGGCCGCTGCTGCGCCGGCTCGGCCCGATCCGCGGCGGGATCGGCGGGATCATGCTGCGCCGCGAGTTCTCCGGCAGCCTCGATCTGCCGCCCGGCACCGCGTCGCTGGAGTTCGTCGGTACCGCGGCGGCCCACCGCGGCCGCGGCGTCGCCACCGCGCTGCTCGAACACCTGATGCGGCACAGCGACTGCACCGCGTTCGTGCTGGAGGACATCGCCGACGTCAACACCGCCGCGCTGAACCTCTACCGCAAGCTCGGCTTCGTCGAGTACCGGCGACGGCCGGTGCCGCACACCGCGCGCACCGGGATCGGCGCCTACGTCTCGATGCGGCTGGACCGCGGTGCCCCGGCCGGCTGAGCAGTACGGCGCGATGCGGGCGCGCACCGAGGAGCGGATCCGCGCCGCCGCCGTCTCGCTGTTCGCCCGGCACGGCTTCGCCGCGACCGGCATCCGGGACGTCGCGCGCGCCGCCGGGATCAGCACCGGCCTGGTCTACCGGCACCACGCGTCCAAGGAGGACCTGTTCGACGCGCTGGTCGGCGAGGCCACGGACGGCCTCGACGCGGTCGTCGACCGGCTGCACGACGGCGACGCGCTGCGGGAGTTCACCCGCGAGGTGGTCGCCGCGATCGCCCGCGACGACCGGTTCGCCGAGTTCCTGCTCCTGATGAACCAGGCGTTCGCGGTGCCCGGGCCGCCGCCCCGGACCGCCGAGCTGGCGCAGCGGCACCGGATCCTGCTCGACGTCCTGGCCGGGCTGGCGACCGGCGACGGGGACCCGCGACAGCGCGGCGTCACCTACCTCGCCGCGCTGTCCGGTCTGGCCGCGATGCGGATCGCGCTGGGCGACGCGCTGCCGGTGCCCGAGCCCGGACTGATCAGCGGCATCCTGCTGGGCCCGGGATCAGTGGCCGATCCGGCCATCTCCGTACCCCGAGAATGAACCTACGTGGTCCGGCCCATTGATTTGTACGTACCGGATCTGATTGCGGGCCGCTCGCCGGGATGGCCAGGATGGATTCCAGATCGGCTCGACCGGGCCGATTCCCGAAAGCGTGGACCGAGGTCCACGGATCCGAACCGAGAAAAGGAGTCCGCAGATGAGCGACTCGATCTCCCGGCACCTGGACACCGAGCACGCCGAGCTCCTCCCGGCCCGCACCCAGATGACCCTGCTGGGCGTCATCGGCGGGTCCGGTGGCGACGGCGGCTCCGGCGGCGACGGCGGCAGCTCGTCGGCGTCGGCCGACGGCGGCAGCGGCGGGAGCGGCACGAACGTGTCCGTGCTCAGCGGCTTCAGCGTCATCGGCGACGGCGGCAGCACCAACCAGCTGGCCGAGGGCGGCTCCGGCGGCGACGGCGGCAACGCCTCGTCCGACGGTGGCGACGGCGGGTCCGGCGGCGACGGCGGCTCCGGCGGCGACGCCGACTCCTGGGTCTTCCAGAACTGGCGCTGAGCCATCCCCGGGAATCGTTGCGAAACGATTTCCGGATAATCGGAGGGGCGGCCCGCGGGTCGCCCCTCCGGTGCGTTCGAGGCAATTTCCGCACTTTTCCGACACCACCGGGACGAAGGCAGGCGATGCAGACCCTGGTTCTCGATCCGCCGACCCAGCTCGTCGCGGCGCCGTTCCGGCCGGCCGACGGGATCGAGCTCGTGGGGCCGTACCAGGGCTCGGGCTACACCGACCAGCGCTACGTCGTGGTGCGCGCGGACGGCCAGGTCGTCCAGCTCTCCGAACTGCTCTTCCGGATCGTCTCGGCGATCGACGGCCGCTCCGGCGCCGCGGAACTGGCCGAGCGGGTCGC
This sequence comes from Pseudonocardia kongjuensis, assembly GCF_039526905.1. NCBI lineage: Bacteria > Bacillati > Actinomycetota > Actinomycetes > Pseudonocardiales > Pseudonocardiaceae > Pseudonocardia > Pseudonocardia kongjuensis. The sequence goes on along the minus strand of NZ_BAAAJK010000034.1, from coordinate 166,985 downwards.
CGCGGAGACCGGGGAGGACCTCACCGCCACCGACGTCGACGCGCTCGTCCGGGAGCGGCTGGTCCCGGCCGGGCTGGTCGAGACCGGCTCCGGCTCCGACAACGACGAGCGGCCGGAACGCCTCGAGCAGCGGCCCGATCACCTGCTGATGCTGCGGTTCCGGCTGCCGGTGGTGCCGCCGTCGGTGACCTGGGTGATCGCCGGGATGTTCACGTGGCTGCACCGGCCGCCCGTCGTCGTCCCGGTGCTGGTCGCGGTGCTGGTGCTCGACCTGGTGGTGCTGTTCGGCGGCGGGATCGCCGGTGCGCTCGCCGGGACGGGTGAGATGGTCGCGAACCCCGCGCTGGTGCTGGCGGTGCTCGGCCTGTTCCTGGCGACCGGGGCGTTCCACGAGGCCGGGCACGTGTCCGCCTGCCGCTACGGCGGCGCCCGGCCCGGCGCGATGGGGCTCGGCGTCTACCTGGTCTGGCCCGCCTTCTACAGCACCGTGACCGACAGCTACCGGCTGTCCCGGGCCGGGCGGCTGCGCACCGACCTGGGCGGGGTCTACTTCAACGCGATCGTGCTCGGCGGGCTCGCCGCGACCTGGCTGCTCACCGGCACCGACTGGCTGCTCGTGGTGCTGGCGCTGCTGCACCTGGAGACGGCCCGGCAGTTCCTGCCGATGATCCGGCTCGACGGCTACTACATCCTCAGCGACATCGTCGGCGTCCCGGACCTGTTCAGCTACCTCGGCCCGGTGCTGCGCAGCCGGCTGCCCGGCGCGACGCCGGACCCGAAGCTGACCCGGCTGCGGCCGGGGGTCCGCCGCACCGTCGAGCTGTGGGTGGCACTCGTCGTCCCGTTCCTGGTGGTGTTCCTCGGCGGGTTCCTGCTGGCCGCACCGGTCGTCGTGCCCGAGATGCTCGGCGGGGCGCGTGGCTTCCTCGGCGACGCCGCCGCCGGCGTGCGGGACGGGATCGCGGTCGAGGCGGTGCTCGGCACCGTCCGCGCCGCACTGCTGGTGCTGCCGATCGTCGGCGGTGCGCTGCTGCTCGGGCTGGTGCTCTCGCTGCTCGGGGCGCCGCTGTTGCGCCGGCTCGTCGAGACCCGGGACGCCGGCGACCGGGCGCTGCCGACGCTCGCCGGCACCCTGCTGCCGGTGCTGCTCGTCGGTGCGCTCACGGCGGCCGGGGCATCGCAGCTGCCCGCGGTGGCCGCGTCGGCGGACCCGCTCGGGCTGGGTGAGCGGCAGACCGCGGCGCTGCTCGCGCTGACCGGGGCGTCCGGACCGGTCACCGGGGTGCTGCTCGGCGCGGTCACCGCGGTCCTGCTGTGGCCGATGGCGCGCCGGATCGGGTTGCCGGCGCCGATCGCCGGCCTGGCCGTCGTGCTGGCCGGGGCGCTGCCGCCGCTGGTCGTCGTGCACGCGGCGGGCGATCCGGCGGCCCCGGCCGCGTTCTGGCTGCTGGTCGCTGCGCTGCTCGCCGGCCGCGGCCCGGCCGCCGCCCGGGGTGCCTACCTGGCCTGCGCGGTCGCCGCGCTGACCTCGCCGGTCGCGGCGGTGGCGCTGGCGGCGTTCGTCGCGCACGCCGCGCACACCGGTCAGCTGGGTCCGCGGTTGCGCCCGGCCGGGCGGTGGACGCTGGTGGTCGTCGCGGGCACCGCGGCCGCGCTCGGTGGCGGGGTGCTCGCCGGCCGGGCCGGGGTCGTCCCGGAGCTGGGTGCGACGCAGCTCGCGCCGGTCGCCGCCGGTGCGGTGCTGGTGCTGCTGACCGTGCGCTTCCGGCGCCCGCTCGCCCCGCTCGGCACCGCCGCGGCGGTGCTGCTCGCCGCGTCGGCGTTCCCGGACACCCGGACGGCGGCGGTGCTGCTGCTCGGACCGGTGCTGGCGATGCTCGCCGCCGGACTGGCCGATCGGGTGCTGGACCGGGAACGGCCGGTGCGGGCCGGGGCGTTGCTCGGCGCGACGGTCGCGGTCCTCCTGGCGGCGTCCGGCCCGGTGGTGACGGCCGCGGCGACCAGCGCCGCCCCGGCGGCCCCGCCCGCCCCGGCCGCGTCGGTGCCCGGCGCGCCGGGGTGAGTCGTGGGGTGGGTCGTGGGGTGAGTCGTGGGGTGAATGCAGCCACCGGGTTGAACCGAACCGTCCCCGGAAACGGACATACCGGTAGACGATCGCCGAGGACGGGAGGACCGCGTGGCCGGAGTGGCGCCGTCGTCCGACCGCCGGCACGACGCCGGCCCGGAGGTGCTGAGCACACATCCGCCGCTGGTCGGGCGGGACGCGGAACTGGCCGTCCTGCAGCGGTTCCTGACCGACGGGCAACCGGGCGGCGTGCTGCTGACCGGGCCGCTCGGGGTGGGGCGGACCCGGCTGCTGCGTGAGGCCGTCCGCATCGCCCGCGATCTGGGGCGCCGCACGGTGCTGGTCACCGGGACCGGACCGGACGTCCCGCTGGGCCCCCTCGCGCACGCGGTACCGCCGGTGCCGGGGGAGCCGGACCGGTTCGTCCTGCTGCAGCACGCGCTCGCCGCGCTGCGCGGGGACCGCCCGGTGATCGCGGTGGACGACGCGCACCGGCTCGACGACCTCACCCGCTCGGTGCTGGAGCAGCTGCTGCTCGCCGGGGACGCGACGGTCGTCGCGACCGAGCGCAGCGACCGCGCCCCGGTCGACCGGCTGCGCACCCTCGGCGACGACGTGCGCCCGGTCGCGGTCCGACCGCTCGCCGAGGCGGACACCGACCGGCTGCTGCACGGCATGCTCGGCGGCGACGTGGAGGCCCGCACCGCGCAGCGGTTGCGCGAGCTGGCCCAGGGCACCCCGCTGTTCCTGTGCGAGCTGGTGCGCGCGGGGTACGAGTCGGGCCGGCTCACCCGGCGCGCCGGTCCGTGGCGGTGGGACGGCCCGATGGAGCCGCCGCCGCGGCTCGGATCGTTCGTGCTGGCCGGTCTGGCGCCCGACGAGTGGGCCGCGCTGGAGCGGCTGGTGGCGGGCGGGCCGGGTGCCGGGCCGGGCGGTGCGGGGGAGCTGGTCCGCCGCGAGCTGGTGCGGACCGACCGCGCCGGGCGGGCCGCGGTGCCGCCGTTCGTGGCCGCGGTCGTCGCCGGGGCGGGGCGCGCCGGGCCGGACGTGCCCGCCGCCCGGGAGCCGGGCGACCGGCCTGCCCCGGCCCCGGACCCGGTCGCGGCCGCGGCCGCGGCGAACCGCGAGCTGGACCACGCCCGCGCCGAGCGGATCGCCCGGCAGGCACTCGCCGACGACCGGGACGGGACCGCGCACCTGGAACTGATCGAGTCGCTGCGCTGGCAGGACCGCGGGGCCGAGCTGCCGCCGCTGCTGGCGGAGGCCGGCCGGCGGGTGCGTACCGGTGACGGGCCGGCCCGGCTCGCGATGACCCGGGCGCTGCTCGCGCGGCGGGCCGGTGAGCCGGCGCTCGCGGCGGCCGAGGAGGCGCTCGCGGGGGAGCCGTCGGCGGGTGGGGTGGACGGGTCGGGCCCGGGCGGTCCGGTGGCTCCGGCGGGCCTCGCGTCGTCAGCGGCCCCGGGGGGCCGGATTGCCCCGGGGGAGCGGCCCGGCCCGGAAGAGCGGCCCGGCCCGGGAGACCGGACTTCCCCGGGGGAGCGGCCCGGCCCGGGGGACCGGCCCGGCCCCGGGGAGCCGGTCGGTTCCCGGGACGCGCTCGCCGCGGAGGTCGCGGTGCTGGAGGCCGCCGCCCGGCTGGACGGCGTCGCGCTCGCCAGGGCCGCGTCGTCGCAGGTGGGGCAGCCCGCCGGGGCGCCGGGTCCGGTGCCGGGCGACCCCGGTCCGGGGGTCGGGGCCGACCCGGATCCCGGGGACGCGCCCGCGCGGCGCGAGCCCGCAACCGTCGGGCAGGGCCTGCCCGTCGGCCGCTGGGCCGCGCTCGCCGGGGCCGCCCGGGCCGGCCGGCTCGCCGCGGCGGGCCGTCCCGCCGAGGCGCTCGACACCGTCGCCGGGGTGCGGTCGGCCCCGGACCCGGACGGCCGCGCCGAGTCCGCACTCACCGGGCTGCTGCTGGTGGACGCGGAGCTGTCCGCGCTGCGCGTCGCCGGCCGCCCGGAGGATCTCCGGCGCGCCGCCGAGGACGCGCACCGCCACAACCTCGCCGCACCCGGCTGGGCCGGGGACGCCTGGATCGCCTGGCACCGTGGGCGCGCCGCACTGGTCCGGGGGGATCTCGACGCCGCGGGCCGGCATCTCGCCGAGGCGCGGGCCGGCACCGCCGACCGCGACCCGCTGGGGCTGGCGGCCGACTGCTCCGCGACGCTCGCGCTGGTGCACGTGCTCACCGGTGACCGGGACCGGGCCCGCGCGCTGCTCGACGGCCTGCCCGGGCGGGTGCCGCCGGCCGCGGCCGCCGCGGTGACCCGGGCCAGGGCCTGGCTGCAGGCCGCGGACAACTCCGGCGCCGCACCGGTCCGCGCGCTGCTCGCCGGGGCGCGGTCCGCGGCGGCCCGCGGAGACCTGGTCACCGAGGTCGTCCTGCTGCACGACGTGGCCCGGCTCGGCCGCCCGGACCGGGTCGTCGACCGGCTCGCCGATCGCGCGGCCCGCGGCCGGTCACCGCTGCTGCAGCTGTTCGCCGCGCACGCGTCCGCGGCGGCCCGGGCCGGCCCGGGCGCGGGTGGCCGGCTCGACCGGGTGGCCGCCGATCTCGCGCTGGCCGGTGCCCGGCTGGAGGCCGCGGACGTCGCAGCCGCCGCGGCCGCCGCGCACCACCGGGCGGGGGAGCGTCGCCGCTCCGCGGCGTCGGCCGCCCGGGCCACCGAGCTGGCGGGCGGCTGCGGCGCGCGGACGCCCGCGCTGGACCGGTTGGTCCGGCCCCGGCTGACCGGCCGGGAACGGGAGATCGCCGAGCTCGCGGCCGATGGGGCGAGCAACGCCGAGGTGGCCCGCCGGCTGGTGCTGTCGGTGCGCACGGTCGAGACCCATCTCGCGCACGCCTACGCCAAGCTCGGGATCGAGGGCCGGGCCGGGCTGCTCGCCGCGCTGCCCGCCCCGGACCGGCCGGACTGAGCCCGGCGGCGCGGGTCAGCGGTTCGCGATCCCGTCGAGCCGCAGCTCGGTCGACTCGTCGCGGTGCGAGCCGGTCGTCCCGACGTGGGTGTCGCTGATGGTGGTGCCGTTGCGGACGACGTGGGCCAGCGCCATCGCGTGCCCGCGACCGAGGTCGTAGTCGGTCTTCAGCCAGGCGACGATGTCCCCGGCCTTCGTCCCGGTGCCGAAGCCCCGCGCCGTCGCCTCGGCGACCAGCTCGGCCGGGATCTTCCCGGTCTTCTTCTCGATCGCGTCGAGGTACGCCTGGAACGACATTCGCCTGTCCGTTCTGTCGGGTGTGCTGTCCACCGTCCGACTGTGTGTCCGGCCGGAACTCATCGGTGACGGCTGTCTCAGCCGCCGAAGCGCCGCACGAACCGCTTCTGCCACGGGGTCTCGACGGCCCGCGGCGAGTAGTGCCGGCGCACGTAGCCGACGGCGTCGCGGGCCGGGACGCCGTCGAGGACGGCAAGGCAGGCGAGTGCGGTGCCGGTGCGCCCGGACCCGCCGGCGCAGGCGACCTCCACCCGTCCGGACCCGGCCCGGTCGAGCAGTTCGCGCAGGCCCGAGGTGAACGCGATCCGGTCGCGGGGGAGCAGGAAGTCCGGCCAGCGCACCCAGCGGGACGGCCAGGCGGTCGGTTCGGGTTCGCGGCCGAGCAGGTAGAGCCCGAAGTCGGGGACCGGCCCGTCGGGCAGCGGCCGGCGCAGTGCGCGGCCGCGGACCAGCCGTCCGGACGGCAGGCGCAGCACGCCGGGCGCGTCCTCGGTCCAGGTGTCGGCCATGTCCGGTCCCGCCTCCCCGCGATCCGCCGTCGCCGGATCAGGATCGCGGCCCGGCGGTGGGGCGTCCACTGTCGGCCGCCACGAGGGGGTGGGCGTCACCGGGGGCCCGACGGCTCCGGTGCCTCCGGCGGGAGCAGCGATTCGGCGAGCCGACGGGCGACGTGGAACGGCTCCGCGCGCCGCTCGACACCGGACATGACGGCGGCACCTTCGAGAAGGAGCATCAGCCGGCTGGGAAGCTCGGGATCCGGCTCCCGCAGCAGCTCCACCTGCCTGCCGAGATAGGCGAGGACCGCGCCCTTGTGGTGTCGCACGACCTCGCGCGCCGGATCGTCCGCCCGGGGCAGCTCGGCCGCCGCATTGGCGAAGGCGCAGCCCCGGAACCGGTCCCGGGACGACCACGCCTCGTAGGCGTCGAACACCGCGAGCACCCGCTCGCGGGGCGAGTCGACCGAGGCGGTGATCCGGTCGATCTCGGCCTGCCACAGCCGGTCGCGCTCGCGCAGGTAGGACACCACCAGCTGCTCCTTGGAGCCGAAGTTCGAGTACAGGGCGGTCTTCGTGACGCCGGCCTCGGCGGCGATGGTGTCGACGCCCACGGCATGGATGCCGTCCCGGTAGAAGAGCCGGTGTGCCGTCTCCAGCACCTTCGGGCCGGCGCCGCCCCGTGCAGTGCGCCTCATCATCTCACCTACCCTACTGATCGGTCTGTTAAAACTATCCCTGCTAGCAGCACACATGCTGGCATCAACGACCTCGAAGGTCGATTATAGACTACAGGTCTGTTTAGTATCGGGCTGTGGACATCGGAGACTGCCGCTCGCCCGCCTTGCGGGACACCCCCCGGAGCTGGTGGCCGGTCGCCGTGGTTGGCGCGGCCGTCATCGCCGTGTGCTACGGCTTCGCCCGGTACGCGTACGGCCTGTTCGTGCCACGGTTCGGCGAGACGTTCGATCTCGATCCGGTCGTCGTCGGTGCCCTCTCGGCGGTGTCGACCGTCGGGTACGTCGTCGGGCTGCTCGTCGCTCCCGCCGGGGCCGCCCGGTCCGCCCGGGCCACCACCCTCGTCGCGGGCTGCTCGGCGACGATCGGGCTGGCAGCCATGGCCGTCGCACCCGATGTCGTGTTGTTCGGGGCCGGGATCCTGGCAGCCGGAGCGGGCGCCGGGCTGGTGTCCCCTGGTGTCGCCCAGCTGGTGGTCGAGACGGTCCGGCGGGGAGCGCGGACCCGGGCTCAGACCTGGGCCAACACCGGGACCGGCGCCGGGCTCGCCCTGACCGCGTTCACCCCACTGCTCCCGCTCGGCTGGCGACCGATCTGGCTCGGGTTCGCCGTCGTCGCGGCCGTCGTCACGGCGGCCGCGGCGTGGTCGCTGCCCCGCGCCACGACGGGCGGAACGGCCACCGGACTGCCGGACGACGGCACCCGGCCCCGCCCGGCCCTGCTCCTCCCGCTGCTGCTCAACGCCGTGCTGCTCGGAGCAGTCAGCGCGCCCTACTGGACGTTCTCGACATCGCGGGTCGGCGAGGTGGGTCTGAGCACGGCGGTCGCGACCTGGTCCTGGTGCGCGATCGGCCTCGTCGGCCTGGCCGCCGGCATCGCGGGGCGCGTCGTGGAGCGGTACGGCCTACGAGCGACCGGTCTGGCGATCTGGACCGCCTGGTCGGCGGGGATCGCGCTGCTCGCACTCGCGGAGCCGGGCCCGGCCGGGGCGGTCGTGTCCGCGGGCGTGTTCGGCGCGGGTTTCATGGCTTTGACCGGACTGTGCATCCTCTGGGGGGCCCATCTGTTCCCGGCGGCGCCGTCGCGGGGTGTGACCTGGGCCTTCCTGGCCATGGGCGTCGGGCAGACCGCGGGCTCCTCGCTCGCCGGCGCCACCGCGGGCATGCTCGGCCTCGGCCCGACGTTCGCGCTCACCGGTCTGCTCGGGCTGGCCGCATGGATGCAGCTGCATCACCGCTTCGCCCCGCCTGCGCTCACCGGCGCAGACCAGCCGGCCCCCGCGGCGGGGTGAACCCGCGACGCGGTGCTCGACGACTGCGTGGACGGCGCGGGGAATCGCCGGTCAGGGCCTTGCTCCGCCGCCAGGATTCGAACCTGGACCATCGGAACCAAAATCCGAGGTGCTGCCGTTACACCACGGCGGATCAGGCACTCATCCTGGCACGCCCCGTTCGGCCGCCCCGCAGCACACCTCCCCGCGTGGGCGGTTTGCGAGGGTCCATCCCGGGACAAACACCCACTATCGGGCGACCCCACCCCCGGGCGTGCCACGAGCGCTCCGAGTTGACAGACTGAGATACGTGCTGAAAACGGGGGGTCCCAGGCAGAGCGGCGTGGAGACCGGTGCGACAGGGGCACCCGAAGCCGTGCTGACCTGCCGGCTGTGCGGTTCCACGGACCTGCGCAGCTTCTGCGATCTCGGCGCGACGCCGCCGTGCGAGCTGTTCCTCACGCCCGAGGCGGCGGGCCGGCCGGAGGTCACCTACCCGCTGCACGTCCGGGTGTGCGACGCCTGCCTGCTGGCCCAGCTCCCGCCGGAGATCACGCCGGAGGAGACGTTCTCCGAGTACGCCTACTTCTCGTCGTTCAGCTCGTCCTGGGTGGAGCACGCCCGCCGGTTCGTCGACACCGCCGCCGAGCGGATCGGCCTGGGACCGGACTCGTTCGTCGTCGAGGTCGCCAGCAACGACGGGTACCTGCTCCAGCACGTCGTCGGGAAGGGCATCCGCTGCCTCGGCGTGGAGCCCAGCGTGAACGTCGGCGAGGCGGCCCGGCAGAAGGGCGTCCCGACGCTCACCGCGTTCCTCACCCCGGAGACCGGCGCCCGGGTGCGCGCCGAGCACGGCCCGGCTGATCTGGTCTGCGGCAACAACGTGTTCGCGCACATCCCGGACGTCGTCGGCTTCGCGCAGGGCCTGCGCGCCATGGTCGCCGACGACGGCTGGGTCTCGATCGAGGTCCAGCACCTGCTCACGCTGGTCGAGCGCCGCCAGTTCGACACGATCTACCACGAGCACTTCCAGTACTACACGCTGCTCACCGGGCAGCGGGCGCTCGCCGCGGGCGGGCTGACCCTGGTCGACGTCGAGCTGCTCGACACGCACGGCGGCTCGATCCGGATGTGGGCCCGGCCGGACGGCGCGGCCGGCGAGCCGGGCGAGCGGGTGCGCGAGGTGCTCGCCGCCGAGGCGGCGGCCGGCCTGCACAGCCCGGAGGGGCACGACGGGTTCGCCGAGGCCGTCTCCACCATCCGCGACGACCTGGTGTCGTTCCTGATCGACGCCCGCAGGCAGGGGAAGCGGGTCGTCGGCTACGGCGCCCCCGGCAAGGGCAACACCCTGCTCAACTACTGCGGGATCCGGCCCGACCTGCTCGAGTACACGGTGGACCGGAACCCGTACAAGCACGGCCGGCTGACGCCGGGGACCCGGATCCCGATCCACGATCCGGAACGGATCACCCGGGACCGTCCCGACTACGTGCTCGTCCTGCCCTGGAACCTGCGCGCCGAGCTCACCGAGCAGCTGGCACACGTGCACGACTGGGGTGGCCGGCTGGTGTTCCCGATCCCGTCGCTCGAGGTGGTCTGACGTGAAGGTCGTCCTGTTCTGCGGTGGTTACGGCATGCGGATGCGCGACGGCGCCTCCGATCTCCCGAAGCCGATGCATCCGGTCGGTCCCCGGCCGCTGATCTGGCACGTGATGCGCTACTACGCCCATTTCGGGCACAAGGACTTCATCCTGTGCCTGGGCTACGGCGCGCACCACATCAAGAACTACTTCCTGAACTACGACGAGACCGAGTCCAACGACTTCGTGCTGCACCACGGCGAGGTCGATCTGATGGGCAGTGACATCCAGGACTGGAACATCACGTTCGTGCACACCGGCCTGGACTCGCCGATCGGCGAGCGGCTGCGGCGGGTCCGCCATCTCGTGGAGGACGACGAGATGTTCCACGCCAACTATGCCGACGTCCTCACCGACGCGCCGCTGGACCGGATGGTCGAGCAGTTCCGCGGGACCGACGCGATCGGTCAGCTGATGGCCGTCCCGCCGCAGTCGGCGTTCCACTGCGTCGACGTGACCGACGACGGGAAGCTGGAGTCGATCACCACGCTGCAGGAGATGCCGCTCTGGGAGAACGGCGGCTACCTGATGTTCCGGCCCGGCGTCTTCGAGTATCTCGAGAAGGACTGTGACCTGATCGGCGACGTGTGTGCACCGCTGGCCCGCAAGGGCAGGATGGCGGCGTTCCGGCACCGGGGATTCTGGCAGCCCGCGGACACCGTGAAGGAGCGCAACGCTCTGGAGGCCGCCTACCAGGGCGGCGCCCGGCCGTGGATGCTGTGGGAGTCGCACGGGACCGATCGCGACCCGCTGCAGGCCGCGATCGTCGCGATGCACAGCAGCAGCCACCAGCGCGACTGACGCGCCGAGTTGCCGGAGGGACCGAGAGACCGTGCTGAACCTGCTGCCCGAGCGGCTGGACCGCATCCTGCTGCTGGGCGCGCACTGCGACGACATCGCGATCGGGGCGGGCGGCACGCTCCTCGAGCTGTGCCGCGCCTATCCGGGCGTGCACGTCACCGCACTGGTCCTGACCGGTGCCGGGTCGCTGCGCGAGGAGGAGGAGCGGTCGGCACTGGCCGCGTTCACGCCGGGCGCCGAGCTCGAGGTCACCGTCATGGACCTGCCGGACGGCCGGGTGCCGCAGCACTGGGAGCGCGCCAAGATGGCGCTCGAGGAGCTGCGCACCCGGGGTGAGCCCGACCTGGTCATCGGGCCGTCCCCGCACGACGCCCACCAGGACCACCGGACGCTCGCCCAGATGATCCCGACCGCCTACCGGGACCACCTGACGCTGGGCTACGAGATCCTCAAGTGGGAGGGCGACCTCGCCCAGCCCGGCGTCTACCTCCCGCTCGCCGAGCCGGTGCTGACCGAGAAGATCGTGAAGCTGGGCGAGCACTACGGTTCCCAGCAGGACCGTCCCTGGTTCGACGACGAGACCTTCCGCGGGCTCGCCCGGGTGCGCGGCGTGCAGTGCCACGCCCGCTACGCCGAGGCGTTCCACGTGCAGAAGCTCACCCTGTCCGTCGCACCGATCGCCGGATCCGAGCCCTCGCCCGGCTTCGGCGCCGCCTGACCTCGAACGACCACACTCTCGAAGGGATCACCATGCGGGTACTGCTCACCGGACATCAGGGCTACCTGGGAACGGTGATGGCACCGATCCTCGCCGCCGCCGGCCACGAGGTCACCGGGCTCGACTCGGGGCTGTTCGCCTCCTGCGTGCTGGGATCGCTGGACACCCCCGACGTCGACGGCTTCAGCACCGACCTGCGGGACGTCACCGTCGAGCAGCTGCAGGGCTTCGACGCCGTGGTGCACATGGCCGCACTGTCGAACGACCCGCTCGGCTCGATGGCACCGGAGATCACCTACGACATCAACCACCACGCCTCCACCCGGCTGGCGACGCTGTCGAAGGAGGCCGGCGTCGGGCGGTTCGTCTACGCCTCGACCTGCTCGGTGTACGGCGCGCAGTCCGGCGACGACCTGGTCGACGAGGACGCCCCGCTCAAGCCGGTCACCCCGTACGCGATCTCCAAGGTCCGGGTCGAAGACGATCTCGCCGAGCTGGCCTCCGGCGACTTCGTGCCGGTCTCGATGCGCAACGCCACCGCGTTCGGCTTCTCGCCGCGGCTGCGCGCCGACATCGTGCTGAACAACCTGGTCGGGCGCGCCGTGCTCACCGGCGAGGTCACCGTGCTCTCCGACGGCACCCCGTGGCGCCCGCTGGCGCACGCCGAGGACATCGCCGGTGCGGTCGTCGCCGCCCTGGAGGCCCCCGCGGACGTCGTCCGGGCACGCGCCTACAACGTCGGCACCGAGAAGAACAACCGGACCGTCGCCGAGATCGCCCAGGCGGTCATCGACGCCGTCCCCGGCTCGACGCTGAACATCACCGGGGAGGCCGGCAACGACCCGCGCTCGTACCGGGTCGACTTCTCCCGGGCCCGCAAGGAGCTCGGCTTCGAGGCGGGCTGGACGATCCCGGCCGGTGCCGAGCAGCTCGCCACCGAGTACCAGGCCCGCGGCCTCACCCAGGACGCGTTCGACAACTCCTTCACCCGGCTCGCCGTGCTGAACGCGCGGCAGAAGGCGGGCGAGCTGGACGGGTCGATGCACGTCGTGAAGTAGCCGCCGGCCGCTCGTGGGTGGTTATCGTGGTTGCACCGCGACACCACCCACGAGCACCGGAGGCGCCGATGTGCCGCAACATCCGGACGCTGCACAACTTCGAGCCGCCCGCCGACACCGACGAGGTGCAGGCGGCGGCGCTGCAGTACGTCCGCAAGATCTCGGGCTCGGCGAAGCCGTCGCAGGCCAACGCCGAGGTGTTCGACCGGGCGGTGGCGGCGGTCGCCGAGGCGACCCGGGAGCTGCTGGACGGGCTGACCACGACGGCCCCGCCGAAGGACCGCGAGGTGGAGGCGGCGAAGGCCAGGGCCCGCGCGGAGCTGCGCTACGCCCGCTGACCGGACCGTGCGGGGGCGGCCGGGCGGCGGCGGTGTGCGCCGCCGCCCCGCGGCCCGCTGCGGTCAGGAGCGGGTGAGGGCGTCGGCGAACTCGTCCGCGTCGAGCGGGGCCAGGTCGGAGACGCGCAGGAAGTCGCCGAGCGTGGTGCCGGTCGCGCCGGAGTCCACGTTGCGCGGGCCGCGGCCGCGCCGGACGTCGTCGAGGTTGATGGTCCGCAGGTCGTAGGAGAACCGGGTGACGCCGGAGGTGTTCGGCGCCGACGCGTGCAGGTGGTTCGACGAGAACATGAACACGTCGCCGGACTGGCCGGCGATCCGGATCTCGCCGCGGGACTCGAAGTCCTCCAGCGGCAGCGGGTGCGGACGGGTGTCGGTGGTCTTCTCCCCGGCCGCGGCGGTGCGGTGCTTGGCGACCCATTCGTCGTAGTCGTACTGGTTCGACCCGTTCTTCACCGGTCGGTCGAAATAGTCGGTGTACATGCTCATCACGTTGTCGCCGACGACCGGGAAAACCGGCGTCCAGTAGTTCACCAGCTGCTGCGGATGGCCGTACCACATGTCCCGGTGCGCCTTGTAGTTGTAGGAGACGCCGGCGGTCAGGAACTGGTCGGCCGGGATCACCCGCAACCGCGGGATGTCGAAGTAGGTGAGCTCGGGATCGACGCCGAGATCGGTCGCGAACTGCCGGCACAGCTCCTTCGTGCGCTGCCCGTTGGTGAACTCGCGCTTCAGCGGCTCGACCCGGCGGATGAACTCGTCGACGTCCATCTCGTACTGGGCCCGCTCCGGGTCCAGGCCCTCGAACGCCTGCCCGATCAGGTCCTTGGCGTGATCGGCGAGCGCATCGGCGCCGCCGATGTCGGTGTAGAGGAAGAAGTCCCCGCCGAACAGCAGTTCGCGACGATCGTCGTCGCCGATCCGGCGGTTCAGGTAGACCGTGATCAACGGTGTGCTCCGTCCGTTCAGGATCCGGAATCCCCGGCTGACGCACTCGGACGTTAGCGCACTCGAACGGGTGTCGTTCTACGATGAAAGGTAGTAGTGACACGGTGTCGTGATCGTCCGGATCCGGAATCCGGCCGGACCGTGGTGGCCGGTCCCCGGCACCCGGGACGACCGGGCGTATCGTCGGGGGCCGGCACCCCCGCCCGGACCGCACGCGACCCGGGCAGGGGTCTGTCCTGCGCACCGCCAGCCCACTCCCGATCGAGGAGCCAGCGCCGTCGTGGCCATCCTGTCCGGTCTGCTCACCTCCGCCCTGTCCGACGCCGGCCTGCGGGCCGCCGTCGATGCCGCCCGCGACGCCGACACCCGCACCACCGAGACACCCGCGGTGGGCGTCGAGGGTCCGGCGGCGCTGCGGCCGCTGCTCACCGCGGCCCTCGCCGGGTCGTCGACCGTGCTGGCCGTGACCGCCACCGACCGGGAGGCGGAGGACCTCGCGGCCGCGGTGTCCGACCTGCTCGGGCACGGCGCGGCGCTGGACGCCGCCGCCGACACCGTCACCGACAGCGCCGGCGCCCCGGTCGTCGTGCTGCCGTCGTGGGAGACGCTGCCGCACGAGAAGCTCTCGCCGCGGCCGGACACCGTCGCCCGGCGGCTGACGATCTTCCACCGGCTGGCGTCGGCGGAGACCGCGCCGCGGGTGGTCGTCACCGCGGCGCGCAGCCTGATCCAGCCGGTCGCCCCCGGGCTGGGCGCGCTCGAGCCGGTGACGCTCGCCCCCGGCGAGGAGCACGACTTCGAGCAGCTGCTGGAGCGGCTCGTCGAGCTGGCCTACACCCGCGCCGAGATGGTCACCGCGCGCGGCGAGTTCGCCGTCCGCGGCGGCCTGCTCGACGTGTTCCCGCCGACCGCCGAGCATCCGGTGCGCGTCGAGTTCTGGGGCGACGAGGTGTCCGAGCTGCGGGCGTTCTCGGTCGCCGACCAGCGCTCGGTCGGCGACGTGGCCCGGGTGGTCGTCCCGGCCTGCCGGGAGCTGCTGCTCACCGGGCCGGTCCGGGCCCGGGCCAGGGCGCTGGCCGCCGAGCAGCCCGAGGCGGCCGGTCTGAACCGCAACCCGCTGCGCGAGCTGCTGGAGAAGCTGGCCGAGGGCATCGCCGGGGAGGGTATGGAGTCGCTGATCCCGGTCCTCGCAGGGTCCGAGATGCAGCCGCTCACCGACCTGTTCCCGGACGGCACCCGGGTGCTGGTCGCCGATCCGGAGCGGATCCGCACCCGCTGCGCCGACCTGGTGCGCACCGGGCAGGAGTTCCTGGAGGCCTCCTGGCTGGCGAGCGGCGCCGGCGGCGAGGCGCCGATCGACGTCTCCGGCTCCGCGTACCGGGATCTCACCACCACCCTCGAGCACGCCACCGCCACCGGGCGGCCGGTGGTGTCGCTGTCCCCGCTGCTGTCCGGCTCCGACGACGCGATCGTGCCCGCCGTGCACGAGCTCGAGCCCTACCGCGGCGACATCGACCGGGCGCTGACCGACCTGCGCGCGCACGTCGCCACCGGCGGCGCCGCGGTGCTGGTGCTCGCCGGCCAGGGCACCGCGGACCGCTCGATGGAGCAGCTGCGCGAGGCCGAGGTGCCCGCGGTGAAGGTCGACGCCCTGCCCGAGGCGCCGGACAAGGGGATCGTCACGGTCACCTGCGGCCGGATGCTGAACGGCTTCACCGCGACCGACGTCGGCCTGGTGCTGGTGTCCGAGGCCGATCTCACCGGCAGCCGGGCCGGGCTGGACGCGGCGCCGCGCAAGACCACCCCGCGCCGGCGCAACGCCGTCGACCTGGCGGTGCTGCAGCCCGGCGACTACGTGGTGCACAACCAGCACGGCATCGGGCGCTTCGTGGAGATGAAGGAACGCACCGTCCAGGGCGCCACCCGCGAGTACCTGGTGCTGGAGTACGCGTCGTCGAAGCGGGGCCAGCCCGCGGACCGGCTGTTCGTGCCGACCGACGCGCTGGACGAGATCAGCCGCTACGTCGGCGGCGAGCAGCCCGCGGTGAACAAGCTGGGCGGCGCCGACTGGGCGAAGACCAAGGGCCGTGCGCGCAAGGCGGTCAAGGACATCGCCGCCGGGCTGGTGCAGCTCTACGCGGCCCGCCAGGCGTCCCCGGGGCACGCCTTCGGCGCGGACACCCCGTGGCAGCGGGAGCTGGAGGACGCCTTCCCCTACACCGAGACGCCCGACCAGCTGACCGCGATCGACGAGGTCAAGCGGGACATGGAGCGTCCGGTGCCGATGGACCGGGTGATCTCCGGCGACGTCGGCTTCGGCAAGACCGAGATCGCGGTGCGGGCGGCGTTCAAGGCGGTGCAGGACGGCAAGCAGGTCGCCGTGCTGGTGCCGACGACGCTGCTGGCCACCCAGCACCTGTCCACCTTCGCCGAGCGGATGCGGGCGTTCCCGGTGACCGTGCGCGGGCTGTCCCGGTTCACCGATCCGGCCGAGGCGAAGGAGACGATCGCGAAGCTCGCCGAGGGCGAGGTGGACGTCGTCGTCGGCACCCACCGGCTGCTGCAGACCGGGGTCCGCTACAAGGACCTCGGCCTGGTGATCGTCGACGAGGAGCAGCGCTTCGGGGTCGAGCACAAGGAGCACATCACGGCGCTGCGCGCGCACGTCGACGTGCTCACGCTCTCCGCGACGCCGATCCCGCGGACCCTGGAGATGAGCCTCGCCGGGATCCGCGAGATGTCGGCGATCACCACCCCGCCCGAGGACCGGCACCCGACGCTGACCTACGTCGGCGCCTACGACGACAAGCAGGTCGCCGCCGCGGTCCGCCGCGAGCTGCTGCGCGACGGCCAGGTGTTCTACGTGCACAACCGGGTGTCCTCGATCGACCGGGCCGCCCGGCACGTGCAGAACCTGGTGCCCGAGGCCCGGGTCGCGGTGGCGCACGGCCAGATGCACGAGGACCTGCTGGAGCGCACCGTCAGCGCGTTCTGGCATCGCGAGTCCGACGTGCTGGTGTGCACCACCATCGTCGAGAACGGGCTGGACATCTCCAACGCCAACACGCTGATCGTCGAGCGCTCGGACACCCTCGGGCTGTCCCAGCTGCACCAGCTGCGCGGCCGGGTGGGCCGTGGCCGGGAGCGCGGCTACGCCTACTTCCTGTTCCCGCCCGAGCACCCGCTCACCGAGACCGCGCACGACCGGCTGGCGACCATCGCCCAGCACTCCGAGCTGGGCTCGGGCGCCGCGGTGGCGATGAAGGACCTGGAGATCCGGGGCGCCGGGAACATCCTGGGCGCCGAGCAGAGCGGGCACATCGCCGGCGTCGGCTTCGATCTCTACATCCGGCTGGTCGGCGAGGCGGTCGCCGCGTTCCGCAGGCAGGCGGGCGGCGAGGCCGGGGAGATCGAGGAGGACCTGCCCGAGGTCCGGGTCGATCTCCCGGTCGACGCGCACGTGCCGCACGACTACGTCGACGGCGAGCGGCTGCGGCTGGAGGTCTACCGCAAGATCGCCGAGGCGCCGGACGACGCCGCGCTGGGCGCGATCGTGGAGGAGCTGACCGACCGCTACGGCGAGCCGCCGACCCCGGTGCGCAACCTGCTGGAGGTGGCCCGGTTCCGGCAGCTGTGCCGCAGGCTCGGCGTCCGCGAGGTCGCCTCGGCCGGCACGCAGCTGCGGATCGGCCCGGTGCAGCTGCCGGACTCGGCGCAGCTGCGGCTGCGCCGGCTCTACCCGGAGGCCCAGTACAAGGCGGCGGCGCAGGTCGTCACGGTGCCGAAGCCGGTGCAGGGCGGCCGGATCGGCGGGGCGCCGGTGCGCGATGTCGAGCTGCTCGGCTGGTGCGCGGAGCTGCTGGCGCAGATCGTGCCGTCGTCGACGCCGGTGCGCTCGACCGGCGGCTGAGGCTCAGGCGTCGGCGGGCTCGTCCTTCAGGTACAGGTACCAGTAGGCGAGCGCGACGAACACGACGCCGCCGACGAGATTGCCGACGGTCGCGATCGACAGGTTGACGGTCACGTCGGACCAGGTCAGCCCGGGGACACCGGCGAACATCGCGGCCGGCAGGAAGAACATGTTGGCGACCACGTGGTCGAAGCCCATCGCCACGAACGCCATGATCGGGAAGAAGATCCCGAGGATCTTCCCGGTGATCCGGTCGGAGGCGAGCGAGAGCCAGATCGCCAGGCAGACCAGCCAGTTGCAGGCCACCGCGCGCAGGAACACCTCCCAGGCGCCGGCCGAGCCGCCCTTGGACTCGGTGATCCCGACCAGCCGCTCGTAGGCGAGCAGCTCCAGGCTGCCCGCCGGCGATCCGGCGTCACCGACGACCCCGGCCTGCACGGCGAAGAAGTACGCGACGAACACCGCGCCGGCGAGGTTCCCGACCAGCACGATCGCCAGGTTCTTCAGCACCGCCGCGGACCGCAGCCTGCGGCGCAGCACGGCCAGCGGGAGCAGCATCATGTTGCCGGTGAGCAGATCGGCGCCGCCGATCACGACGAGCACCAGGCCGAGCGTGAACGCGCCGCCGAGGAACAGGGTCGGCAGGGTCCCCCAGAGCCCGGGGTCCATCCCGGAGGAGACGCTGATCGCGACGAGCGCGCCGAAGGCGATGTAGGCGCCGGCGAGGAACGAGCCGACGACGACGGAGTCCCAGCGTCGGCTCGCCTTCGCGACGCCCTGCTCCACCGCGGCGGGTGCGATCTCGGCGGGTGTCCGGTCGGGCACGGTGTCTCCTCCTGGCGGTGCGGACCGCATGCCGGGTAGACGGTGACGGTTCGTCCGAAACGCCGTGTTCGTCACGTATCGGCCGGGCGTCCGTGTGACGAGATGCTCGGCACCCGGGGGTCGGACCGGGCTAACGGGACGGCCGGAGACGCGACACCCTCTCCGTGATGTTCCGGACCTCGCCGGTGGAGGAGGCCGCGACCACGCGGTTCCTGGATCGCCGGGGCCGCCGGTACGCGGTGTCCGCGCGGGCCGTCGTCGGGATCCTGGCGGCCGGGCTCGCGCCGTTCGCCGGGCCGCCCGCGGGGGCGTGGCTGTGCGGGGCGGTCGCGGTGGCCTTCGCCGGATGGAACCTGCTCCACCTGCACTGGGCGCGCACCGGCCGCCCGGCCGAGGTGGGCCGGGCCGATCCGGCGGTGGTCGCGCTGCTGGCGCTGGCCCAGCCGTGGCTGGTCGATCCGGGGCTCGTCGCGCTGCAGCTCGGCTGGGTGGCGGTGGTGGTGTCGTTCACCGCGATCACCGTGCAGTGGTACCGGCCGCCGCTCGCCGGCGCGCTGACCGCGGTGCTGCTGGCCGGCGCCTACCTGGCCGGCTGCCTGCTCTCCGGGCTCGGTCCCGGCGAGGCGCTGCTGGCCGGGGGCGGCGCCTGGATGCTGGTCGGCGCGGCGCTGTCCCGGCTGCTGCGGGTGCTGGTCGTGCGGGCCGGCCGGGACGCCGACGCGCTGCTCGCCGACCGCTTCGCCACCGAGCGTGCCGCCGCCACCGAGGCGGCCCGCCGGGCCGAGCAGCGCCGGCACTGGGCGGCCGTGCACGACACCGCCGCCGGGACCCTGCTGATGGTCGGGCTCGGCGAGGTGGGCGGCCGGGAGCCCTGGCTGCGGGGGCAGCTGGACCGGGACATCGCGACGCTGGAGGGCCGGTCCGCCGATCCGGCGCCGTCGCTGGCCCGCACCGTGGCCCGGTCCCGGGTGCGGGTGCGGCCCGAGCCCGTGCCGTCCTACCCGGGACTGCCCGGGCCCGCGCTCGCCGCGCTGGACGGCGCCGTCGGCGAGGCGCTGGAGAACGTGCGCCGGCACGCCGGGACCGGCGCCGCCCGGCTCCGGCTGCACCCGCGCGACGGCGGCGTCCGGATCGAGATCACCGACGACGGCGGCGGGTTCGATCCGGCGTCGGTGCCGCGCGGCCGCACCGGGCTGCGGACGTCGGTGGCCGGGCGGATGGCCGGAGCGGGCGGCCGGGCGACCGTGGTGTCCGCGGCCGGCGCCGGCACCACCGTGACCCTCGACTGGCCCGCCCCGGACTGGCCCGGCCCGGACGGACCCGACCGGCCCGGCGGCTCCGGCCGACCGGGTGCGGCGGACCCGGGGGTGCCCGCGCTGCGGCTGCTGCGCGGGCTGCGGCTCGCGCAGTCGCTGGTCGTGCTGGTCGTGCTGGCGGTGTTCTGCCTGGGGAACCTGCTCGCCACCGCGGAGCTGTACCCGGCGCCGTGGGCGGCCTGGATCTGGTTCGCCGGCATCGCCGCCGTCGCGCTCGCCGACCTGGCCCTGGTGACGGCCGACCGGTACTGGGGTGCGGCGCGGCTCCCGGCGGCCGCGTTCGTGCTGCTGATGGCGCTCGGGGCGACGCTGTCGCTGCCCGCCGACGGGCTCGTCCGGCCCGCGCACTGGACGCTCGGGGTGACCGGCTTCCTCGGGGTGCTGCTGTTCTGCGACCGGCGGCTGCGCTGGACCGTCGGGTTCATCGTGACGCACGTCGTGCTGATGGCCGGGGTGCTCGTGGTCCGCGGCCGCGCCGATCCGGCCACCCTGGTCGAGTTCGGCATCGTCGTGGTCGGCGTGGAGGGCCTGCACCTGGCGGTCGCGCTCGGCGCGGTGGCGCTGCGCACCGTCGCGGCGGAGACCACCGCGGCGGCCGCCGCGCGGGCCGCCGCCGTGACCCGGGAGGAGATCGCGCAGCGGGTGCACGGCGACCGGGAGCGGCGCTACGCGGCCCTGCGGGCCGGGGTGCTGCCGCTGCTGCGCGGCCTGCGGGACGGTTCGCTGGCCCCCGGCGACCCGGACGTGCGGCGCCGCGCCGCCGTCGAGTCGGCCCGGCTGCGCCGGCTGTTCGCCGCCGGTGACGACGGCGGCGAGCTCGCCGGCGAGCTGGAGGCGCTGGTCGAGCGGGCCGAGCGGCGCGGCCTCGTCGTGCGGTTCGCCGCCGCGGCGCCCGGGCCCGAGCCGCCCGCGCAGGTGCGCCGGACGCTGGTCGGCCACGCCGGTGCGATGCTGGCCGCCGCGACCGGCACCGCCCGGGTGGCCCTGCACGCCGACGACGGCGGGCTCGTGCTCGCCGTCGTCGCCGAGCTCGGTCCGGGCCCCGGCCCGCGGCCCGCACCCGGTGACGGGTCCGGGATCCGCACCGAGATCCTGGAGCACGAGGGACGCACCTGGTTGGAGGTCAGATGGCAGCAGCGGTCACCGCGGTGATCGTCGACGACCATCCGGCGATCGTGGAGGGCGTGAGCGGCTGGTGTGCCGCCGCCGACCCGCCGATCACCGTGCTGGCGGCCGGGCCCGGTCCGGAGATCGCGTCGACCGGCCCCGGCGCCGCCGCCGACGTCGTCGTCCTGGACCTGTTCCTGGGCGGCCCGGTGCCGGACCTCGCGGTGCTGCGCGGCCTGGTCGAGGCCGGCCGCAACGTCGTCGTCTACTCCCAGGACGAGACCCCGGAGACCGTGCTCGGCTGCGTCGATCTCGGCGCGTCGAGCTACCTGGCCAAGTCCGAGGGCGCCGGGCACCTGGTCGCCGCGGTGCACGCGGCGGCCCGCGGCGCGTCGTACACCGGGCCGATGCTCGGCGGCGTGCTCGCCGGCGACCGCCGCCCGGAGCGGCCGGTGCTGTCGGTCCGGGAGCGGCAGGTGCTCCTGGCCTGGTTCGAGTCCGAGTCGAAGACCCTCGTCGCGCACCGGCTGCACCTGTCGGTGAAGACCGTCGACACCTACATCGCGCGGGTCCGGGCCAAGTACGCCGACGCCGGCCGGCCCGCCCCGTCGAAGGCCGCGCTGGTGGCCAGGGCCCTGCAGGACGGCCTGGTGGAGCTCGGCGAGCTGTGACCGGCGCCGCCAGCCGCCGGAGACCGCCGCCACACCGCGTGAGAGGCTGGGCCGGTGCGCACACGGACGGGCAGGTTCACGGCGGCCCTGGTGATCGTCTCGGCGCTGGTCGCGGGCTGCGGTGCCGGTCCGAACCGGGCCGACTCGGCCGCGATCGTCGGGCAGACCTCGATCCCGCTGGACGAGACCCAGCAGTCGATCACCGACGTGCTCGTCCGGCCCGGGCTGGTCGAGGGGCTGGCCGCGCAGGGCGGCTCGGAGGCCGACATCGGCCGCGCCGTGGTGTCCCAGCTCGTCATCCGGGACCTGCTCGGCCGGGCGGCGCAGGAGCAGGGCATCACCGTCACCGACCAGCAGGTCGACGCCGCGGTCGCCGAGGCGGGCGGCCCGGAGGCGGTCACCGCGAGCTCGCTGTCGGTGGGCGGGGCGCAGGCCGCGGTCCGGGACCGGCTGACCCTCGCCGCGCTGGCCGGCCGCGATCTCGACCGGCTCTCGGTCACCGCGGACGTCGCCATCGCCGAGTCCCGCGAGCAGGCACTCGACCTGGCGCGCGAGGTCGCCGCGGGCGGCGAGCGCGCCGAGCGGGCGCTGGCCGGCGCCGGAACCACCCAGCGGGACCTGGCGATCCGCCCCGCGGAGACGCCGCAGGCCGCGCTGACCCCGCTGATCGGCATCCCGGCGGGCTGGGTCGCCGCGTTCCAGCTGGGCACCGGCCAGGGCTGGGTGGTGGTCCGGGTGACCGACCGCACCCTCGACGCGCAGGCCCCGCCGGAGGGCGGCGCGGTGGACCGGCTCGACCCGGAGACGCTGTCCGAGGCCGGGATCCGGCTGCTCACCCCGACCGCGCTGCGCGCCGGGGTCGAGCTGAACCCGCGCTACGGCAGCTGGGACCCGATCCAGATGCTCGCCGTGCCGGGCGCGGACGAGGCGGCGACGCTGCTGCCGGTGTCCACCGGATCCGGTGCGCTGACGCCGTGACGGCGACGGTCGTCGCCTGCCCGCGCCGCGGGGCCGCGCTGCCGGCGGCGGCGGTGCCCGCGCTGCGGGCGGCCACCGCGGTGCTCGCCGATCCGGGGCTGGAGGCCGGTGCGGCCGCCGGTGCGCAGGACTGGGACGGCACCGATCCGGCGTCGCTGCCCGACGGCACCGTGCTGCTGGTCCCGGCCGGTCATCCGGCTGCCCGCCCGGACCGTCCGTACGGCACCGTCGCCCCGCCCACCGGTCACGCCGTGCTCGACGCGATCGCGGTGATGGACCGGCTCCGCTCGCCGGGCGGCTGCCCGTGGGACGCCGAGCAGACCCACGTCTCGCTGCTGCGCTACCTGGTGGAGGAGTGCTACGAGCTCTACCAGGCGATCGAGGACGGCGACCGGACCGAGCTGCGCGAGGAGCTCGGCGACGTGCTGCTGCAGGTGCTGTTCCACGCCAGGGTCGCCGCCGAGCACCCGGACGACCCGTTCGGCATCGACCCGGTCGCGACCGGCCTGGTCGACAAGCTCGTCGGGCGGCACCCGCACGTGTTCGGCACCGGGGAGCGGGTGGCGACCGCGCAGGACCAGGACCGCCGCTGGGACGAGCTGAAGCGGGCCGAGAAGCAGCGCGAGTCCAGTGTGGACGGCGTCGCGACCGCCCAGCCGGCGGTCGCGCTGGCCGCGAAGCTGGCCTCCCGCACCGCCCGGGCCGGGCTGCCCGCGGACCTGCTGCCCGGCGGCGACGGGCCGGGCGAGCAGCTGTTCCGGCTGGCCGCGACCACCCAGCTCGGCGGGGGTGATCCGGAGGACGCGCTGCGCGGCGTCGCCCGCGCGTTCGACGCCCGGGTGCGCGCCGCCGAGAAGGCCGCGGCCGCCGACGGCCGGGACCCGCACGCGCTGACCGCCGACGAGTGGCGCCGGTACTGGCAGACCCCCTGAGCCGGGTCACCCGGCCGGGTGCTCCCGGTCGGTACGGTGGACGGGGTGCGTATCCGATCTCTGGCGGCAGGTGTCGGCGGGATCCTGGCCCTGGTCCTGCTGGTCGCGCTCGGCCTGCTGGTCACCGGCCCGGGCCCGGGCGGACCGGGCCGGACGCCGGTGGACCGGGACAGCCCGCCCCCGGCCGCGGCGACCCTGCCGGACGGCACCGATCCGGTCGCCTGGGCCGGGGCGACCGCGCCGGGCGCCGACATCCCCGAGCGCACCCTGCAGGCCTACGCGAACGCCGAGCTGCGCCAGCGCGAACGCACCCCGGAGTGCCGGGTCGGCTGGGCCACCCTCGCCGGGATCGGCCGGATCGAGTCCCGGCACGGCACGCTGCGCGACGCGCAGGTGCTGCCCGACGGCCGGGTGCAGCCACCCGTCGTCGGGATCCCGCTGGACGGCACGAACGGCACCCGGCTGGTCCCCGACACCGACGGCGGCCGGCTCGACGGCGACCCGGACCTGGACCGGGCGGTCGGGCCGATGCAGTTCCTGCCCGAGACCTGGGAGCGGCACGGCGCCGACGGCAACGGCGACGGCGTCGCCGATCCGCACCAGATCGACGACGCCGCGCTCGCCGCGGCCGGCTACCTGTGCAGCGGCGACCGGGACGTGACCGACGCCGGGGACTGGTGGGACGGCGTGCTCGCCTACAACGCCTCCGGCGAGTACGCCCGCGACGTGTGGTCGGCCGCCGCGGAGTACGCCGCCCGCACCGCGCCGGCCGGCGACGCCCGCTGACCGGTCGCCCGCCGGGCGGTCAGCCGTCGAGCAGGGCCCGGCCCCAGTGGTCGTCCGGGCCGGTGAGCCCGGGCGGCACCGCGAACAGCGCCGAACCGGTGTGCTCCAGGTACTCCGACATCACGTCGTGCCGGGCGAGTGCGCGCTGCACCGGCACGAACTGGCGCTGCGGGTCCCGGACGAACGCGACGAAGAACAGGCCCGCGTCGAGATGCCCGCGGCCGTCCGAGCCGTCGACGAAGTTGTAGCCGCGGCGCAGCATCCGCACCCCGCCGTTCGCCTCGGCCGAGGCCAGCCGGATGTGCGCGTCGTCCGGGATCACCGGCCCGGCCGGGCCGGTCGCGGCGAGATCGGCGACGTCGAACTCGGCGGTCCCGGTCAGCGGGGCGCCCTCGCCCTTGTCCCGGCCGACGATCAGCTGCTGCTCGTCGAGCGAGGTCCGGTCCCAGGTCTCGACGTGCATCCGGATCCGGCGGGCGACCAGGTAGGAGCCGCCGCGCAGCCAGTCCGGCCCCTCGTCGCCGACCCACACGTGCTCGTCGAGCAGCTCCGGCTCCTCGGCCTTGAGGTTGTTCGTGCCGTCCTTGAACCCGAACAGGTTGCGCGGGGTGGCCTGGCCGGTCGAGGTCGACGAGGTCCGCCCGAACCCGAGCTGCGACCAGCGGACCTCGGTCACCCCGAAGCCGTCGCGCACCAGGTTCCGCACCGCGTGCACGGCGACCTGCGGGTCGTCGGCGCACGCCTGCAGGCACAGGTCGCCGCCGGACCGGGCGGGATCGAGCCGGTCGCCCTGGAAGTGCGGCAGCTCGGCCAGCGGGGCCGGCCGGCGGTCGTCGAGCCCGAGCCGGGTGAACAGCGACGGGCCCACCCCGAAGGTCAGGGTCAGCGACGCCGCCGGCAGCCCGAGCGCCTCGCCGGTGTCGGCCGGGGCCACGTTGACGTTGGCCGGGATCGCGCCGCCGTCGGCGGTCTCCAGCCCGGCCGTCATCCGCTCGGCGGCGACCGTCCAGCGCTGCAGCAGGTCGCGGACCGCGCCCCGGTCGGTGCTGGTCAGGTCGAGCGCCACGAAGTGCAGCCGGTCCTGGGCGGGGGTGACGATCCCGGCCTGGTGCGGGCCGCGGAAGTCCACGGTGCCGCGCCCGGGTGCGGTCGCCGCGTCCAGCCCGTACCCGGCGGCGACGCCCGCACCGGCCAGCGCCGCACCGGCGCCGGCCAGCCCGAACAGCCGCCGCCGGGAGACCCGCGGCGTCATGCGGTGACGGTCCCCGCGACCTTGCTGACCGGCTCGGACAGCGCGTCGATCGCGGCGGTCATCTTCCTGATGTCCTCCGGCGTGAGCTGGGTGTAGAGCACGTAGCCGTCGCCGTCCCGGTAGCCCTGCAGCAGCTCGTCGACGGCCTGGAACCGCTCGTCCAGCTGCGGGCCCAGCGCCGGGTCCTTCTGGTCGATCACCGGCCGGAGCGCGGCGACCGCGGCCTGCGAGCCCTCCACGTTGGCCTGGAAGTCCCACAGGTCGGTGTGCGAGTAGCGGTCCTCCTCACCGGTGATCTTGCCGGTGGCGACCTCGTCGAGCAGCTCCTTCGCGCCGTTGGCCAGCTGCACCGGGGTGAGCTCGACGGTCCTGGTGCGGGCGGCGAGATCGTTGATGTCGGCCATCAGCTGGTCGGCGATCGCGGCCGAGTCCGGCTGCAGACCGGTCACCCAGAGGTCCTTCTCCAACCGGTGGTAGCCGGTGAACCCGACGCCGGGATCGCGCTCGTCGTCCTCCCGGCCGTCGATCTTGGGGTCGATGTCGCCGAACGACTCGGCGACCGGCTCGATCCGCTCCCAGTAGGTCCGGGCGACCGGGAACAGCGCCTTGGCCTGCTCGACGTCGCCGGCCTTCACCGCGTCGACGAACTCCTGGGTCTTCGGGACCAGCGCGTCGACCTGCGACGACACGTAGCGGGTGTACCCGGCGGTGGCCGCCGCCAGCTCCGCGTTCGTGTCGGTGGCGCGCTGCGCGTTCCCGGTGACGGTGAACGGGGCGCGGATCCCGTCGCCGGACATCCCCGGCTTGCAGGCGGTCGTGTAGGTGCCGCCGTCCGGGACCTCGACGATCAGGTCCCGGGACAGCCCGGGACCGATGTTCTCGACCTCGCCCATGATCCGGTCGCCGACGCCGTAGAGGTAGAACTCGGTGACCTTGGACCCGGTGTTGGTGATCGCGAACGTGATGTTCCCGGCCGGTGCCGAACCGGCCGAGACCTCGCAGGCGGTGTCGGTGGCGTTCACCGTGATCGGGCCGCCCGCGGTGTCCGCGGGCGGGGCGGTCGAGGTGCAGCCGGCCAGCACGGCGGCAGCGGCGAGGGATGCGAGGCCGGCGGCCGTGCGTGGGGCGGTGGACATGGTTCTCCCGGGTTTCAGGTGGTGGTGCGGGTGGAGCGGCGGGCCGGGCGCAGGAACAGCGCCAGCACGACCACGACGTAGACCGACCAGACGACGGCCTCCAGCACGGTCGTCCGCGGCGAGAAGTTGAAGATCCCCTTGAGCAGCGTGCCGTACCAGGAGTCGGCGGGGACGGCGGCGCTGACGTCGAAGGCGAGCGTGTTCAGGCCGGGCAGGATCCCGGCCTCCTGCAGGTCGTGCACGCCGTAGGCGAGGATCCCGGCGGCGACGAAGACCAGCAGGAAACCGGTCACGGTGAAGAACCGGCCGAGGTCGATCCGCAGCGCGCCGCGGTAGAGCAGGTGGGCCAGCAGCACCGCGACCGCGATCCCGGACAGGAAGCCGATCAGCGGCCCGGTCGTCTCCCCGGCGGCCTGCGCCGCGGCGAAGAAGAACACCGCCGTCTCCAGGCCCTCCCGGCCCACGGCCAGCGCGGCCATCAGCACGACGGCCCACGGGCCCATCCCGATCGCGGCGTCCAGCCGCCCCTCCAGCTCGGCCGACAGCGTGCGGCCGTGCGCGCGCATCCAGAAGATCATCCAGGTGACGAAGCCGACCGCGATGATCGACAGCGAACCGCCGAGCGCCTCCTGGGCCTCGAAGGTCAGTGCCTGCTGGGTCAGGGTCAGCCCGAGCGTCACCCCGACGCTGACGGCGACCGCGAGGCCGACCCCGAGCCACACCCGCGGCAGCTCGGCGCGGCGGCCGGTGCGCACCAGGAAGGCCACCAGGATCGCCACCACGAGCGACGCCTCGAGACCTTCGCGCAGCCCGATCAGGGCGTTCCCGAGCATGAGCCTCCGACCCCCGGTGGTGACGGCAGTCGCGAGGTCAGGATGCGCTGCCCGGTGCGGAGGCTAGCCTCACCGTTTCGCTCCGGAAAAGGGTCGCGAGTCCTTCCTCCCGGAAGATCCCCGGAGGCCGCGGAGTCCGCTTCGGCCCAGGTCAGGACCTTGGGCCCGGGTGATCAGTGCCGATCGGAGCCGACCGCGATCCGGGCCCGGACCTCGCCCAGTGCCTCCTGGTACTCCGGCCGCGGGTCCATCGCCGACGCCATCTTCAGCGACGTCTCCGCCTCGCCGAGCCGGCCCTGCCGCTGCAGCGTCTTGCCGAGCGCGAAGCGCGCGTAGTGGTCGGCCGGATCGATCTCGATCACCCGCCGGAACGCCTCCTCGGCCTTCCGCAGCTGCGCCGAGTCCAGGTACGCACGACCGGCGAGCAGGTGCACCGAGGCGTCCGGCGAGCCGCCCGGGCCGAGCACCGTGCGCAGCGCGTCCAGCGCCTCCAGCGGCCGGCGCCGGGAGAGCAGCTCGTCCGCCCGGCGGAACGCGGCGACCGGGTCCGTGGAGTTCGGGCGTGGACTGCTCATGGTCACCCCCACGTTAGGTGTGATCCACGTTCGACGCGAGGGGTTGACACCGGGGACCGTGACGGAAGCGTCCCTCACGCGTCACGCCGCTGTGACTACGCTGGCGCCGGACACGACCGGCGATGCGAGAAGGAGTGACGGTGGCGGTCATCGAGCAGGTCGGGGCACGCGAGATCCTCGATTCACGGGGCAACCCGACGGTGGAGGTCGAGGTCGCGCTGGACGACGGCACGCTGGCCCGTGCCGCGGTTCCGTCCGGCGCCTCGACCGGCGAGCACGAGGCCGTCGAGCTGCGCGACGGGGACCCGAAGCGCTACGGCGGCAAGGGCGTCGAGAAGGCCGTCGCGGCCGTCCTCGACGAGATCGGGCCGGAGCTGGTCGGGGTCGAGGCGGTCGACCAGCGGCTCGTCGACCAGCGGCTGGTCGATCTCGACGGCACCCCGGACAAGTCGAAGTTCGGGGCGAACGCGCTGCTGGGCGTCTCGCTCGCGGTCGCGAAGGCCGGCGCCGAGTCGTCCGGCCTGGAGCTGTTCCGCTACGTCGGCGGCTCCAACGCGCACGTGCTACCGGTGCCGATGATGAACATCCTCAACGGGGGAGCGCACGCCGACACCTCCGTCGACGTGCAGGAGTTCATGGTCGCCCCGATCGGCGCGGAGACCTTCCGGGAGTCGCTGCGCTGGGGCGCCGAGGTCTACCACGCGCTCAAGTCGGAGCTGAAGGACAAGGGCCTGTCGACCGGGCTGGGTGACGAGGGCGGCTTCGCCCCCGACGTCAAGGGCGGCACCCGCGGCGCGCTCGACCTGATCGCGGCGGCCGTGCAGCGGGCCGGCTACACCCTGGGGACCGACGTCGTGCTGGCGCTCGACGTCGCCGCCACCGAGTTCCACGACGGCGGCAAGTACTCCTTCGAGGGCAAGAAGGTGTCGTCGGACAAGCTCGCCGAGGTGTGGGCCGAGCTGGTCGACGCCTACCCGCTGGTCTCCATCGAGGACCCGCTCGACGAGAACGACTGGGACGGCTGGGTCGCGCTGACCGAGGCGATCGGGGACAAGGTGCAGCTGGTCGGCGACGACCTGTTCGTCACCAACCCGGAGCGGCTGGAGGACGGCATCGCCCGCGGCGCCGCGAACGCGCTGCTGGTGAAGGTGAACCAGATCGGCACGCTGTCCGAGACCCTCGACGCGGTGACGATGGCGCACAACGCGGGCTACCGCTGCATGATGAGCCACCGCTCCGGCGAGACCGAGGACGTGACGATCGCCGACCTGGCCGTCGCCACCGGCTGCGGCCAGATCAAGACCGGCGCCCCGGCCCGGTCCGAGCGGGTCGCGAAGTACAACCAGCTGCTGCGCATCGAGGAGCTGCTCGGCGACGCCGCCCGCTACAACGGCGAGCTCGCGTTCCCCCGCTACCAGGTGCCCGGCCAGGGCTGAGCGGCCGATCCGGGTGCCGGGCCGGGTTCCCTCGGCGCGGCACCCGGACCGACGCCCGATCGGGCGGCATCCTGGGGGTGACGGACACACAGCGGTACCGGTCCGGGGGAGGAGGACGCCGTGGGGGACACGCGCAGCCGTGGCCGCGACGCCAGGGCGCGTACCTCCGGCACCGGCCGGGGTCGCGCCCCGGCCAAGCCGCGGACCGCGCCGTCGGGCACCCGTAACGGCACCGCACGCTCCCGGCCGGCCGGGCCGCCGCCGGCCCGCCCGCGGCTGACCCGGGCCCGGTCGAAGGCGGGCGAGGTCGTCGCGCGGACCACCGGCCTGCTCGGGCTGTCGTCGACCAAGCGGGCCGCGATCCTGGCGATCGTGGTGTGCGCGCTGGCGCTGACCGTCGCGGTCCCGCTGCACAACTACGTCGCCCAGCGCCAGGAGCTGGCCGCCGTCTCCGACCGGCAGCAGGCGCTGGAGGCCGAGGTCGACCGGCTGTCCGCGGACCGGGCCCGGCTGTCCGACCCGGCGGAGGTGCAGGCCCAGGCCAGGACCCGGCTCGGGATGGTGCAGCCGGGGGAGACGCCCTACGTCGTGCAGTTCCCGGCGCCGCCGGAACCGGTCGTCGACGACGGGCAGGCCGAGCCCGGCGTCCCCTGGTTCACCACCCTGTGGAACGACGTCACCGGCGAACCGCGACGATGACGGGGTGAGCCCACAGTCCGATCCCGAGCCCGATCCCGTCATCCGCGCACCCGGACTCGAGACCGGCCCGCCGTCGCAGGCGGATCTCGACGCCGTCGCCCGGCAGCTCGGCCGGGCCCCGCGCGGGATCCTGGCGGTCGCCTACCGCTGCCCGTCCGGGCATCCGGCGGTCGTGCAGACCGCGCCCCGGCTGCCGGACGGGACCCCGTTCCCGACGCTGTACTACCTGACCTGCCCGCGCCTGGCGTCCCGGATCGGGACCCTGGAGGCCGACGGCCGGATGCGCGAGATGGAGGCCCGGCTCGCCACCGATCCGGAGCTCGCCGGGCGCTACCGGGCCGCGCACGAGCGCTACCTGGCGGAGCGGGACGCGATCGAGCCGCTGGCCACCCATCCGGACGTCACCGCGGGTGGCATGCCGGACCGGGTGAAGTGCCTGCACGTGCACGTCGCGCACGCGCTCGCCGCCGGATCCGGGGTGAACCCGTTCGGCGACGAGGCGCTCGACGAGCTCGGCGCGTGGTGGCGGCACGGCGACTGCGCCGGGTGAGTCGCCGGTCACCGTGCGGTTCGGTCACCGGAACGGATCGGTGGCCGACGCGGGTGTGCCGGTGCTGCGATGGCTGCTCGGCGAGGGGGCCGGGGGCCTCCTCCCGTCGAGAGGAGAAGGCCATGACCACCTCCGTACCCGGGACCGACGCCGCCACCACCGGCATCGTCGGCTTCAACCACGTGGCGATGCCCGTGCGGGACGTGCACGAGGCGCTGCGCTTCTGGAGCACCATCTTCGGTGCCCAGGTCCTCGGCACCTTCGAGAACGACGGCTTCGGCATCGTGGCGATGCCGGGCAACTTCCTGCTCGGGTTCTCCGCGCAGGACAAGGGCGCCGCCACCGGCCGCCGGGCCGAGTACCCGCACTACGGGCTGGACGTCGCCCCGGACCGGATGGATGCGCTGCGCGACCGGCTGACCGAGTTCGGCGTGCCGTGCGACCAGGTGTGGACCCGGTTCCGCAGCGAGGCCCTGATGTACTTCCGGGACCCCTCGGGCAACCTGTTCGAGCTGTACTGCCACGAGGGGTACTCCGACGTCGGCAGCATCGATCTCGGCCGGTTCTACGGCGGTGACTTCGAGACCGATCTCGAGGCGCTGAACTACGACACCTGGAACGACCCGGGACGGTAGCGGGTCAGCCCCGGGCCTGGCCCAGCCGCCAGTACCCGGAGAACATGATCCGCTCCTTCGGCACGCCGCGCTCCTCGACGAGATGGCGCCGCGCCCGCCGCACGAGATCGGCCTCGCCGCAGACCCAGGCGTAGTCGATCGTGTCCGGCAGCGTCGCGTCCTCCAGCACGGGGAGCAGCGCCGCCCCCGGGGCCCGCCCGCCCCGGGGGACCCGGATCGGGCCGGCGGCGAGATCGACCGCGTCGTCGAGGTCGGGGACCTCGACGAGCGCGACGGTGTCGACCGCCGGTGCGGACTCCAGGATGCGGGCGAGCGCGGGCAGCGCCGTCTCGTCGCCGATCAGCACCTGGCCGCGGGCGCCGGGGGGCAGCAGGTACGGCGCGCCGGACTCCCGGACGCCGACGACGTCGCCGGCGCGGGCGCCGAGCGCCCAGCGGCTGCCGGGGCCCTCGTCGCCGTGCACGACGAAGTCGATGTCGACGGCCGCCCCGGCCGGGCGGTGGTGGCGCAGCGTGTACCAGCGCAGCGTCGGGCGGTCCGGCTCGGGCAGCCCGGCCAGCGCCGACCGGATGTCGTCGCCCGAACCGGGCAGCGTGAGCGGCCGGCCCGCGGGGGGCAGCAGCAGGCCGAAGAACTCGTCGGGGCCGAGCGGATCGAGATCGGCGAACTCCGGCGCCACCAGCGTGATCCGCCGCAGGTGTGGCGACACCTGCGCGGCGCCGGACACGGTGGCCCGGTAGAGCCGGTGCTCGGTGCGCAGGTTGCGGGCCGCCCGGCGCGCCGCGTCCGGCTCAGCCACCGGTGGCCGCCGTGTCGCCGGTGAGCGCGGTCCGGATCCGGCGGACGACCCCGCAGGCGGCGCGGCCGAGGCCGTTGTTCAGGGTGGCGTCGAGATCGAACACCCGGTTCGCGACCGCGGCGGGCCGGGCCCGGAACAGCGGGGACTCCTGCAGCGCGGGGCGGTCGTCCAGGCTCTGGACGAACAGGACGTCGGCGTTCGCGGCGGTGCCGAGCTCCTCGCCGCCGACCTCGAAGTACGGCTCGGCGGCGGACGGGTCGTAGTGCGGCTGGGTGAAGCCGAGATCGGCCGCGACCCGGTTCGCGAGCAGGTTCGCCCACACGTACATGCCACCGGTGTCCAGGGCGGTGCCCATGGTCAGGGTGAGCCGGTCGGGGATGTCGCCGAGCGCCTCGCGGGCCTCGGCGACGAGCGCCTCGTAGCGCTCGATCTCGCTCTGCCCGCGGTCCTCCCGCTGCAGACCGGCCGCCTGCCCGGTGACGTCCTCGACCCACTGCGGCCGACCGGCCTGTACCGCGAGGATCGGGGCGATCCGGGTGAGCAGGTCGTTGCCGTAGAAGTCCTGCTGGAAGGCGTTGGCCCGCATCACGATCAGGTCCGGTTCGAGTGCCGCGAGCTGCTCGGGGTCCGGCTGCTGGGTGGTGAACCGGATCTCCTGGATCGCGTCGAGATCGAACTCGGACAGCTCGTCGAGCAGCGCGCCGTCGCGGCCGAAGTAGAACCCGCTGGCGACGACCGGGTAGCCGGCGACGAGGGCGAACTCCAGGTCGCCGCGGCCCTCGACGACGGCGACCCGGGTCGGCTCGGCCGGGATCCGGGTCTCGACGCCCTGGTAGCTGAAGTCGATCATCGCCGGAGCGGCCGGACCGCTCGTGGTGGCGCAGCCGGTCAGGGCGGCGGCCGCGGCGACGGCACCGCCGAGGAGGAACCCGCGCCGATCGAGCTCGCTCACGACGGCCGGCCATCCGGTGCGGTGCAGGGCGATCGGGGGAGCGTCCGCGATCTGCAGGACGGAGCGGGGAGCGGGCGGGCAGAGCACGGGCACGGGGCGACTCCGGTGTGTGAGGGAAGGCAAACCGAAGTAACAGCCATCTCGCCCGGCCGGACGTGATGTGATCGGCTCCTCTCAGAAGCCCCCGGCCGCCGTGGTCGCCCGCTCCAGCACGGCGTCCACCGTGCTCCCGGTGCCCCCGCCGGGCCGGGTCCCGGCCGTGCGCAGCGGGCCTCCGGTGTCCAGCCGGGTCGTCAGGAAGGTCTCCGCGACCGCGGCCGGGGCGTGCCGGACGAGCAGTGAGCCCTGCAGTGCGAGCGCGGCCAGCTCGGCGAGCCGGCGGGCCCGGCGTTCCTGCGGTGCGGCCAGCTCGGTGCGCAGCGCTGCGGTCGTCGCGTCCAGCCGCGGGTCCCGCCCGGCGGCCAGGTCGATCTCGGTGAGCAGTGCGTCGACCGCGTCCGGCTCGCGGGTGATCGCGCGCAGCGCGTCGAGCGCGGTGACGTTGCCCGCGCCCTCCCAGATCGAGTTGAGCGGCGCCTCCCGGTACAGCCGGGGCAGATCGGACTCCTCGACGTAGCCGTTGCCGCCCAGGCATTCCAGCGCCTCCGCCACCACCGCGGAGGTCCGCTTGCACACCAGGTACTTCGACACCGGCAGCGCGAGCCGCAGCAGCGCCGTCTCGCCGCGGTCCACCGCGCCGGCCAGCCGCATCGCCAGCACGGTCGCGGCCTCGGTCTCCGCGGCCAGCTCGGCGAGCACCTCGCGCATCAGCGGCGCCTCGATCAGCCGGGCGCCGAACGCCGACCGGTGCGCGGCGTGGTGCGCGGCCTCGACGACGGCCGCCCGCTGCGTCCCGGCGGCGCCGAGCACGCAGTCCAGCCGGGTCATCGAGACCATCTCGATGATCGTCCGGACGCCGCGGCCCTCGTCGCCGATCCGCCAGCCGACCGCGCCGGTGTACTCGATCTCCGACGACGCGTTCGACCGGTTGCCCAGCTTGTCCTTGAGCCGCTGCAGCCGGATCGCGTTGCGCGTGCCGTCCGGCAGGACCCGCGGCAGGACCAGGCAGGTCAGCCCGCCGGGCGCCTGGGCGAGGGTGAGGAACAGGTCGTTCATCGGGGCCGAGGTGAACCACTTGTGCCCGGTCAGCCGGTAGCTGCCGTCCGGTTGCGGTGCGGCCACCGTGGTGCCGGACCGGACGTCGGAGCCGCCCTGCTTCTCGGTCATCGACATCCCGGCGAGCAGGCCGGCCTTGCCGGCCGGGACGGCGAGCCCGGGGGCGTAGCTGCGGGCGGTCAGCCCGGGCTCGTAGGCGGCGGCCAGCTCCGGGGCGTGCCGCAGCGCGGGGACCGCGGCGTAGGTCATCGAGATCGGGCACAGGTGGCCCTGCTCGACCTGCGAGGTCAGGTAGAACCCGGCGGCGCGGGTCAGGTGCGCGCCGGTGCCGGGTGCGGACGCCCAGGGCGCGGCGCCGAGGCCGTGCTCGACGCTCACCCGCATCAGCTCGTGCCACGACGGGTGGAAGCCGACCTCGTCGATCCGGTGCCCGGTGCGGTCGTGGGTGCGCAGCTCCGGCTCGTGGGTGTTCGCGGCGCGGGCGTGCTCGCGGTGCGCCGCGGTGCCGACCACGGCGGCCAGCCGCTCCAGCGCGGCCCGGTCGCCGCCCTCCCGGTCCAGCGCCTCGGTCAGCGCGGGGTCGGCGTCGAGCAGGTCGCCGTCCGGTCGCGGCGGGACCTGGTTCGTGACCTCGTGGGTGCCGAGATCGGACACGGGGGCCGGCGTCTCCGGCCGGGTGTGCGTCGTCGTCACTACCCGAGAGTAACTTGACCGGCGGGTCCGGCTCCAGGCTTCCGCGTACGGTGGCGGCGACCGGTCGTCCAGCCCAGGGAGTGCCGATGTCGCGGGTGGCCGCCATCGACTGCGGGACCAACTCGATCCGCCTGCTCGTCGCCGACGTGACCGAGGCGTTCGACGGCGCCAAGGAGCTGCGCGACCTGCACCGGGAGATGCGGATCGTCCGGCTGGGGAAGGGTGTCGACGCGACCGGCCGGCTCGATCCGGAGGCCCTGGAACGGACCCGGGTCGCGCTCGTCGACTACGCCGTCGCGGCCCGCCGCAAGGGTGCCGAGCGGGTCCGGATGGTCGCCACCTCGGCGACCCGCGACGCCGCCAACCGCGAGGACTTCTTCACGATGGTGCGCGACACCCTCGGCGTCGAGGCGGAGATCATCACCGGCGACGAGGAGGCCCGGCTGTCGTTCGTCGGCGCGGTCGGCGACCTCGACCCGGACGACGGCCCGTTCGTGGTGACCGACGTCGGCGGCGGCTCCACCGAGGTCGTCGTCGGCGAGCTGCGCGACGGTGTCGCCGAGGTCACCGCGGCCCGGTCGGTGGACATGGGATCGGTCCGGCTGACCGAGCGCTGCCTGCCGTCCGACCCGCCGTCGGAGTCCGAGGTGGAGCAGGCCCGCCGGGTCGCCGCAGAGGTGCTGGCCGAGGCGTTCGCGTCGGTGCCGGTCGAGGGCGCCCGGACCTGGGTCGGCGTCGCCGGGACGATCACCACGCTGTCCGGGATCGCCCAGGAGCTGCCGAGCTACGATCCGGAGGCGGTGCACCTGTCGACGCTGTCCCGCGACGAGCTGCACCGGGTCGCCGACCTGCTGATCCACTCCCCGCGCGCGGAGCGCGAGAAGCACGGTGCGCTGCACCCGGGCCGGGTGGACGTGATCGGCGCCGGATCGCTGGTCGTACAGGCGCTGGCCGACGAGCTGCACGCGCGCGCCGGGATCGACCGCGTGGTCGTCTCCGAGCACGACATCCTGGACGGCATCGCGCGCTCGATCGCATGAGCCTGGCCCTGCTGGACCGGCAGATCGCCGAGTGCCGGGCCTGCCCGCGGCTGGTCGAGTGGCGCGAGCGGGTCGCGGAGGAGAAGCGGGCCGCCTACCGCGACCAGACCTACTGGGGACGCCCGGTGCCCGGCTTCGGCCCGGCCGACGCGGCGATGCTCGTCGTCGGGCTGGCCCCCGCCGCGCACGGCGCCAACCGCACCGGCCGGATGTTCACCGGCGACCGCAGCGGCGACGTGCTCTACGCCGCGATGCACGCGGTCGGCCTGGCGTCGCAGCCGACCTCCGTCCACGCGAGGGACGGCCTGGAGCTGTACGGCGTCCGGATCACCGCGCCGGTGCACTGCGCGCCGCCGGAGAACAAGCCCACCCCCGCCGAGCGGGACACCTGCCGGAGCTGGCTGGAACGCGAGCTGGACCTGCTGGCCCCGACCGTGCGGTCGATCATGGTGCTGGGCGGGTTCGGCTGGCAGGCGCTGTTACCGGTGCTCGCCGGGGCCGGCTGGGAGATCCCGCGGCCGAGGCCGCGCTTCGGGCACGGAACCTCGGTGACGCTGAGCCCGTCCGGCCCCGGCCGCGCGCCGCTGGAGCTGTTCGGCTGCTACCACGTGAGCCAGCAGAACACCTTCACCGGACGCCTGACCCCGGCGATGCTCGAGCAGGTCCTCGCCGACGCCGCCCGGGCCGCCGGGCTCTCCCCGGCGCCCCGGTAACCGCCCCGCCGGCACGGCATCGCCGCAGGCAGGGGGTCTGTGTGTACCTCGCTTTGCTCTGCTCACCTCGCGCGCTGCTCTGCTCACCCCGCCCGTCAGTCACGCCCCGGCGGGAGTCGCGCGGTCAGGGCCTCACCGGCTCACGGCTCCAGCGTGACGTCGACGGTGACCCGGCCGGCGTCGCGGACGACGACGCCGTGCCCCACCCGCTCCCGGCCGTCGAGCAGGACCGTGACCGGATGCCCGTCGCCGGTGAAGTTGCGCCACCACGTCTTCCGG
Source organism: Pseudonocardia kongjuensis (assembly GCF_039526905.1). Taxonomy (NCBI): domain Bacteria; kingdom Bacillati; phylum Actinomycetota; class Actinomycetes; order Pseudonocardiales; family Pseudonocardiaceae; genus Pseudonocardia; species Pseudonocardia kongjuensis. The sequence continues at coordinate 130,397 of NZ_BAAAJK010000034.1, read as the reverse complement.
TAGGGCAGCCCGACCCGCACCAGCACCCGCTCCGGGCCGCCCCGCTCGTAGCCGACCGGGAGGCGGACCTCCCGGCCGGACCGGCGCCCGGTGTAGGTCAGGACCGTCATCCGGCCCTGCACCAGCCCGCGCAGCCGCGGGGAACGCAACAGGGCGTCGACGACGGCGTTGAACGGTCTCGCGACGGTCTGCACGACGGACACGGTCGGTGGCCTTCTCTCTCAGCGGGTGGTGAAGCGGTGCAGGCGCATCGCGTCCTGCAGCGTCGGAAGGTGCCCGGCGGCGGACAGCAGCGGCCGCAGCCACACCCGCGGATGCCGGATCGTCAGCTCGTCGATGATCGCGACGTCGTCGAGCTCGCGCAGCGTGGGGTGGCGGTGGGCGAAGTCGGCCGGGTTCCAGGCCCACCGGAAACCGGTGCCCAGGGCACGGAACGTCGGGGTCCAGCGGGACATCGTGACCGTCCACGGGGAGACGGCGTCGAAGGCCAGCTCGGCCCGCCGGGTCCCGTCGACGACCCGGTCGACGACGGCGTGCACCGTGGCGGGCCGGAGGTACATGAACAGGCCCTCGGCGACGACGAGTGTCGGCCGGTCCGGGTCCACCGCCTCCCACCACGTCTCGCCGGTGACCGAGCCGGCAACCTGCACGACGTGCTCCGGGAAGGTGTACAGCCGCCGCCGGACGTCGATCACCTCCGGCTGGTCGACGTCGAGCCAGCGGACGGTCGGCGGCACCGCCAGCCGCAGCGGGCGGCTGTCCAATCCGCAGCCCAGGTGCAGCACCTGGCCGTGCGACTCGGTGCCCAGGAACTCCCGGGTCCAGCCGTCCAGTACGGCGGCCCGGGCGGCGATGGTGGCGGCGTCGCCCGCGACCTGCCAGAGGCCGTGCACGTCGTGCTCGATCCGGTCGTAGACCGCCTCGGCGTACGGGTCGCCGAGGATCGGCCTGCGGGAACGCGCGTCGAGCCGTCGCATGTAGAGGGTCATCAGCAGGGTCGCGGCGGCGCCGCGCAGGTCCACCTTCTCGGTGCCCGCCATCGCCGACCTCCCCGCCTGGCTACGCTGGCGTGGCGCCCCCGTGGCCCAACGGCAGAGGCAAGCCCCTTAAAAGGGTTACCGGTGTGGGTTCGAATCCCACCGGGGGCACCAGATCCGGCATCGACCCTACGCCCCTGAACAGCGGGTTCGCCCGGTCACCTGCGCGCGGCCCGCTCGCGCCGGCCCAGCACCTCCGTCACCACCGGGGCGGCGAGCTCGACGGCGAGCAGCGCGTCGTGGAACCGGTGCGGCCGGCCCCGGGTCGCGCGGGTCACCAGCCGCCCGACGCCGCCGAGCGCCATCAATCCGGCGAGGATCCGCAGCCGGTCCAGGTCCGGTTCGTCGTCGGCGGTGGCGTCGAGCCAGGCCAGCCCGTAACCGGCGAACACCGGGCCCATGAACCGGACGTGCGAGTCGACCGTCGCGTCACCGGTCATGCCCGGCTCGCCGCGCACCCCGCCGACGAGCTGGATCCCACCGATCGCCATGCACGCCCACCCGGTCAGTCGTCCCACCGTTCTCAGCGTCGACATGCAGGCATCGTTGCAGTTCGTGGGTCGTCGCCCCAGCCGATTCACCGGGGGGTGCCGGGCCGAGCCGGAGCGCCGCCCGGGTCTTCCCGAGTCCGGCCATGGTCGGCTCCTCCGGGTCGCGCGGTGGGGATTTGCAACCCGACGATGCCGCCATGGGTTCATCCAGCACAACCATTACTCAGCGGGCGCCGAGCTGTCTTGATCGGCGCGCCCCGCGTACTCGAAGCCTGCGGTGGCGACGGCCAGCAGCACCAGCCGGACCCCGTTCACCTTGTCCCACCGGGCGAGCAGCCGCTCCCGCTCGTCCGCGGCGATCGGCGGCCCGTCGCCGAGCAGCCGCAGGTTGACCGTCCGGACGAGGTATCCGGACAGGACGGTCGCGACGAGCGACGATCCCGCCGCGACCAGGGCTGCCCGCCGGGCGCCCGGGGAGCCCGGCCCGGTGCCGGCCGCAGCGACCGCCGAGCCGAGCACCAGCGGGATCGCGGGAACGTGGTAGTGGGCCGGGCTGCCCCGGCGCAGCGGCCCCCGCCCCGGCGGCCGATCCGCGCGGTCGTGCTCGTCGGCGAGCCGCTCGGGCATCCGGACGACGGCCTCGTAGAGGTTCACGGCGAGCCACTGGGCGTGGGTCAGCCGGGCGAGGGCCAGGGCCGGTCGGCTCGGCTCACCGGCAGGCTCCGGCGTGATCACCGGAGCTCCCGCTGCCGCGCCACGGCGCCGACCAGCGCGTCCCAGTGCCGGGGCGGCGGAAGCTGGTGGCCGACGTCGGCGAGCTCCAGCAGTTCGGCGCCCGGGATGTGCTCCGCCAGCGCGCGACCGTGCTCGACCGGGAACAGCGGATCGGCCGTCCCGTGCACGACCAGGGTGGGCCGGGAGCCCAGCTCGGACAGCTCGACGGGTGCCGCACCGCCGTCGGAGAGCAGGAAGTGGTTGGTCATCGCGCTGGGCAGGCTGCGGGTGCGGTCGACGACCCGTCCGGCGGTCGCCCGGACGACGTCCTCGTCGAAGCTCCCCGGCCCGGCGAAGGGGCGCTCGCCCTCCACCAGGTGCTCGACGACCGCCGCCCGGTCCGCCCAGTCGGGTTCGTCCGCGGCCTCGGTGAACAGCCGGGCGATCGCGGGCGTCGGGCCGGGCAGCTCCGACCGGACCGGGCCGGCCGGGCTGGTCGACATCAGGGTCGAGGACAGCACACGCGAGCTGTACCGGAACGCGAGCTGCTGGGCGAGCCCGCCGCCCATCGACAGCCCGACGACGTGCGCGCCACCGAGTTCGAGCCCGTCCATGACGGCGACCACGTCGGACACCAGATCGGCACCGGTGTAGCCGGGCCCGCCGGGCGGCCAGAACGTCGACTCGCCGGTGTCGCGCTGGTCGAAGCGGACCACCCGGAACCCGGCGTCGGCGAACAGTGCGCACAGCCGGTCGTCCCACCAGTCCTTGGACCACGTCGCACCGCCCAGCAGTACCAGCGGATCGCCGCCGATCCCCCCGATCGACTCGACGTGCAGTTCCGTGTGGTCGTCCGGGCGGACGAGGTGGATGCTCACGGTCGGCCTCCTGTCGTGGCGGTCGCGAAAGGGGGACCGGTCCGGCGCGGCGAACTCATCGCCACGCGGAATGAACGCGACCGCGCCGGGGTTGGGCCGTCCTACCCACTCCTGCACCGGAGGCGAGCGCGCCGTGACCGACACCGACCTGCAGCGCAACAAGGACAACGTCCGGGCGTTCTACGACCTGATGTTCAACCGGAGCCGGCCTGCCGAGGCGATCGAGCGCTACGCGGGGGCGACCTACATCCAGCACAACGTGCACGTCGCCGACGGCAAGCAGGCGTTCATCGACTACTTCGAACGGATGGCGGCGGAGTACCCGGGCAAGTCGGTGCGGTTCGTCCGGGTCGTCGCGGAGGGGAACCTGGTGGTGCTGCACTGCCACCAGAGCTGGCCGGGCGGCGAGGACTACGCCGGCATCGACATCTTCCGGGTCGACGACGACGGGAAGGTCGTCGAGCACTGGGACGTCCTGCAGGTCGTCCCGGCGACCTCGGCGAACGACAACGGCATGTTCTGACCGCTCACCCGCGGCCGAGCCGTTCGAGCGCGGACCCGTCCAGGCGCATCACCCCGATCTCGTCCAGGCCGCGTGCCCGTAACCGCTCGTAGAACCGGATCGCGCCGTCGTTGCTGTGCAGTACCCACCACTCCAGCCGCCCGCACCCGCGCTCGACGGCGAGCCGGGCGAGGTGCCCGAGCAGGGTCTCGACGGCCCCGGGGAACGCCTCGGCCGCCGCCAGCTCGACGACGAACCGGTGCAGCGTGCCGACGTCCTGCGGGGCGGCCGGCCGGAGCGTCGGGCCGTCGGTGCCGGTGGTCATGGGTTCGATCATGGCCGACCGGCGGGCCGGCGCCCGGTGGGCGCGGCGGTCGTGCCGCACATCCCGACGGCCGGCCGGCCGCTCAGGTCAGCGCGGGCACCAGGAACAGGACGGTCGTGTCGAACAGGATGTGGGCGCCGACCGGCACCCACAGGTTCTTCGTGCGGATGTAGGCCAGCGTCAGCACCAGCCGGGCGGCACCGATCACGATCAGCGACTGCGCGACGTTCCAGTCGTAAGTCGGCAGGTGCAGGGCGCCGAACCAGACCGCGGTGACCAGCGCCGCCCAGACGATCGCCGGGCGCCGGCCGAGCCCGGCGCGTCCGGTCAGGATGTGCAGCAGCGCCAGGAACGGCAGCAACGTCATCAGCTCCTCGCCGAGCAGCTGAACCGCGTCGCCGACCCACTCCACGATCGTCTGGCCGGTGCCACCCCGGGTGCCGCCGCTCAACGGGTTCGCGGACACCGCGAACAGGCTCCGGACGACGAGTGCCGCCACCCCCGAGGTGATCATCCCCAGCACGGCGAACACCACCATGAGCCCGGCGTCGCGCAGCGTCACCCGGCGGAAGAGCGCCGTCCACCAGCGGCCGGTGGCCCACCCGAGGGCACCCAGCATGATCGCGGTGAACGCGGACTGCCGGACCAGCGCGGACGGGCCGTCCAGTGGGACCAGGGACAGGACGAGGAAGGCGACCAGGCAGGCGGACCACAGCGCGAGCCAGCGGCCGGTGGACACCCCGACCGGCGTCCCGTCGTAGAAGGGGAAGTCGGCGCCGTCGCCGCGCTCGACCGCGCGGCCGAACCGGGCCGGTCCGCGAGCGGTGGCGCCACCGTGCTCGGTGCTGATGGTGGCCTCCTCCGCGGCGCGCGTGGTACCCGGCGAAACCTAGGAGCAGGCGCCGGCGGCCGCCACCGGAGGGGACCCGGTGCTCACCCCGGGGCGGTCGCCTGCGCGGCGGCGTGGATGATCCGGGCGGCGTCGACGGCGTCCAGCCGGTCGGTCCGCAGGGTGAGGGTGAAGTGCGTCGCCGCGCCCAGCAGGGCCTTGCTCGACCGCTCCCACCGGCGCGTCCAGCCGCGGTCGACCGGGCCGCGGAGCCCCCGGCCGGCCCTGGCCCGCGCCTCCGGGGCCGGGCACCACAGCAGCACCGGGAGCCAGCCGGCCGACTCGCGCCGGAACGCGGCCGGTGCGTCGGCGTCCTCGACGCACACGACCGGGAGGCGCCCCTGTTCGCGCAGCCCGGCCGGGCGCTCCCGGTCGTAGAGGTACCCGGAGCCGTCCACGGTGAACTCGTGCAGCACCTGGGCCCAGGACCGCAGCTCGTCGAGGTGCGCCCGGGCGGCCGGTTCGGCGTCCACCGGCGGATCGGTGGCGGTCGTCAGCGCGGGGACGCGGGCGTAGCTGCGCCGCAGGCTGGTGAGTGCGAACGCGACCGTGCGCTTCCCCGAAGCGGGTGGGCCGGCCAGCAGGATCCCGGTGTACGACGACGGCTGGAGCACGTCCGATTCCCTCGATCGTTGCGACATGCATCACCCTAGCCGGGCGGGAATCCGGTGGTCAGCCGCCGGCCGGGCGTGCTTGGGTCGGATCGTGATCGAGCTGTCCGCGGTACTGGGTGTCGTCGTGATCGCACTCGGCATGGTCCTCACGCCGGGGCCGAACATGATCTACCTGACCTCCCGGGCGATCTCCCAGGGCCGCCGCGCCGGGCTCGTCTCGCTCGCCGGGACGGCCGCCGGGTTCGTCTGCTACCTGGTGGCCGCGGCGGCCGGGCTGTCCGCGCTGTTCGCCGCCGTCCCGGCCGCGTACACCACGGTGAAGATCGCCGGAGCGGTGTACCTGGCGTGGCTGGCCTGGACCATGCTGCGCCCCGGCGGCCGCTCGCCGTTCCAGGCCCGCGATCTCGCACCCGAGTCGGACGCGCGGCTGTTCGGGATGGGCCTGCTCACCAACCTGCTGAACCCCAAGATCGCGCTGATGTACGCGGCGCTGCTGCCGCAGTTCGTCACCCCGGCCGACGGCGCCACCTGGAGCCAGCTGCTCCAGCTCGGCGGCACCCAGATCGCCGTCGCGGTCACGGTGAACGCGCTGATCGTGCTGACCGCCGCGTCGGTGTCCGGGTTCCTGGCCGCGCGGCCGCGGGCGATGACCGTGCAGCGCTGGATCGCCGGCACCGTGCTGGGCGGGTTCGCGGTGCGGACCGCGTTCAGCCCCGCGCCGTCGTCTCCGTGACCCGGCCGTCGAGCAGCAGCTCGGCCAGGTGCACCGCGGGGCGTCCGCGCAGGTCGGAGATCTGGGTGCGGCAGGAGAACCCGTCGGCCAGCACGACGGCGTCGGGCTCGGCGTCCAGCGCGGGCAGCAGGTTCTGCTCCGCGACCGCCACCGACACCTCGTAGTGCCCCTGCTCGACGCCGAAGTTCCCGGCCAGCCCGCAGCATCCGGCCAGCGCCCGGACCGACGCCCCAGCCCGGGTCAGCAGCTCCCGGTCGGCCGTCCAGCCCATGACGGCGTGGTGGTGGCAGTGCGGCTGGGCGACGACCGTCGTCCCGGACAGGTCCGGCGGGGTCCAGTCGTCCTGCCGGGACAGGAACTCGGCGAGGGTGAACGTGTTGCCGGCGACGGCCCGGGCGTCGTCGGTGCCGAGCAGTTCGACGGCGTCGCTGCGCAGCACCGCGGTGCACGACGGCTCCAGCCCGACGATCGGGATCCCGGCGGCCGTCGCCGCGGCCAGCTCGCCGGTGGTGCGGCGCAGGATCCGGCGGGCGGCGTCGAGCTGGCCGGTGGAGATCCAGGTCAGCCCACAGCAGAGCTGATTGCGGGGGACCTGCGGCTCGAATCCGGCGCGGCGCAGCAGCGCGACGGTGGCCTGCGCGGCGGCGGGGGAGAAGCCCTCGGTGAAGCTGTCGGTGAACAGCAGCACCGGGGTGCCGCCGGTGGCCGCGGCCGAGCCGGTGCGCCGCCACCAGCGGCGGAACGGTGTCGTCGCGAATGCCGGGATCGAGCGCCGGCCGTCCACACCGGCCACGCGGAGCATCAGCCGGCCGATCCCGGGCAGCGTCGCCGCCCGGTTGGCGAGCCGCGGCGCCAGCCCGGCCAGCTGGGCCCAGCGCGGCAGCATGCCCAGCGAGTAGTGCGACCGCGGCCGGATCCGTCCCTTGTAGGCGCGGTGCAGCACCTCGGACTTGTAGCTGGGCATGTCGATCCCGGTCGGGCAGTCCGAGGTGCAGCCCTTGCAGGACAGGCAGAGATCCAGCGCCTCGTGCACCTCGGGGGCCCGCCAGTCGGTCCGCTCGCCGCGGATCATCTCCTGCAGCACCCGGGCCCGGCCGCGGGTGGAGTCCTTCTCCTCGCGGGTGGCCAGGTACGACGGGCACATCAGGCCGCCGTGCCCGGAGTTGTCGGCGCGGCACTTGCCGACCCCGGTGCACCGGTGCACGGCGTTGCCGAGGTCGCCGCCGTCGTGGTCGAACCGGAAGCCCCGCGAGCCGACAAGCGGCAGGTCCGCGGTGAACCGCACCGAGCGGTCGACGGGATCCGGGTCGACCAGCACGCCGGGGTTGAGCAGGGCGTCCGGGTCGAAGACGGCCTTCAGTCCGCCGAACAGGCGCAGCGCCTCCGGCGAGTACATGGTCGGCAGCAGCGCGCTGCGGGCCCGGCCGTCGCCGTGCTCGCCGGACAGCGTCCCGCCGAACTTCGCGACTAGCTTCGCGGCCGCCGCGAGGAACTCACGGAACGCGGTGGTGCCGTCCGCGCGGTCGAACGGAAAGTCCAGCCGCACGTGGATGCAGCCCTCGCCGAAGTGCCCGAACGGGGCGGAGGTCAGCTCGTGGGTGGCCAGCAGCTCGTCGAACTCCGCCAGGTAGGCGCCGAGCGAGTCGGGCGGGACGGCGGCGTCCTCCCAGCCGGCCCAGGCCCGCTTCCCGGACGGGGCGATCCCGGCCAGTCCGGCGCCGTCCTCCCGGATCCGCCACAGCGGCGCGGCCACGGCCGGGTCGTCGACGATCCGGGTGCGCGCGGAGATCCCGGATCCGGCGAGCGTGGCCGCCCGGTCCATGACCTCGTCCCGGTCGTCCCCGGCGAGCTCGACGAACAGCCAGGCCCGGCCGTCCGGGAGCTCCGGTACCCGGTCGGCCCCGCGCCGGGTGCGGACGACGTCGACCAGCCGGGAGTCGAGCCCCTCACACGCGGTCGGCCGGTATCCCACGACCAGCGGGGCGGCCTCGCCCGCAGCGACGATGTCGTCGAAGCCCAGCGCCACCATCACCCGGTGTGCGGGGTCGCGGACCAGCCGGACGGTCGCCGCGGTGAGCACACCGAGGGTGCCCTCGGAGCCGACGAGTGCCTGTCCGAGGTCGAACCGCTCGGGGAGCAGGTGCTGCACGGCGTAGCCGGAGACCTGCCTGCCGAACCGGTCGAACTCGGTGCGGCCGACGGCCAGGAACCCGGCCATCAGGTCCTGCAGGCGGGCGACCAGGTCGGTGTCGCCGGTGACGGTGGGCCGGCCGGCCGCGTCGTACCCGGTGCCGATCCGCTCGCCGGCCGCGGTGACCAGCTCCAGCCCGGCCACGTTGTCGGAGGTGCGGCCGTAGCCCAGGCTGCGTGCGCCGCAGGCGTTGTTGCCGATCATGCCGCCGATCGTGCAGCGGGTGTGTGTCGACGGGTCGGGGCCGAAGCGCAGCCCGTGCCCGGCCGCCCGGGCCTGCAGCGCGGCCTGCACGGTGCCCGGTTCGACGAGTGCGGTGCGGGCCTGCGGATCGATCGAGAGCACCCGGTTCATGTGCCGGCTGAAGTCCAGCACGACACCGGGGCCGATCGCGTTGCCGGCGACCGAGGTGCCGGCGCCGCGGGAGGTCAGCGGCACGCCGAGCTCGCGGCAGACGGCCAGGGCGGCGAGCACGTCGTCGGTGTCGCGGGGGCGCACCACGCCCTGCGGCGGGATCCGGTACAGCGAGGCGTCGGTGGCGTACATCGCCCGGGTGCCGGGGTCGTCGCGGTAGTCCAGGCCGTGCCGGTGCAGCGCCGCGGCCAGGGCGGGATCGGGCACGACGGGTGCCGGTGACCGGGTGTCGACGTCGAGCATGCCCGCCCCTCTCGCGTGGTGGTGAATTGCACGTTACATGCTACTCATGGGTAAGTCGTGCTGGGCCGGGCGCGGCGGGACCGTCAGGCCCAGCGCTCCCACTCCTGCCGCCAGGTGGCCGAGTCCTCGCTCAACACGTCGGCCGTGCTGAGCAAGTGCTCGCGCATCGCCGCGCTCGCCCGGTCGCGGTCGCCGCTCGCGACGGCGTCGGCGACCGCGCGGTGCTCGGCGATGATCTGGGTGGCGCCCCGGACGTTCGGCATGCTGCGCCTGCCCTGCAACGCGATCGCGTCGCGCAGCGAGAGCACGATGCCCGCCAGCCGCTGGTTGCCGCCGGCCCGCATGATCACGTCGTGGAAGTCGCAGTCGGCCCGGAAGAACTCCTCGGGCTCGTCGGCGTGCGCCTGCATCCGGTCGAGGGTCGCCGTGAGCTCGGCGACCGGGAAGTCCGGGGCGAGCGCGGCGCGGCCGGTGGCGGCCGGCTCCAGCAGCAGCCGCAGCGTCGACACCTCGGTGATGTCGGCCTCGGTGCTGTGCAGGACGCGGGCGCCCCGGTTGCGCTCGATCCGGACCAGGCCCGCGTTCGCCAGTTTCAGCAGGGCCTCCCGGACCGGGGTCCGGGAGACGCCGAACAGCTCGCCGAGCTCCTGGGCCGAGTAGAGACGGTCCGGTGTCAGCTCGCCGCTGCGGATCGCGTCCCGCACGGCGACGGTGAGCTGGTCGGCCTTGCTGGGCTGGTCGGCGAGCCGTTCCATGACACTCCTTCGCTCACCGACGATTCTACGCACCGTCACTGTAAGGAAGCCTGCTGTCGCGATGCGGGTCAGTGCAGGCACGGAGCGTGACGCGCGACACCCGTCCGGCCCCGGGCGGGACGAGCTGGGCCGGACGGGTGTCGTGCTCAGCCGATCGGGTCCGGGACCGCGATCCCGAGTTCCTTCTCCACCGCGCGCAGCGAGATCGCGGACTGCTCGGCGTAGATCTGCTCGGGGGCCGCCACCGGCCGCCCGATCGCGTCCGAGAGCCACGCCGCGTCGCGCTCCGCCCCGCCCTGATCGGCGTGCAGCGTCGCGTTGCCGGTGAGGTTGGAGGCGAAGATCCCGGCCGCGGACCGGGGCAGGAAGTCCTCGTAGACGATCGGCGTGGCCTCGACCCAGCCCTGCTCCAGCAGCTCGCGCAGGGTGCCCGGCGGGGTTCCCTCCGGCGTCCGCCCGGCGGTCGCGTAGCTGAAGTAGCCGAGCCCGCCCAGACACAGTTCCTGCTCGGTGGCGGGCAGGTGCTCGGCCCACACGTGCGCGGCGACGGCCGGGCGGTCGTCGTCCGGCCGGTCCGCCATCCGCTCGTCCACCAGGGCGACCATCCGGTCGTAGAGGTCCCGGCCGGCCGGAGTGAGCGCGATCCCGCGCGCCTCGACCTCACCGAAGCGCACCCGCAGCTCCCCGGTGGACACGCTGCCGTCCGGCTCGGCGAACCGGCGCGGCTCGGCCAGCGCCCGGAACGACGTCTGCCGGAGCAGCACGTCCGGGCCGCCCCAGGCGGGCGGGCCCTGGATGCGGTCGATCATCGTGATCCCGCGGTCCTGCATCCGCCGGTAGAGGTCGTCGATGTCGAGGACCCGGGGCGTCAGGTGGTTGATGTGGGTGCTGGCGACGCCGCCGATGTCGGCCGCCACCCCGGAGATCCGCTCCAGCTCGGCGTACCAGGCGCGGTCGACCGGCTCGGGGGACAGGGCGAACGACGCGGTGGCGAGCTCCAGGAACCGCTCGGCGTCGGCGGCGTCGAGCCCGCCGCCGGCCTCGGCGCGGTCGGCGAGCACGAGCAGCTCGTCCGGGAACAGGGTGCGGCTCTCGATGAACGCGGTGAGCCTGCGCTCCAGGTCGGCGTCGAAGAAGCGCCGGTCCTGCGGGACGAGCACCGAGGTGAACACCCGGAACGGGTTGCGGGCCAGCTCCTCGGTGTCGGTCGGGCGGAACGAGGTCGAGACGACCGGGATCGGCTGCGGGCGCGCGTCGCGCAGGTCGTAGAAGCCGGTCGGGTGCATGCCGAGCGCGCCGAAGATCCGCGCGACCTGGGCGAGCTCGGCGGCGCTGCCGACCCGGATCGCGCCGTGCCGCTCGGCGGTCACCCGGGCGATGCTGCCGAGCCGCTCGGCCGAGTCGCCCTGCTCCTCGATGACCCGGCGGTTCACCTCCTCGGAGACCTGCAGCAGCGTGGTGTAGGCGGGGACCTCGGTCCCGTAGAGGTGGGACAGTGCCGCGGCGAACCGGCTCCGGAGCTCGGTGGTGCCGACGTGGGACATGGTGGTTGCTCCTGGCTGTGGATTCGGGTGGTGCGGCCGGGCCCCGCGGCGCGCGGCGCGGGGCCCGGCCTGCGGGTCAGCTCGTGCCGTGGGGTCCGTCGCCGGCGCCCGACGTGACCTCGGCCGGTGGTGTCTCCGCCGCCAGCGAGGCGGCGTAGCGCGCGGTCTCCCGCCGGCTGACCGAGGTGCCCGCGAGGGTGCCCAGCAGGCTGAGCAGGATCAGGCCACCGTAGAGCAGCTGGACCGGCAGGATGTTGGTCCCGTCGGCGCCGACCAGCGTCGCCGCGACGAGCGGGACGAAGCCGGAGACCAGCGAACCGGACAGCTGGTAACCGAGCGAGATCCCGGTGTAGCGCAGCTCGGCGGGGAACAGTGTGGTGAGGAAGCCGGACAGCGTGGCGTAGTACACCGAGTGGCCCACGTAGGACAGCGCCACCGCGAGGTACACCGATCCGGGACCCTCGCCCGCACTGATCAGGGCGAGCAGCGGGAACGGTGCGACCACCAGGTAGATCAGCGTGTAGGCGATCTGCGCATTGCGCACCGAGAACCGGTCCGCGACGACCGCCGCGAGCGGGGTCAGCACCACCTGGATGAACCCGCCGGCCAGCAGCGCGTTGAGGAAGACCTCGCGGGCGACGTCCTGGGTCTCGACGGCCCAGTTCAGTGCGAAGACGTTGCGGAAGTACACGCCGGACACCGCGCAGGACGCGAGGAAGACGCAGAGGTTGGTGAGCGGGAAGCGGCGGAGCAGCTCCAGCACCGGGGCCTTCTTGGTGGCGGCGGCCTCGCGGCGCTCGCGGGCCCGGACGAACTCGTCGTTCTCCTCCAGCTTGAGCCGCAGGACCAGGCCGACCACCAGCAGCGTGCCGCTGAGCAGGAACGGGATCCGCCACCAGCCGTCGAGCAGCGCGTCGCCGGAGGGGAGCAGCAGGAACACCGAGGTCGACAGGATCGAGCCGACGGGGGCGCCGAGCTGGGCCATCGACGCGGCGAGTGTCTTGCGGTGCGGGGGCGCCGCCTCGGAGGCGATGAGCACCGCGCCGCCCCACTCGCCCCCGACCGAGAGGCCCTGGAGCATGCGCAGGAACAGCAGGATGATCGGTGCGGCGACACCGATCGTCTCGTAGGTGGGGAGCAGACCGATGGCGACGGTCGCACCACCCATCAGCAGCAGCGTGATGAGCAGTGAGGTCTTGCGGCTGACCCGGTCACCGATGTAACCGAAGATCACCGCGCCGACCGGCCGGAGGATGAAGCCGATCGCGAAGGTGGCGAGTGCCGAGAGGGTCTGCGCGAGCGGATCGGCATCGGGGAAGAAGAGCTTGCCGATCACCAGCGCGGCGGCGGTGCCGTAGACGTAGAAGTCGTACCACTCGATGGCGGTACCGGCGAACGCTCCCCATGCGGCACGACGCGCCTTCTTGGGGTCGCTGGTGTCGGGGGCGGGTGGGGCGGGTTGCGTCATGGGGAGGGGTCCGATCGTCGTCGTTGCCGCAACGGACTGGATGTTGCATGTAACATGTTATTACGGGGCGCAATAAGGGATCTTGAGATCGCGTTCCGCTGTCGCCTGTGCACGCACCGCTTCGTGACCTGGGGTTTTCCCGCACCCCTGCCCGGTTGCCGCACCCCTGGTCGGTCGTCGCACCGGGTACAGCCGGTGCGGGGTGGAGCGGGCGGTGCGACGACGTCGGGGCGGGGTGCGGGGTGCGGGGTGCGGGGTGCGGGGTGCGGGGTGCGCGGCAGCGGGTGCGGGGGCTTGCGCGTGGGTGCCGCGGATAGTTGCCGCGGGTCGTGCCGGGCCGCGGGTCGTGCCGGGTTGCCGGGCAGCGCCGCCGTGACGCGCGGCCGCCGCACCCCTGGCCCGTTGCCGCACCGGGTACAGCCGGTGCGGGGTGGAGCGGGCGGTGCGACGACGTCGGGGCGGGGTGCGGGGGGCCACCTGGGGTGCGGGGCCGCCGGGCCGCCCGGGGGAGGACCCGCCTGGCGCCCGGGGCGTTGCCGAGCTGCTCCGCGCGGTCAGGCGACCAGCACGATCCGTCCGTCGGCCGTGCCGGCGGCCTGCCGCTGCCAGGCGGCTCCGGCGTCGTCGAGCGGGCGGCGCTCGTGCGGGAGATCGAGGGTCCCGTCGGCGACGGCGTCCGCGACCGCTCCGAGGGTCTCCGCCCGCTCGGCGCGGGACAGCTCGTTGTTGGTGTAGCCGATCACCCGCAGCGATCTGCTGCGCAGCGTCGCGGAGTCGATCGGGCTGGTGTCGCCGGCCGAGCTGCCCAGGTGCACCATCCGGCCGCCCGGGCGCAGCGCACGCAGCGCGGCCGCGGCGGGGACCCCGAACAGCGGGTCGAGCACCAGGTCGGCGGCGCCGTCGCAGGCGTCGGTGAACCGTGCGGCCAGCTCGTCGAGACCGCCGTCCAGGTCGACCACGACGTCCGCGCCGGCGGCGGCGGCCCTGGCCCGGGCGGCGGGGGAGCGGGCCCCGGCGACCACCCGTGCCCCGGCGGCGCGGGCGAACCGCACCGCGGAGAGCCCGACCACGCCACCGGCGCCGAGCACGAGCACGGTCTCCCCGGACGTCAGCCCACCGCGGGCGTGCAGGCAGGCGTGTGCGGCGACCGCGGACAACCCGGCCGCCGCGACGGCGACCGGATCGGCGCCGTCCGGCAGCTCCACCAGGTCCTCGGCGACGGCGGTGGCGACCGCGGCCATGCTGCCGTCACCGGGGCGCATCCCGGCCGTCGTCGGGAACCAGACGGTCCGGCCGTCCACCCGGCCGACTCCCTGCACACCGGGGACGTACGGCGTCGCGGGCGCGCCGAAGTACGACGTTCCGGAGGCGCACAGCAGGTCGAGCGGGGTGATCGGCGCGGCCAGCAGCTCGATCGCGACCTCCCCCGGCGCGGGTGCGGGCGCGGGGCCGTCCCGCACCACCGGCGGCTCGCCCGGTCGTTCGACGAGTACCCGGCGCACGATCAGGCCGGCTGCAGGACGAAGTCGTACCGGGCCTCCAGCCACGGCTTGTCCGAGTGGCCGCCGTCCGGCGTCGGACCGGGGCCGTGCTCGGTGAAGCCGACGACCAGCTCCCGCTTCACGCCGAACACGACGTCGGAGTCCAGGTACTCGGCGCCCTCCCGGAACAGGTGGGTGATCAGCGGCTCGAACCCGGGCACGGCGATCAGGAAGTGGATGTGCGCCGGCCGGAAGTAGCTGATGTCGGTGCCGGAGATCAGCGCGCCGACCGGGCCGTCCATCGGGATCGCGTAGCCGAGCGGGGCGATCGTCCGCACGCAGTAGCTGCCGTCCGGGCGGGTGGCGTACTTGGCGCGCAGCCGGGCCTCGTCGACGTCGAGCTGGGCCTCGTAGGCGCCGTCGGAGTCGGACTGCCAGACGTCGAGCACCGCCCCGGGCACCGGCGTGCCGTCCAGCGACCGGACGGTGCCGTGCACGAAGAGCAGCTCGCCGGGCAGCCCGTCGGACATGTCCTGGCCGAAGTCGCGGTCCGGCGAGCCGTCGATGTGGAACGGGCCGAGCACGGTCGCCGGGGTGGCCGCCGGATCGAACCGGTGGTTCTGCTGGACGACGAGCATGGACAGGCCGAGCACGTCGGAGGCGAGGATGAACTCCTCGCGCTTCTCGTCGCTGATCTGCCCGGTCGCGGTGAGCCACTGCACGGCGGCCATCCACTCGGCCTCGGTCAGGTGCGTCTCCCTGGCGAACGCGTGCAGGTGCCGCACCAGGGCGGTCATCAGCTCGGCGGTGCGCGGGTCGTGCGCGGTCGCCCAGCGCGCGGCGGCGACGTCGGTGATCGTGTCCTCGGTGACGGTGGCGGGTTGCGTCGACTGCGATGTCACTGCAGCTCCTCGGGTCGGTACGGACGGGGGTCGACGGAGCGGTTGTTCAGGTCGACCGACAGGAAGATGTCGTTCGCGACCGGGCTGCGCAGCTCCTCGGCGAGCTGCCCGACCAGTCCCGCGGTGCGGGCGAGCAGCGCGAAACCGCGCAGCAGCTCCAGCGGCAGGCCGAGATCGGCCAGCGCCGCGCCGCAGACCCCGGCGCCGTTGAGCGGCAGCGTCCGCCCCAGCACCTCGGGATGCACCCGGCCGATCGCGGCGAACAGCCGCAGGTGCGGGCCGGTGAGGCCCTCCTCCTCGGCGATCGCGAACAGCCGCGGGGTGCGCGGGTCGCCGTCCTTGTGCACGTGGTGGCCCAGGCCGGGGACGAACCGCTTCGCGGCCCGCTGCGCCCGGACGATCTCCAGCGCGACGGCGTCCCAGCCGGCGTCGTCGACCGGATGCTCGGCGGGCAGCTGGTCGTGCAGGAACCGGCCGCAGTCCTCGGTCACGCCGAGGAACCGGGATCCGCCGCCGAGCAGCCCGGCGGCCAGCGCGCCCTGCACCGAGTCCGGTGCGGACAGGTGGGTGAGCCGGGTGACGATCGCGGTGGGGGTGAACCCGTGATCGGCCAGCGCGGCGAGCACGGCCTCGAAGACCCGCGTCTCACCCCGGGCCGGACGCCGCTGGGTGGCCAGCCAGAACGCCAGCTCACCGAACCCGACCTCGCCCATCACGTCGTTCGCGAGATCGTGCCCGAGCAGCGTGATGCTGTCCTTGTCGGACGCGCCCAGCGCGGTCTCGTAGATCCGGTCGCTCATCTCTCGCTCAGCCACTTCCGCAGGTCGGCGCCGTGCTCGTCGAGCTGCGGCGGGGGCAGGCGGTACACCGCGGGGGTGGTCGAGAACCGGATCGGGTGCCGGGTCGTCGGGATCGCGCGCTCGCCGTCGCCGACCTCGACGACCGGCTCCAGGCCGAACCGCTCGGCCATCGCGAACCCGCCGTCGATGGTCTGGATCGGTCCGCACGGCACGCCGGCGTCGGTGAGCAGCTCGAACCACTCGACGGCACCGCGCTCGGCGAGCCGCTCGGTGAGGATCGGGCGCAGCGCCTCCCGGTTCGCGGTGCGGTCGGCGTTGCGGGCGAACCGCGGGTCCTCGGCGACGCCGGGGATGCCGAGCACCTCGCAGAGCTTGCCGAACTGCCGGTCGTTGCCGGCGGCGACGATCATGTCGTCGTCGGCGGTGGGCAGCGGCTCGTACGGGAAGACGCTGGGGTGCGCGTTGCCCATCCGGTAGGGCACGGTGCCCGACGCGACCCACGCCGAGCTGTGGTTCACCAGACCGGTCAGTGCCGACGACAGCAGGTTCACCTCGACGTGCTGGCCCTCGCCGGTGCGGTCGCGGTGCCGCAGCGCGGCCAGGATGCCGATCGTCGCGTGATTGCCGGCCATCACGTCGAACACCGAGATCCCGGCCCGGAACGGCGGCCCGTCCGGGTCGCCGGTGAGGCTCATCAGCCCGGACATCGCCTGCACCATCAGGTCGTAGCCGGGCACGTGCGCGCCGGCCCCGGAGCCGAACCCGGAGATCGAGGCGTAGACGACGCCCGGATTGGTCGCGGCGACGGCGGCGTGATCGAGCCCGAACCGGGCCATCCCGCCGGGCCGCAGGTTCTCGATGACGACGTCGGCGCGGCGGGCGAGCTCCTGGGCGGCGGCCCGGTCGTCGTCGTCGCGCAGGTCGAGCGCGATCGACCGCTTCCCGCGGTTGATGCCGAGGTAGTAGGTGGACTCGCCGTCGCGTTCGGGAGGCGTCCAGGAGCGGGTGTCGTCGCCGGCCGGGCCCTCGACCTTGATCACGTCGGCGCCCATGTCGGCCAGCAGCATGGTCGCGTACGGCCCCGCCAGGATCCGCGAGAAGTCGGCCACCAGGATGCCCGACAGCGGTCCGCCGCCTGGCTCCGGTGCTCCGGGGTCGGCCATGAGATCCTCCGTGCTGATCGCGATACGGACAACTGTCCGCTCATGCCGATCGTGGCGCCGGAGGAGATCGTGGTCAAGCCGGGGCGGGCACCGTCACGTGCGGCACGGTCGCCAGCCGGGCGAAGTCGGCGCTGATCTCGCCCGCGGTCTGCAGCAGCAGCGGGAGATGGTGCTCGAGCAGGGTCTCCAGCGGGGTCTCGGCCGCGTGGCAGTTGACGTTGACGCCGGCGATCACCCGGCCCTCGCCGTCGCGCAGCGGGGCGGCGACCGACCGGATGCCGGGCGCGAGCTGCTCGTCGGTGAGCGCCCAGCCGCGCGCCCTGACCTGCCGCAGCTCGGTGTCGCGCTCGGCGCGGTCGGGCTGCCAGCGCGGGGTCAGCCCGGACCGGCTCGGCTCGGCCAGCACCCGGTCCAGCTCGTCCGCGGACAGCGCGGCGAGCTGCACCTTCCCCAGCGAGGTCGGCAGCGCCGGGAACCGGGTGCCGATCTGGACCGCCAGCGTGACGATCTTCGGCACCGCGACCCGGGCCACGTAGACGATGTCCGAGCCGTCCAGCTGGCCGATCGAGCAGGACTCGTTCGTCCGCTCGACGAGCTGCTCCAGGTGCGGGCGGGCGATCTCCCACAGGCCGGTCGAGCGGACGTAGGCGACGCCGAGCTCGAGCACCCGCGGGGTGAGCAGGTAACCCCGGGCGGAGCTGCGGACGTAGCCCAGCTCGGTCAGCGTGATGAGGATCCGGCGCGCGGTCGGCCGGGCGAGCCCGGTGGCGGACGCGACCTCGGCCAGCGTCATCTCCGGCCGGGACGGCTGGAACGCGGTGATCACGTCCAGCCCGCGTGCGAGGGCCTCGATGAAGTCCGGCCCGGTTCCCTCACGTGGCATGGGCTCCCCCTCGTCCGCCGTCCGGCCGCCCACGTTAGCCGGTCCTGTCCGCTCTGCGGACGGGCGTCTCCCGTGCGTGCGCCGGGGTCGCCGGGCGTCCGTTGACACCGCAAGCGGTCTGCGCCAGAGTGACCCGGCCGGAGCCTGTCCGCGTAGCGGACGTCCGTCCGATCAGTGTGGACAGTGAAGGAGCACCCCGATGAGCGACTCGATCGTCCTCCGTGGCGGAACCGTGCTGACGGTGGACGCCCAGCGGACCGTGCTGACCGGCCACGACGTCCTGGTGACCGGCGACCGGATCGCCGCGATCGGGCCGGACCTGGCCGTGCCGGAGGGCACCGAGGAGATCGACGCGACCGGCGGCATCGTCATGCCGGGCATGATCGACACCCACCGGCACATGTGGCAGACCTCGCTGCGCGGCTACGGCGCGGACTGGACGCTCACCCAGTACTTCGTCTGGAACTACCTGGAGTGGGGCAAGATCTTCCGCCCGCAGGACGTCCACGCGGGCAACCTGCTCGCCGCCCTGGAGGCGCTCGAGGCCGGCGTCACCACCACCGTCGACTGGTCGCACGGGCTGCAGACGCCGCAGCACGCCGACGCCGCCGTCGACGCCCTGCAGGCCACCGCCGGCCGGTTCGTCCTCGCCTACGGCAACATCCAGGACGCGCCCGCGAACTGGACCGCCGATCCCGGCTTCCGCGAGTTCGTCGGGCGCCGGATCACCCCGGGCGACGACATGCTCGGCTTCCAGCTGGCCTTCGACGTGACCGGCGACCCGGCGTTCCCGGAGAAGCCCGCCTTCGAGGCCGCCCGCGAGCTCGGGGTGCCGGTCACCACGCACGCCGGGGTGTGGGGCGCCACCAACGACGACGGCATCCGGCTCATGCACGAGCACGGCTTCATGACCCCGGAGACGGTGTACGTGCACGCCGCGACCCTGAGCACCGACTCCTACCAGCGGATCGCCGCGACCGGCGGCTCCGTGTCGGTGTCCACCGAGAGTGAGCAGAGCGCCGGGCAGGGCTACCCGCCCACCTGGGCGCTGCGCGAGCACGGCATCGACGTGTCGCTGTCCATGGACACCTCGATGTGGTGGAGCGGCGACCTGTTCTCCGCGATGCGCGCGACGCTCGGCGCCGACCGCTCCCGCGAGCACCTGGAGGCGCACGCCCGCGGCGACACGGTCACCCACTCCGCGCTGCGCGCCGAGCAGGTCGTCGAGTGGGCGACCCGCGGCGGCGCCCGCGCGATCGGCCGCGAGTCCGACCTGGGCAGCGTCGAGACCGGCAAGAAGGCCGACCTGGTGCTGATCCGCAACGACCACTCGCCGGTCTCGTTCCCGCTGCTCAACCCGCACGGCCACGTCGCGTTCCAGGCGCAGCGCGCCGACGTGCACACGGTGCTGGTGAACGGCCGGATCGTGAAGCGCGACGGCCGGCTGGTCGACGTCGATCTCGCCGCCGCCCGGGCCGCCGTCGGGTCCACCGTGGAGCACCTGCGCGCCACGATGGGCGAGGACGCCTGGCAGGCCGGGATGAACCCGGAGATCCCGGAGACCAAGATCCTCGACAACCCGTACACCTACACCGACTATCGCAGCGGTTCGACGCACCAGGTGTGATGGGCCGATGGGGCGACTGCGCTACTCGACGATCATGTCGGCGGACGGTTACCTGACCGACGCCGAGGGCCGCTACGACTGGGCGTTCCCCGACGAGGAGGTGGTCGCCTTCATCACCGAGCGCGAGCGCGACGCCGACACCCACCTCTACGGGCGCCGGATGTACGAGGAGATGCGGTCCTGGGAGGACGTCACCGACGTCACCTCGGACCGGTCGGCGACCGATCTCGAGTTCGCCCGCACCTGGCGGGCCGCGACCAAGGTGGTGTTCTCCCGGACCCTGACCGCGGTGAGCACCGCGCGGACCACCCTGGAACGCGAGCTCGACCCGGCCCGGGTCCGGGCGATCGTGGACACCGCCCCGGGCGACGTCTCGATCTCCGGCCCGACCCTCGCCGCCGACGCGATCCGGGCCGGGCTGGTCGACGACCTGGAGCTCTACCTGGTCCCGATGCTGGTCGGTGGGGGGTTGCGGGCGCTGCCCGACGGCGTCCGGGCCCGGTTGGAGCTCGTGGAGCAGCAGCGGCTCGCGGGCGGGTTCACGTTCCTGCACTACCGGACCCGCCGCACCCCCGCCTGACCCGCCGCACCGCCGCGCCGCGCCACTGCACCGCGCCGCACCGCTGCGCCGCGCCTCGCCGCTGCGCCGCGCCACGCCACGCCGCCGCACCGCCGCGCCGCACCGCACCGCACCGCCGCGCCGCGCCGCCGCACCCCGCCCACCGCGCCGCACCCCGTCGCCCGCCGAGATGCACGTCAGCGGGCCGCGAAGATCGACAATTCCCGCTGAGGTGCATCTCGGCGAGTGAAGGGGTGCGAGGCAGGGCGCTCAGGCGGGCGGGCGGTAGCGGTAGCGGGTCTGCCAGACGCACCACGCGACGATCCCCAGCACCAGCACCGTGACGGCGACCCACACCGGTCCGACCGGCAGCCGCGGCGGATCGACCCGCGTCGCGTGCACAGCGGCCACCGGGACCAGCGCGAGGAAGGCGACGACGGCGCCGAACAACCGGCCCATGTCCTCGGCGAGCATCCGCCGCAGTCGCCCGGCCCGCCTCGGATGCATCCAGTACTCCTTGTGCGGCACGCTGACCGCACCGAGCGGGCCCCGGGCGACCAGCGCGTACAGACCCGCCCCGGTCCCGATCATGAACAGGCCGAACAGGGCGCCGAAACCGAGGAACTGGGTGCGGGTGCCGAACCAGGTCGGCGTGCCACCGGCGTCGAAGTGCAGCGGGACGCCGTCCGGCGGCAGCTCCGTCGCGGCCCAGAGCAGTGCGGCGGCGTAGAACACCGATCCGGCGAGAAGCGGGAACCACGGACGCATCGGACGATCGTCGCAAAGGTCGGCGGACGGTCATCGGTCGGGCGCGAGCCGGTCCAGCATCGCCGCCAGCACCCGGCGGGCCCGATCGACCGGGGCGCCGTGCAGGGCGACGTCGTGCCCCAGGCCGCCGGCGAGTGCGAGCAGCGCGTAGCCGTCGTCCTCCGGGGTGGGGGAGCCGGCGTCGGCGACGACCTGCACGGCGAGGCCGAGGATCTCGGCGTCGCCGTCGGTGAGGATCGCGCGGGCCCGCTCGTCGACCTCGCGTGCGGCGAACGCGGCGTGGATGCGGATCGCGTCGCGGGACTCGGGATGCGCGCCGAGCAGCTCGTCGAGGATCGTCGCCAGCGCCGCCCGCGGGGTGGGCGGACCGGAGCGGGCCCGCTCCTCGATCCGGTGCTCCATCCGGCGGTGCGAGCGCTCGAGCGCGTGCAGCAGCAGGGCGTCCTTGCTGGCGAAGTAGTGCTGCACGCGCCCCATCGAGATCCCGGCCTCGGTCGCGACCGAGCGCAGCGACACCGCTTCCGTGCCCGCCCGGGCGACGAGCGCGAGCACGGCGTCGGCGATCTCGGAGCGGCGGGCGTCGTGGTCCACGGAGCGGGGCACGACGGCAGCGTAGCAATGCGGTCGCATTGACAACGACCCGGGCGCCCTGTTGCAATGCGACTGCATTCCAACTAGGAGGTGCCGGATGAAGGCAGCGCAGAACGTCGTCGGCCTGGTGGGCGTGACCCTCGGGGTGATCCCGCTGGTCATGTTCCTGTTCACCGGGCGGGTCGGGCTGTGGGGGCCGCTGGCCGTCACCGGGCCGGCGCCGTGGGTCCCGCCGCTGCTCGTCGTCGTGGCGGCCGGGATCGCGCTGGTCGTGCTCGACCGGATGGAGCGGACCCGCCGGTGATCCAGGCCTGATCCAGGCCTGATGCAGGCCGGCCGGCCCGGGGCTCAGCCGGCCGCCGGCGAACCGTAGCGGAGCAGGTTGCCGTCCGGGTCGATCTGGGCGCCCTCGCGCAGCCCGTAGGACGCGTCCACCGGGGGGATCGCGCGGCCGCCGGGCGCGGCCGACCACCGGGCGTAGAGCTCGTCGGCGTCGTCGACGTGCAGGTAGGCGCAGCCGGCGGTGCGCCGCGGATCGTGGTCGGGGTTCACCGCGACGTGCAGCTCCACGCCGTCGAGGACCGCGAAGCCGTACTCGTCGCCGTAGCGCTCGACGGCGAAGCCGAGCGCCCGGTAGTGGTCGAGCCACCGGCCGAGATCGGAGGTGGAGAAGACCGGCGCGACCGAGCGCAGGGTGGACATGAGGTACAGCCTGCCGGATGCACGTGCGGTCCCGGCGCATGACGAGGACCTTGCGAACCCGGGTGCGCTCAGCCCCCCGCGCCGCGCACCACCCGCTCCCGGCCCAGCTCGGCGACGTTCTTCATCAGCTCCGCGTTCGCCCAGGCGATCAGGTGCCCGGCGGTGTGCCCCGCCGGCCACGGGAACGTCACCGGCCGGTCGAGATCGGCCCCGTCGAGCGCCGCCGTCCAGGACGCCGCCAGCTCGCGCAGTGCGGCGACCACGCCGTCCGCGGTGCCCGGGTAGGCCACCTCGGAGCGGTCCCGGCGGGGCGCGCCGGACAGCTCGTCCAGCGCGGTGCCCCACCACCACAGCAGGTGCCAGGCGATCCAGGCGCCGGTCGGTGCGGGTGGCGGGTCCGGCTCGGCGTCGCCGTCGGCCGGGAAGTCCGGCGTCCAGGAGCCGTCCGGTCCGCGGTGCACGGTCCAGTGCAGCGGCGCCGGGACCCGGATCAGGTCGTCGTCGGCGAGCCGTTCCAGGTGGTACTCGCAGAGCGCCCAGGTCAGGTCGAACTGCCAGCGCAGCAGCCCGGCCACCTCAGCCGCCGGGACGCCGGGACCGCTCGGCGAGCATCTCCTCGGTCGCGGCCGCCACCTCGACCTCGTCCACCTCCGCGGTGCCCTCGGCCGTCACCGTGACGAGATTCGGGAACAGCGAGCGGATCAGGTCCGGGCCCGCGGTGGCGGTGTCGTCGTCGGCGGCGTCCCACAGCGCGTTCACCGCCAGCGAGATCGCGCCGTCCCGGTCCAGGTCGGGGCGGTGCAGCTTCTTCAGCGACGCCTTCGCGAAGTCCGATCCGGAGCCGATGCCCGCGTAGCCGGAGCGGTTGCGGGCGATGCTGCCGGACACGTCGAACGTCACGATCCGTGCCGGATCGGGATCGGCCGGGTCGTAGCCGACGTAGAGCGGCAGCGCGACGAAGCCCTGCATCGCGGCCGGCAGGTTCTCCCGGACGATCGTCGACAGCCTGCGGATCTTGCCGTCCTGGCTGATCGGCGCGCCCTCGACCTTCTCGTACTGCTCGACCTCCGCCGCGAACAGCTTGAGCATCAGCAGCGCGTGCCCGACCGAGCCGGCGAACCCGGCGGCCGAGGTGCCGTCCACGACGACGACCTTGACCAGGTCCTTCTGCGCGATCAGGTTCCCCGCCGTGGCCCGGCGGTCGCCGGCGAGCAGCACCCCGCC
Organism: Pseudonocardia kongjuensis; assembly: GCF_039526905.1. Lineage (NCBI taxonomy): Bacteria > Bacillati > Actinomycetota > Actinomycetes > Pseudonocardiales > Pseudonocardiaceae > Pseudonocardia > Pseudonocardia kongjuensis. The sequence continues at coordinate 106,899 of NZ_BAAAJK010000034.1, read as the reverse complement.
GGCCCAGGTGAAGGCGATGATCGTGGTCCCGTGCGGGGCCCGCAGGTCGGGCGGGACCCGCTGCGCGGGATCGCGGGGCAGGTTGGCGGGCAGCGCCTCGGGGGCGTGTGCACGCAGCTGTTCCAGGAACGACGGGCCGGTCATGCGGGGAGCTGGCTCCGATCTGCTTCGGGCCGGACGGACCCGGCCGATCCTTCCCCGGGCGGCGCGGAAGGTCCAGCGGGAAGCGGGCAGACTCGCCGGGGTGAGCGCACGCGAGCGGGCCCGGTCCTTCTGCACCCGGTTCGGCATGACGGTGCCGGTGCTGGAGGCGCCGATGGCGGGCGCGTGCCCGCCGGGGCTGGCGGCGGCGGTGGCCGCCGCGGGCGGGATGGGCGCCGCCGGCGTGGTCAACGACGCCCCGGCGGCGATCGCCGACTGGGCCCGGCGCTACCGGGAGGCGGCAGGCGACGCGCCGTTCCAGCTCAACGTGTGGATCCCAGACCCGCCCGCCGAACCCGGCACGGACGCCCAGTCGGCGTTCCTCGACCGGCTCGGCGGCGCCGCCGGTCCCGTCCCGGGCCCGGCCCCGGACTTCGACGAGCAGGTCCGCGCGGTGATCGACGCCCGCCCGACCGCCATCTCGACGATCATGGGCCTGCTCCCGGCCGGACACGTCGAGGCCGCCCACGCCGCCGGGATCGCCTGGTTCGCGACGGCGACCACCCTGGACGAGGCGCTGGCCGCCGAGCGGGCCGGCGCGGACGTCGTCGTCGCGCAGGGGATGGAGGCGGGCGGGCACCGCGGCAGTACCCGTCCCGGGGACGCCGAGGGCACGGCCGTCGGGCTGTTCGCGCTGCTCCCGTGGCTGGCCGGGGCGCTGTCGGTGCCGGTGGTGGCCGCCGGTGCGGTCGCCGACGGCCGGTCGGTGGCCGCCGCGCTGACCCTCGGTGCGAGTGCGGTGCAGGTCGGGACGGCGCTGCTGCGCACACCCGAGGCGGGGATCGACGCCGGCTGGGCGGCCGGGCTGGACGGCCTGGCGCCGGAGGACACGGTGACCACCCGCGCGTACACCGGCCGTCTGGCGCGGGCCGTCCCGACCGGCTACGTCCGGGCCTGGGCCGGGACGGACGCCCCGGCCCCCGCGCCCTACCCGCACCAGCGACGCCTGGTGGCCCGGTACCGGGCGGGCGAGCCCGGCCTGCTGGACCGGGTCAACCACTGGGCCGGGCAGGCCGCGGCGCGGGCGACGACCCGGCCGGCCGCCGAGGTGGTCGCCGGCATGTGGCGGGAGGCGGACGCGCTGCTGCCGTGAGCATTCAGCCCAGCATGTCGTCGAACTCGCCCTTCTTGGCGCCGTCGACGAACGCGGAGATCTCGGCGGGGGTGTAGACGAGCACCGGGCCGTCCGGATCGGCCGCGTTGCGGACGGCGACCCGGCCGTCGTCCAGCACGGCGAACTCGACCCCGTCGCCGGTGTCCGCGCCGGCGCCCCCGGGGCGCCGCCAGGTGACCGGGCCGAGATCGGCCGCGCGGGTTCGGTCCGGGTCGGTCATCGGGGCCTCCGGGGGCGGTCGCTGTGGGGTGAATGACTGCGGAGAGTGTCGAACGTGTATGCATCCGATCTTGCATCCGCAACCGGCATCGCCGACGATGGGAGCCAGCCTGCCTGGAAGGGTCGTGAGAATGCGCCGGTCGACGTACGGACATCCATCGTGGAGGTCGACGTCGTGAGCGCCGGAACGGCCCCCGGGGAGGACGGGCCGGAGGTCCTGACGCTGACCTCCGTCATCGACCGTCGTGCACACAAAGTGACCGATACGGAACTCTGTGCTCCGCACGCCATGCGGACGGGGCGCTACGAGGCGCTCTGCGGGCACCTCGTGTCACCGGCGCCGCTGGTCGCGGCGGACGGGACGCCGTGCCGGCGGTGCGTCGAGCTGGACCCGACGCCGACCGTCACGACGCCGCGCCGCCGCGGCGGATGGCTCGGCCGGCTGCTCCCGGCCTGATCCGGCGGCTCAGCGGGCCAGCCGGTCCGCGTCCGGCTGCTCGCGCCTGCGCAGCGGTCCGCGCACCCGGCGCTCCAGGAAACGCCGCCCCTGATGGATGATCCTGCTCACCATGTTCGGCCCGCGCCTGCGCTCGATCGCATCGCCGACCCGGCCGAGCAGCCAGGCCAGCAGCGGCGCCCCGACGGCCAGCAGCAGCCACACCCGCAGATGGCGGGAGAACAACGCCCACATGGTGGAGACCACCTTCTCCGAACTCGACGACGACGGACGGGGAGGACGGTAGTACGCCGACCCGGCGCCCGCCGGTTACGTGACCGTGCCGCCACCCGCTCGTTGGGTGTACGAGGGCGGGTTCCGGCGGCCCCCGGCCGGGACGCCCGGGTTGAGGAGGTGTGCCCGTGTTCGCTCCGGGTGCCGACGGTCTGGTGTTCCTGGCCCTCGTGCTGGTGCTGCTCGCCGTCGTCCTGATGCTCCCCGCCGGTCGCCGGGCCGGAGCGGCCGCCCTGCGGTCGCTGCGCAGGCTGCCGGGCCTGATCCGGGCCGAGCTGCGCGGGGCACCGCCGCTCGGCCCCGAGCCGCGCCGCGACGACACCACGCCCGAGATCCCGGTGGTGGACGGCGACCGGCCGCCGCCGACGCGGACGTTCCCGCAGGTGGGGCGCTTCGAGCGCTGATCTTCCGGGATCCCGGCGGGGCGGCCTGTCGCCGGACCACCGACAGGCGGTAAATTTTCTTTTACCGGTGGGAACCACCGGCGCTCCCTCGACGTTGCAATGATGCGAGGGCCCGCCGCTGGTGGGTCCCGCACACGTCCGTCGAGGAGGATCCAGGTGCGCTCCACGAGCAACCCGGCGTTCCGCAACCTGCCCACCCAGCAGGGCGGCTACGCCACGTTCGACCGCTCGGGTGGCGGAATGATGGGCGGCGCATCCGCCTACGCCGGCGCCCAGACGTCACACGTCGACCCGAGCCGGGCCGCCCAGGAGACCGGCCGCCCGATCACGATCGACGACATCGTCCAGAAGACCGCGATCAGCGGTGGTCTCGCGCTGGTGGCGGGTTTCCTGACCGTCTGGTCGGGGCTCACGCTGCTGGCACTGCCGGCGTTCATCGTCGGCATCGTGGTGGCGCTGATCGTCATCTTCCGGCAGAAGCCCAGCGCCCCGCTGACGCTGACCTACTCCGGTGCGATGGGTGTCGCCCTCGGCGGCATCTCCGCGATGTACCCCGGGGTGGCGCTGCAGGCCGTCATCGGCACCGCCGGTGTGTTCTTCGGGATGCTGGTCGTCTACAAGACCGGCGCCGTGCGGGTCACCCCCCGGTTCACCAAGTGGATGATGGGCGCCCTGATCGGCGTCGTCGTCCTGATGCTGGCGAACCTGGTGATGAGCTTCTTCGTCGGCGGCGGGCTCGGCCTGCGTGACGGCAGCCCGCTGGCGATCCTGTTCAGCCTGGTGGTCATCGGGGTGGCGGCGTTCAGCCTGCTGCTCGACTTCGACGCCGCCGACAACGCGGTGAAGGCCGGTGTGCCGGAGAAGTACTCCTGGTACATCGCGTTCGGTCTGATGACCACGCTGGTCTGGCTCTACATCGAGATCTTCCGCCTGCTGAGCTACTTCCAGGGCGACTGACCCGCAGCACGACCCGGCCCACGCGGGCCGGGGAGCGGGCCGGACTCGCCCCCTCCGGTCCGACGCGCCGCGGACACCTCCGGGTGTCCGCGGCGTCGTCGTGTCCGGTCGTGTCCGGGCTTACCTGCACGCTCCGCGCGCCGTACCGTCTCCCTCGTGCCCGGGAACGACCCGGTCGCGGCCGGGGTCACCATCTTCCTGGCCATCGCACTGGGACCGGCGGTGCTGGTGGGGCTGCTGGTGCGCGCACCGGCGCTCGTCCGGCGGGTCGTGGCGCTGCGCCGCCGTTCCCGGCCCGCGCCACCGGTGCCGGTGGGGCCGCCGCTGGAACGGCTCGTCGCCGACCTGCGCCGGCTCGACCGGCTGCGCCGCGGCCCGCCGCCGAGCACCCGGTTGCGCCGGGTGGCGCTGCTCGCCGCCTACGACGACGTGCTGCTCGCCGCCTGCCGGGCCACCGGCGTCGAGGACCCGCCGCTGCGGGCCTGGGTCGACGCCGGCGGCACCGCCGGAGCGCTCGACGCGGGGCGCGACCTGGCCCGGCTGCGCACCGAGGCCGCGCTGGAGGCGACCGGGGTGCGGATCGACCCGCCGGGCCCGGCCGCCGCCTGAGGGGCGCTCAGGACAGCCGCTCGAGCACCATCGCCATGCCCTGGCCGCCGCCGACGCACATCGTCTCCAGGCCGTAGCGGCCGTCCCGGGCGCGCAGCCCGTTGAGCAGCGTCGTGGTGATCCGGGCGCCGGTCATGCCGAACGGGTGGCCGAGCGCGATCGCGCCGCCGTGCACGTTCAGCTTCTCCTCGGGGACGCCCAGGTCGCGGGCGCTGGGCAGGACCTGCGCGGCGAACGCCTCGTTGATCTCGACCAGGTCGATGTCGTCGATGGTCAGCCCGGCCCGGTGCAGCGCCTGCTCCGAGGCCGCCACCGGCCCGTAGCCCATGATCTCCGGCGACAGGCCGGTGACGCCGGTCGAGACGACCCGGGCCAGCGGCGTGATGCCGAGCTGCTCGGCCCGGGTGTCGGACATGACCACCAGCGCCGCGGCGCCGTCGTTCAGTGGGCAGGCGTTGCCGGCGGTGACCAGCCCGTCCGGCCGGAACACCGGCTTGAGCTGGGAGATCTTCTCGTAGGTGGTGCCCGGCCGGGGGCCGTCGTCGGTGCGCACGACGGTGCCGTCGGGCAGCGTCACCGGGGTGATCTCGCGCTCGAAGAAGCCGTCCGCGATGGCCTGCTCGGCGAGGTTCTGCGAGCGCACGGCGAACCGGTCCATGTCCTCGCGCGAGACGTTCTTGTAGCGGGCGAGGTTCTCCGCGGTCTGGCCCATCGCGATGTAGGCGTCCGGCAGCAGGTTCTGCTCGCGCGGGTCGGTCCAGGTCTGCGCGCCCTTCTCCGCGGTCTCCGCGGTGCGGGCCTCGGCGTCGGCGAACAGCGGATTGTGCGTGTCCGGCCAGGAGTCGGAGGTGCCGCGGGAGAACCGGGACACCGTCTCCACACCGGCCGAGACGAACACGTCGCCCTCGCCGGCCCGGATCGCGTGCAGCGCCATCCGGGTGGTCTGCAGCGACGACGAGCAGTAGCGGGTGATCGTGGTGCCCGGCAGCCCGTCGTACCCGAGCTGGACGGCGACGATCCGGGCCAGGTTGTTGCCCTGCTCGCCGCCGGGGAGACCGCAGCCCAGCATCAGGTCGTCGATCTCGGCCGGGTCCAGTGCGGGGACCTGGTCCAGGGCCGCGCGCACCATCTGCACGGTCAGGTCGTCCGGGCGCATCCCGGCGAGGGAGCCCTTGTTGGCTCGGCCGATCGGGGAGCGGGCCGCAGCGACGATGACGGCTTCGGGCATGGGACGTCCTCCTCCAGCGCAGGGGTCGGCCGCGACTGTACTCGCGGGTAACCGGACGTCCGCCCGGGACGTGACGAAACTGTCAGAGGGTCCCGGCATGCTGGCGCCATGACCTCCTGGGGAGAGTTCCGGTCCGCCGAGCCCGCGTTCGCCGAGCTGGCGCAGCGGATCCTGCAGCGCGGCGTCGCCCTGGTGATCGCGACCCTGCGGGCCGACGGCGCACCCCGGGTGTCCGGGATCGAGGTCGTGTTCGACGACTCCGGGCCGGTCACCGAGCTGGCGTTCGGCTCGATGCCGGGCGCGCGCAAGGGCGCCGACCTGCGGCGGGACCCGCGGTTCGCGCTGCACGCCGCACCGGCCGACCAGAGCGGCGGCGACCTGGGCGACGGTGATCTCAAGGTGGCCGGGCGGGCCGTCTGGAACGGGCCGATGTCCGGGCCGGTCGCCGGTGACGCGTTCCGGGTCGATCTCGGCGAGGTGGTCTGGACCGGCCTGAACGACGCCCGGAACCGGCTCGTCGTGCGCTGGTGGACGCCGTCGACCGGACTGCGCTCGGTGGAGCGGGAGTGAGCGGTGCGAGGATGCCCCCATGCGCTACGTCGAGCACGTCGTCGACCTGGTCGGGAACACCCCGCTCGTCCGGCTGGGAGCGGTCGCCGAGGGCATCGCCCCGCCGGTCCTCGCCAAGGTCGAGTACCTGAACCCGGGCGGTTCGGTGAAGGACCGGATCGCCCTGCGGATGGTCGAGGCGGCCGAGGCGTCCGGCGAGCTGCGCCCCGGCGGCACCATCGTGGAGCCGACCTCGGGCAACACCGGCGTCGGGCTGGCGATGGTCGCGCAGCGCAAGGGCTACCACTGCGTGTTCGTCTGCCCGGACAAGGTGGGCGAGGACAAGCGGAACGTGCTGAAGGCCTACGGCGCCGAGGTCGTCGTCTGCCCGACCGCCGTCGACCCGGACCACCCCGACTCCTACTACCGCACGTCGGACCGGCTGGTCAGCGAGATCGAGGGCGCCTGGAAGCCCAACCAGTACGCCAACCCGGCGAACCCGGAGTCGCACTACCTGAGCACCGGCCCGGAGATCTGGGAGCAGACCGACGGGAAGATCACCCACTTCGTGGCGGGGATCGGCACCGGCGGCACGATCTCCGGCATCGGCCGCTACCTCAAGGAGGTCTCCGGCGGCGCGGTGCGGGTCATCGGCGCCGACCCGGAGGGTTCGGTCTACTCCGGCGGCACCGGCCGGCCCTACCTCGTCGAGGGGGTCGGCGAGGACTTCTGGCCGACCACCTACGACCGGGACGTCTGCGACGAGATCATCGCCGTGACCGACGCCGACTCGTTCGACATGACCCGGCGGCTGGCCCGCGAGGAGGCGCTGCTCGTCGGTGGTTCCTGCGGGATGGCCGCGGTCGCCGCGCTGCGGGCGGCGGCGACGCTGCCGGCCGACGCGGTGGTCGTCGTCCTGCTGCCCGACGGCGGGCGCGGCTACCTCGGCAAGGTCTTCAACGACGCCTGGATGGCCAGCTACGGCTTCCTGCCGCCGTCCGAGGGCGCCACCATCGGGGACGTGCTGCGCCGCAAGGACGGCTCCATCCCGGCCCTGGTGCACGCGCACCCGAACGAGACGGTCGCCGACGCGGCGCTCTACCTGCGCGAGTTCGGCGTCTCGCAGATGCCGGTGGTCAAGGCCGAGCCGCCGGTGATGGCCGCCGAGGTGGCCGGCGCCGTGGTCGAGCGGGACCTGCTGGACGCGCTGTTCACCGGCCGCGCCCAGCTCGCCGACCGGCTGGAGGACCACATGTCCCCGCCGCTGCCGACGCTGGGCGCCGGGGAGTCGCTGCAGGACGCGATGGCGGCGTTCGCGAAGGCCGACGCCGCCCTGGTGCTGATGGACGGCAAGCCGGCCGGCGTCGTCACCCGGTCCGACGTGATCGCCTTCCTCGGCAACGGCTGACCGGCCGGAGGCCGATCGGGCGGCGCGCGTACCCTCCGAGCGCATGCAGGGCTTCTCCACACGGGCGATCCACGCCGGTCAGGACCCCGACCCGATCACGGGCGCGGTCACCACGTCGATCCACACGAGCTCCACCTTCGCGCAGGACGGCGTCGGCGGGACCCGTGGCGGGTACGAGTACTCGCGCAGCGCGAACCCGACCCGCACCACCCTGCAGGAGTGCCTGGCCGCGCTGGAGGGCGGCCGGCACGCGCACGCGTTCGGCTCCGGCATGGGCGCGACCGACACCCTGCTGCGGGTCCTGCTCCGCCCCGGCGACCACCTGGTCATCCCGCACGACGCCTACGGCGGCACGTTCCGGCTGGTCGACAAGGTGCTCGCCGGGTTCGGCGTCGAGCACACCCCGGTCGATCTCGCCGACCTCGACGCGCTGCGCGCCGCGCTGCGCCCGAGCACCCGGGTCGTCTGGTCGGAGACCCCGACGAACCCGCTGCTGGGGATCGCCGACATCGCCGGCCTGGCCGGGATCGCGCACGAGGCCGGCGCCCGGCTCGTCGTCGACAACACCTTCGCCTCGCCGTACCTGCAGACGCCGCTCGCGCTCGGCGCGGACGTCGTCGTGCACTCGACCACCAAGTACGTCGGCGGGCACTCCGACGTCGTCGGCGGCGCCCTGGTCACCGACGACGACGAGCTCGCCGAGCGGATCTCGTTCACCCAGAACTCGGTCGGCTCGGTCCCCGGCCCGTTCGACGCCTGGCTGACCCTGCGCGGGGTGAAGACGCTCGCGGTGCGGATGGAGCGGCACTGCGACAACGCGGAGCGGATCGCCGAGCTGCTCGGCGCGCATCCGGCGGTCTCGCAGGTGCTCTACCCGGGCCTGCCCGGCCACCCCGGCCACGAGATCGCCGCGAAGCAGATGCGCCGGTTCGGCGGGATGGTGTCGTTCCTGGCCGCCGGCGGGCGGGACGCGGCGCTGCGGATCTGCGCGGAGACGAAGCTGTTCATCCTCGCCGAGTCGCTCGGCGGGGTCGAGTCGCTGATCGAGCACCCCGGCCAGATGACCCACGCCTCGACCGCCGGGTCGATGCTGGAGGTGCCGGACAGCCTGGTCCGGCTGTCGGTGGGGATCGAGGACGCCGACGACCTGGTCGACGACCTGCGGACCGCGCTCGACACGGTCCGCTGAGCGGCCACATCGAGCACGGTCCGCTGAGCGGCCACATCGAGCACGGTCCGCTGAGCGGCCACATCGAGCACGGTCCGCTGAGCGGCCACATCGAGCACGGTCCGCTGAGCGGCCACGTCGAGCACGGTCCGCCGAGCGCGCCGGTGCTCAGCTGCGGGACTGCTCCGGGACCGTCGCCGGGTCGGTGACGGTCGGCGGCGGGGGGACGACGAGGTCCCCCGGCTCGACGCACCCGCCGACCAGCGCCCAGGTGCCGTCCGGCCCCGGCTCGTAGCGGCCGGGGTCGTCGCAGCCCGCGCCCTGCACCGTCGTCACGGCGAGCGCGGTCAGCGCGGCCGCCAGCAACAGCGGCGCGGTGGTGCGCAACCGGGTCATTCGCGAGTTCCTCCCCGACCCCGGACGCCGGGCCGAACGGACCCCGCACCGTCCGGGGGCCCGCGCAGCGCGCCTCTACCCCGAGTGGCTCGGGGATCACGCCCGGTGGACATCCGCGAGGCTACCGGCGGTGGTGCGAGACTGCCCGGATGGTCGCCCCACCGGACGCCTCCGTCACCCCGCCGGTCACCTCCGCCGACGTGTACGCCGCCCGCGAGCTGCTGGCCGGTGTGGTGCGCACCACACCCGTCGCCGGGGCCAGGGCGCTGTCCGATCTGGCCGGCACCCCGGTCCACCTCAAGTGCGAGAACCTGCAGCGCACCGGCTCGTTCAAGATCCGCGGCGCGTACACCCGGATCGCCCGGCTCACCCCCGAGGAGCGGGCCCGCGGCGTCGTCGCGGCCTCGGCGGGCAACCACGCCCAGGGCGTGGCGCTGGCCGCCCGGCTGCTCGGCGTCCGGGCCACTGTGTTCATGCCGGAGCGCGCCGCGCTCCCGAAGGTCGACGCCACCCGCGGCTACGGCGCCGAGGTCGTGCTGACCGGCCGGTCGGTGGACGAGGCGGTCGGTGCGGCCGCCGAGGCCGCCGAGCTCTCGGGCTCGGTGCTGGTGCACCCGTTCGACCATCCGGACATCATCGCCGGCCAGGGCACCGTCGCCTGCGAGATCCTCGAGCAGGTGCCCGACGTCGGCACCGTGCTCGTCTCGGCGGGCGGCGGCGGGCTGCTCGGCGGCATCGCCGCGGTGTTGCGCGAGCACCGGCCCGGCACCCGGATCGTCGGCGTGCAGGCCGCCGGGGCAGCGGCCTGGCCCGCGTCGCTCGCGGCCGGCCGGCCGGTCCCGCTGGGCGGGATGCGCACGATGGCCGACGGGATCGCCGTCGGACGCCCGGGTGACGTCACGTTCCCGCAGGTGGCCGGCCTGATCGACGAGCTGGTCACGGTCGGCGAGGACGCGCTGTCCGGCGCGCTGGTGCACTGCCTGGAACGGGCGAAGCTGGTCGTCGAACCGGCCGGCGCCGCGCCGGTCGCGGCGCTGCTGGAGCACCCGGACCGGTTCGCCGGGCCGGTCGTCGCCGTGCTGTCCGGCGGGAACGTCGATCCGCTGGTCCTGCTGCAGGTCATCCGCAACGGGCTGGTCGCGTCGTCGCGGTACCTGACGCTGCGGGTGCAGGTGCCGGACCGGCCCGGCGCACTCGCCGAGCTGCTGGCCCGGGTCGGGACGCTCGGCGCGAACGTCACCGACGTGGCCCACTCGCGGATCAGCGGTGCGCTCCCGGTCGGCGAGGTCGACGTCGAGCTGAGCCTGGAGACCCGCGGGCCCGAGCACCGGGACACGATCGTCGCCGGGCTGCGGGCGGCCGGGCACGTCGTGACGGCGCCGGCCTGATCCGTGCCGGTCCGGGGCCCGGTACGACGACGGGCCCGGCCGCACCGGCCGGGCCCGCGTCGTCAGGTCCGGCGTCAGCCGGTGAACGCCTCGATCCCGACCAGCGTGACCTTCATGTTCCCGCCGTCGGGGAGCTGGTACTCGCGGGCGTCGCCGGGCTTCGCGCCGAGCAGGGCCGCGCCGAGCGGGGAGTTCGGCGAGATCACCTGCAGGTCGCCGTGGCTGCCCTCCTCGCGGGAGCCGAGCAGCACCTTCTCGGTGTCCTCGTCGTCCTCGTACTTGATGGTGAGGACGGTCCCGGGGGCGGCCTGGTCGGCGCTCGACGGCGTGGTGCCGACCTGCGCGGTGCGCAGCAGCTCCTGCAGCTGGCGGATCCGCGCCTCCTGCTGGCCCTGCTCCTCGCGGGCCGCGTGGTAGCCGCCGTTCTCCTTCAGGTCGCCCTCCTCGCGGCGGGCGTTGATCTCGGCGGCGATGACGGGCCGGTTCGCGATCAACCCGTCCAGCTCGGACTTCAGCCGGTCGAAGGCCTCCTGGGTCAGCCAGGTCGCCTGGGTATCCGTCACCGTCATCAACTCCTTCAGGGAACAGGGCGTGTCGCCGCCGGGCGCCGGGCGCCGACGGGGCAGCGGGGTCAGCGGCACCGGGCGGCACGCCCCGAGTAAGGAAAAACACGACCCGCTGGCGGGCCGTGTACGAGACACCCTAGCACGATGCGCGCCGCTCGTCGCAGCTCCTCGATGAACGGCGACGCCTCCGAGTTGGTTCCCGATGGGCGGATCGTCGCAGGTGAGAGCGATGATAGCCGAGCGGCCGATTTCCTTTCCGACGTGCAGCGGAACCGCCCGCCGCAGCGTTCCGGTACGGGCGTCCAGCTCTGGGAACAGCGGAAACCCGGGCCGCGTTGGCAGAGCTGAGCATCCCGTGCGGAGCGGTCGTTGTCGGTCCCCTCTGCCAGGATCACGACGAACACGAACTCGCCGCCCGCGCCGGTCCCGGTCGCGCAGCGGGCCCCGAGCAAGGTGACCGTGGAGGAACCCGCCCGATGACCCCATCGCCCACGCCACAACCCGTGTCCCAGCCCCTGTCGCTGCCGGCTCCCGGCGAGCGGCCCCGGCTGCTCACGGTGCACGCCCATCCGGACGACGAGTCGTCGAAGGGGGCGGCCACCACCGCCCGGTACTCCGACGAGGGCCACGAGGTGCTCGTCGTCACCTGCACCGGCGGTGAGCGCGGCAGCGTCCTCAACCCGGCGATGGACCGGCCCGAGGTGCTGGCGAACATGACCGAGGTCCGGCGCGCCGAGATGGCCCGGGCCGCCGAGATCCTGGGCGTCCGGCACGCCTGGCTCGGCTTCGTCGACTCCGGCCTGCCCGAGGGCGACCCGCCGCCGCCGCTGCCCGAGGGCTGCTTCGCGCTCGGCGACGTCGAGCAGCAGACCGGGGAGCTGGTCCGGCTGGTCCGCGAGTTCCGCCCGCACGTGATCGTCACCTACGACGAGAACGGCGGCTACCCGCATCCCGACCACATCCGCACGCACGTCATCTCGATGGCCGCCTGGGCGGCCGCCGGCGACCCGGCCCGCTTCCCGGAGGCCGGTCCGCCGTGGCAGCCGCTCAAGCTGTACTACGGCCACGGCTTCTCCCGGGCCCGGCTGGAGGCGTTCCACCAGGCGTTCCTGGAGGCCGGCGAGGAGTCGCCGTACGCCGAGTGGCTGGAGAACTGGCGGGCCGACCGGCCGGACCCGGGTACCCGGGTGACCACCCGGGTGCCGTGCTCGGACTGGTTCGGCCGTCGGGACGACGCGCTGCGCGCGCACGCCACCCAGATCGACCCGACCAGCCGGTTCTTCTTCACCCCGCTCGAGGTGCAGGCCCGGGTCTGGCCGACCGAGGACTACGAGCTGGTGCACTCGCTGGTCGACACCGCCACCCCGGAGGACGACCTGTTCACCGGCATCCCGTTCGAGCGCGGGGAGCAGCGGAGGGCAGGCTGACCCGCGGGTAGCCTGGCCGTCGGGCGCGGCGCGAGCCGCGGCCGTGACGGTGACGGTTCGGTGAGTGCGGAGGCGGTCGGCGGTGCTGTTCGACGGCGCGACGGTGGTGGCGCGCGAGCTCGCGGCGGGCTTCCTGGTGCCGATGCAGGAGCGCCCGCCGCCCCCCGGGCAGCTGCCCGAATGGGGCAGTGCGGCGCCGGTGGGGCTCGCGGTGGTGCTGGTGCTGCTGCTGGCGACGGCGTTCCTGATCCGGAACATGAGCAAGCGGATCACCCGGTTGCCGGAGTCGTTCGACGAGCCGGGCGATCCGGGCGAGCGCGGCGGGCAGGACGCCGGCGCGGAGCCGCGCAACACCTGAGAGGCTGTGCGGCATGCCGAACCGGCTCGCCGCGGCCACCAGCCCGTACCTGCTCCAGCACGCCGGGAACCCGATCGACTGGTATCCCTGGTCGGCCGAGGCGTTCGCCGAGGCCCGCCGCCGGGACGTCCCGGTGCTGCTCTCGGTCGGCTACGCGGCCTGCCACTGGTGCCACGTGATGGCCCACGAGTCGTTCGAGGACCCGGCGATCGCCGCGGTCGTGAACCGCGGCTTCGTGGCGATCAAGGTGGACCGGGAGGAACGCCCGGACATCGACGCCGTCTACATGGCGGCCACCCAGGCGATGACCGGGCAGGGCGGCTGGCCGATGACCTGCTTCCTCACCCCGGACGGTGAGCCGTTCCACTGCGCCACCTACCTGCCGCCGCAGCCCCGGCACGGGCTGCCGTCGTTCCGGCAGCTGCTCGACGCGGTGTCCGGCGCCTGGACCGGGGACGGCGAGCGGGTCCGGGTCGCCGCGGCCCGGATCGCCGAGCAGCTCGCCGAGCAGGCCGCGTCCGATCCCGAGCCGGTCGCGATCGGCGAGCAGACCCTCGACGACGTCGTCGAGACGCTGGCCGGGCAGTACGACCCCGAGCACGGCGGGTTCGGCCGCGCCCCGAAGTTCCCGCCGTCGATGGTGCTGGAGTTCCTGCTCCGCCATCACGAGCGGACCGGCTCCGAGCAGGCGCTGCGGCTGGTCGAGGGCACCTGCACGGCGATGGCCCGGGGCGGTCTGCACGACCAGCTGGCCGGCGGCTTCGCCCGCTACTCGGTCGACGACGGCTGGGTGGTCCCGCACTTCGAGAAGATGCTCTACGACAACGCGCTGCTGCTGCGCGCCTACGGGCACCTCGGCCGCCGCGGCTCGGCGTTCGCCGCGCAGGTCGCGGACGGGACCGCCCGGTTCCTGCTCGACGCGCTCCGCACCCCGGAGGGTGGTCTGGCCTCGGCGCTGGACGCCGACACCGACGGGACCGAGGGCCTCACCTACGTGTGGACGCCGGCGCAGCTGCGCGAGGTGCTCGGGCCGGACGACGGCGACCGTGCCGCCGCGCTGCTCGGCGTCACCGCGGAGGGCACCGCCGGCGACGGCGCCTCCACCCTGCGGCTGCTGCGCGACCCGGACGACCCGGCGTGGTGGGAGCGGACCCGGTCCGCGCTGCTCGCGGCGCGCTCGGCGCGGCCGCAACCCGCCCGCGACGACAAGGTGGTCACCGCCTGGAACGCGCTCGCCGTCGTCGCGCTGGCGGAGGTGGGGGCGGCCACGGCCCGCCCGGAGTGGGTGCGGGCCGCCGGCCGGATCGCCGATCTGCTGCTCGACGTGCACGTCGTCGACGGGCGGCTGCGGCGCTCGTCGCGGCACGGCCGGCCGGGGGACGCCGACGGCGTGCTGGAGGACCACGCACTGCTCGTCGCCGGGCTGCTCGCGCTGCACCAGGCGACCGGCGACCCGGGCCGGCTGACCGCGGCGCTGGAGCTGCTCGACACCACCCTGGAGCGGTTCGCCGCACCCGATCGGCCGGGCAGCTACCTGGACACCGCCGCCGACTCCGCGGCCGCCGACCTGCTGCTGCACCGGCCGCGCGAGCTGACCGACAACGCCTCGCCGTGCGGTTCGTCGGCGCTCGCCGAGGCGCTGGTGACGGCGTCGGCGCTGGCCGGGCCGGACCGGGCGGCCCGCTACCGGGAGGCCGCCGAACGGGCCGTGCGCTCGGTCGGGACGCTCGCCGGGCGCGCGCCGCGCTTCCTCGGGCACTGGCTGACCGCGGCCGAGGCGCTGGTCGGCGGTCCGCTGCAGGTGGCGGTGGCCGGCGAGGCCGGTGCCGGGCCGCTGACCGACCGGGCCCGCCGGGAGGCGCCCGGCGGCGCCGTCGTCGTCGCGGGGGAGCCGGACGCGGACGGGATCCCGCTGCTCGCCGGGCGCGGCACGGTCGGTGGCAGCGCGGCGGCGTACGTGTGCCGGGGTTTCGTGTGCGACGTGCCGGTGACCGGGCCCGACGAGCTGGCGGCGCTGCTGGCGCGATGATCCTCATCGCGCTACGACGTAACGAGTGCAATGCTGTAATCATCGACCCGGGAGGTGTCCGATGATGACAGCACGAGGACGTGGACGCGGCGGCTGGCAGCAGGCCGACCTGCCGCCCGCCGACGACGCGCAGGCCTGGTTCTCCGGCCGGCTGCCGGACGGGTGGTTCGCCGGGGCGCCGGAAGTCACCTGCGACCGGGACGAGATCGTCGTGGTCGGGGAGCTGCCCGCGCTGGACACCGCGCATCCCGACACCGACGCCGGTCGGGCCGACGCGGCCGCCGAGGAGTCCGGCCGGATCTCCCGGTTCCGCGAGGAGACCCGGGAGGCGCGGATCGAGATCGCCCGGCAGGCGGAGGCCCGCTACCGGCGCAAGGTCGCGTGGGGAGCCCGGCTCGGCGGGACGACCGAGCTGTTCACCACCATCTCGGTGCCGGTGATGACCCGGCTGCGGCAGCCGGAGCGGCTGGTGCTCGACACCCTGGTCGACGCCGGCGTGGCCCGGTCCCGCTCGGACGCGCTGAGCTGGTCGGTCCGGCTGGTCGGGCAGCACGCCGACGAGTGGCTGGCCGAGCTGCGGTCGGCGATGGCGCGGGTGGACGACCTGCGGGCCCAGGGCCCGGGCTGAGCCCGGTCTGCGCCGGCCCGGCCCGGTCAGCGCAGCAGCACCAGCCAGATCGCGATGTGGTGGCAGGCCCAGGCCAGCACGGTCGCCGCGTGGAAGATCTCGTGGTAGCCGAACGTCGCGGGCCACGGATCGGGCCGGCGCAGCGCGTACACCACCGCGCCCGCCGTGTAGAGCGCCCCACCGGCGAGCAGCAGCACGAGCGCGGCGACGCCGCCGCCGTCGAGCAGGCCGGGGAGCACGAAGACGGCCACCCAGCCGAGCGCGACGTAGATCGGCACCCCGACCCAGGACGGTGCCGACGGCCACGCCAGCTTCAGCGCGACCCCGGCGAGCGCGCCGCCCCAGACCACCGCCAGCACCCAGGTCGCGGTGTCCGCGGGCAGGGCGAGCACCGCCACCGGGGTGTAGGTGCCCGCGATGAACAGGAAGATCATCGAGTGGTCCAGGCGCTTCATCAGCCGCCGCCGGCCCGGATCGCTCCAGGTGCGCCGGTGGTAGAGCGAGCTGATCCCGAACAGGCCGAACGTGGTCAGCGTGTAGACCGCGGTCGCGACCGCGGCCGGTGCGCCGACCAGCGCGCCGGCGATGCTGATCAGCGCTGCGCAGGCGAAGACGGACGCGACCAGGCTCCACAGGTGCAGCCAGCCGCGCATCCGGGGCTTCAGCGGCGCGGGGGCCGTGCTCAGCGGGGACACGTCCCGACGTTACGTGCCGTACCGGCGCACGTCCCGGCAGGCGGGCGAACGCCACACCCGTTGCGGCGCCCGGCGACCAGCGCCCGCGTCGGCTCCCGGCCGTCGGACTAGGGTCCGTGTTCGTGGCAGTTCGAGATCTGCTCTACACGGTGTACGAGCGCAGGATCCTGCGCCAGATCGCCGGCGCCGACAGTCCGAAGCACGTCGCGCTGATCCTGGACGGCAACCGTCGCTGGGCGCGCGAGGCCGGGCTCGACGATCCGGCCGAGGGGCACCGCGCCGGTGCCGCCAAGATCGCGGAGATGCTCGGCTGGTGCTCCGAGGCCGGGGTCGAGGTGGTGACGGTCTTCCTGCTCTCGACCGACAACCTCGACACCCGGTCGCCGGACGAGCTGAAGGACCTGCTCGAGATCATCGGCGGGGTGGTGGACGACCTGTCCGGCCCGGAGACGCCGTGGCGGTTGCGGGTGGTCGGGGCGATGGAGCTGCTGCCGGCGTCGCTCGCGGACCGGCTGGCGGCGGCCGTGGCGCGCACCGGCGACCGCGGCGGGCTGCAGCTGAACGTCGCCGTCGGCTACGGCGGCCGCCAGGAGATCGCCGACGCCGTCCGCAAGATGCTGCTCACCCAGGCGGAGTCCGGCCGCACCCTGGAGGAGATCGCGGAGAGCCTGGACGTCGACCACATCGCGGAGCATCTCTACACGTCCGGTCAGCCGGATCCGGACCTCGTCATCCGGACCAGCGGTGAGCAACGTCTGTCCGGCTTCCTGCTGTGGCAGTCGGCCCATTCGGAGTTCTGGTTCTGCGAGGCGTACTGGCCGGAGTTCCGGCGGGTCGATTTCCTGCGCGCGCTGCGCGATTTCGCCGCACGGCACCGACGTTTCGGCGGCTGATCCGAATTCGTGCGTAACCTTCGGCGCGCTCGCTCGTTATAGAGGATTCAGTCGTGCGGGCGGGCGCGCCCCCGGTGATGCGAGAAGGGCCCCGGGGGTGCACCCCGGGGCCCTTCTGCTGCGCGATGCGCGAACGACTTACTTGTAGCCCTTGTCGCTCTTGTCGCCACCGTGCTGCTTGCCGCCGTTGTCCTGGTCGAACTCGTCGCCGACCTCGGAGGCGTTGGTGCAGCTGACGCTGTTGTCCGAGGTGACGCCGGAGGAGTTCTCGGCCTCGGAGAACAGGCCGCCCAGGGCACCCTGGATCAGGCTGTTGCCGTTGAGCGCGGTGCCGCAGAGCTGCGGGGACACGTTCAGGTTGTTGCCCGAGACGTTGACCAGACCGGTGCTGGACTTGTCCGCGACGTTGCCGCCGTTGTGCCCGAACTGGACATCGGTCTTGTCGATGTCCTTCACGTCGGTGTAGGTCTTGTTGTAGCTGTCCTTGGTCTTGTTGAAGCTGTCGGTCGCCTCGTGGCTGTCGCTTGCGAACGCCAGCGGGCTCAGCGCGACGAGCGACGCGGCGCCGGCCGCGACGACGATTCCAGCCTTCTTCAGCACAGTCCGTCTCCTGTTTGAGTCGGAGAGCGCGCACGGGGGATCCGGAGCACTCTCAGTACTTGTCGACGCTCGAACCGGGGAGCCCGCATCGACTGGGCGTCAATCTAACGGAGGCTTCCGGCGGCGACAATCTGACCCTCCGTATTTTTTTCGGCGGAACTGCGGGCCGTTCGGGTACCAGGGGATTCGTCGATCGCGATCTCCCCTCGCCCGGCGTGGCGAACGGGCGTGTCGTGACTGCGCCGGTCGGTGTATCCCGAACGGGCCGAGCGGTGCAGGGGGAGACGGCGCGCGGAAGGGGGCCGTCCGCGCGCCGGCGCCGGGGAGGCGTTCGCGCCGGAGCACCCGGCGCGGCGGGACGGTCCGGGCGCGCTCCGGTGTACGGCCCCGCGGCGCGGTCGGGTGTGGTCCCGGTTGCGCGGTCCGGGCATGGTCCGGCGGCGCGGTCCGGGTGTGGCTCGGGTGCGGTCCTGCGGTGCGACCTCGCGGTGCGGCCCGGCGGCATGGTCGGGGTGCGGCCCCGCGGTGCGGCCCCGCGGTGCGGCCCGGCGGTGTGGTCCGGGTGCGGCCCGGCGGTGTGGTCCGGGTGCGGCCCCGCGGTGCGGCCCGGCGGCGTGGTCCGGCGGCGTGGTCCGGGTGTAGCCCCGCGGTGCGGTCCGGCGGTGCTGCCCCGCGGTGCGGTCCGGCGGAGTGGTCCGGTGCGACCCCGTGGCGTGGTCCGGCGGGGTGGTCCGGTGCGGCCCGGCGGCATGGTCCGACGGCGCGGTCCGACGGTGTGATCCGGGTGTGCCCCGGCGGAGCGCGGTGCTCCGGCGGACCGGCCGGCCCGGGGTGTCGCCGGCATACCGCCGGCGCGAGCGGGTCCGTGGGCGGGCGCGTGAACAGGGCCGGAGCCGCGGCCCGCCCGACCGGACCGGATCCCGGGCCGATCACCGGGTGTGAGCAACCGCCCGGCATCCGGACGGCCCCGGCCAACCCGCCGCCCCGACGGGTGAGACCGCCGTCCCGATATGCACCGCGGGTGCTCCCGGCGCGATCGCGTCCGCCTGTCGGGGGAAACCTGAAAATGGCACGAAAAAACCCCGGAGCAGTCGCTCCGGGGTCTTTCCGGTGATCAGTTCGAGATCAGCTGATCGAGTCGCCGGCGCCGGACTCCTGCGCGCAGGCGTCGGACTGGTCGGTGACCGAGTCGCCGGACTTGGCCTTGGCGTCGCCCAGGATGCCCAGGGCACCGGTGAGGCCGTTGAGGGCCGAGGCGTCCTCGACCGGGACCTGCACGCCCAGGACGTTGACCGGGATGTTGTTGTTGCAGGCCTGGATCGGCACGTTGACGTTGTTGCCGTTCAGGCCGGCGATGAGGCCCTTGGCGTCCTTGTCGATGACGTTCTCGGCACCGTGGTGGTGGCCGCCCTTGTGGCCGTGGTCGTCGCCCTTGTCACCGGCGAAGGCGATCGGGCTCACCGCGAGCAGGGACGCGGTGGTGGCCGCAACCAGGATTCCAGCCTTCTTCAGCACAGTTTTCTCCTGTTGAGTCTCGAGTCGGCGCGAAGCCGGTCTCACGCTTGCCGACACGTTGACAAGTGGGGGAGCCCGTGCCGACTGCGTGACAATCTATAGCTCCGGCCGGTGCCGAACAAATCGCACAACACCATCGGGTTAACCTATTACTTTATGTTCCGATACTCGCTGGATCGGGCATTCACGACGCGGTTCACGACGCGGTCACGCCCGGAAGCGCGATCACCGACGGTGAGCACGTACGGCCGATCGGATGCGTACCCGGCGGCTGCGGCCGTCGTTCGGTGTCGTCGCGCCTACGCTCCGGGGGTGTCACCGGAGGGCCTGCCGCGCGAGATCACCCGGCTCGCGTTGCACCTGGAGCGGCTCCGGCCCGGCGTGCTGGACGGGCCGGGCCCCGATCCGGAGCTCGCCCGGGCGATCGGCGCACAGCCCCGCCCGGCGCCCGCCGACTTCGTCGTCCGGGCGTCGGCGCTGCGCCGGGAGATCGCCGCCGGGGGCCTGCCGGCGTCGTCGGCGGCGCACTGGGACGCACTGCTGGTGGCGCTGCACTGCCACGCGCGGATCCTGGCGGGCGACCGGCCGGGCTACCTGGACGAGGTCCGCGCGCTGTTCGGGGTGAGCCCGCGCCGGACCGACCCGGACCGCTACCGGGAGGCGCATCGCGTGCTCGCCGGGCTGCTGCCCGGCCGCGGCCCGGTCGCCCCGCGGATGCAGGCGTACCGGGACGCCGATCTGGTCCCGCCGGCCCTGCTCGGTGCCGCCGTCACCGCGCTGACCGCCGAGCTGCGCCGTGCGACCGGCGAGCGGCTCGGCCTGCCGCCGGGGGAGCAGGCGGTCGTCGAGCTGGTCCGCGGGCGGCCGTGGACCGCGTTCACCCGGTACCGGGGCGGCCTGCGCAGCCGGGTGTCGATCAGCACCGGCGCCCGGCTCCGGGCCGGATCGCTGCTCCCGCTGCTCGCCCACGAGATCTATCCCGGACACCACACCCAGTACTGCCGGGCGGAGCGGGCCGCGGCCCGGCATCCGGAGCTGGCACTGCGGCTGGTGCACAGCCCGCAGGGGCTGATCGCCGAGGGTGCCGCCGAGGTCGCGGCGACCGTGCTGCCCGGCCCCGGCTGGGGCGCCGTGGCGCAGCGGGTGCTCGCCGGGATCGGGGTGCGGATCGACGGCGGGCTCGCCGAGCGCGTCGAGACCGCGCTGGAGCTGCTCGGCCGGGTCCGCCAGGACGCGGCGCTGCTGCGGCACGTCGACGGCGCCGGCCCGGACGAGGTCGTCGCCCACCTGACGCGCTGGCTGCTGCTGCCCGAGGACCGGGCCCGGCGGGTGCTCGCCTTCCTCGACCACCCGCAGTGGCGCAGCTACCCGGTCACCTACGCCGAGGGCGCGCCGCTGGTGCGCGACTGGCTCGCCCGGGTGCCGGACGGACCGGTGGCCGGCCTGCGCCGGCTGCTGGACAACCCGGTCCTCCCCGCCGATCTCGCCGCGCCGGACCGCCCGGAGATCGGGAACGGTTCCGATCCGGCGGCACCCGCGGGACTCCCGGTACCCCGTCCGTAGCACCCCCGGCTGCTCCGTACGGCGGGCGCCCGGCCGTGTTCACGCAGGTCGGGTGACGCCGGACGGTGTCGATCACACGATGAACGGCAGGTTACAACTCTGCCATCGGGGTTCTTTGTAGCTCACCGACCGAGAGTTGCTATTGACCGCACGAGGGTGACCACTAGTAGCGTCCGTGTTGACGCGCCGTATCCGATGCGGCTCGTCCGGGAGGCCCTGGACGTGGTGTCGAACGCACCCGAGAGGGCCGGCACCCGGCCCTTGCGGGCGTGCCGGCCGGAGGACCGCCATGGTCCGCCGACGCCGTCACGTCCCGCGTCAGGACCGGCCGGCCCGACGCAGAGCAGGTGTGGTGCCGCGCCTGCGAGGGAGCACCCGTGACCGATCGTCGTCCCGCCCTCACCGATCAGGCTCCGATCTCGGAGACCGTCGGGGACACGCCGGCAGGTTCCACCCGCTGCTACGTGCTCGACACGTCCGTCCTGCTGTCCGACCCGTGGTCGTTGCTCCGCTTCGACGAGCACCAGGTCGTCCTGCCGCTGGTCGTGATCTCCGAGCTCGAAGCCAAGCGTCACCACCCCGAACTCGGCTGGTTCGCCCGGACCGCACTCCGTCAGCTCGACGAGATGCGGGTCAGGTACGGCCGCCTGGACGCGCCGATCCCGATCGGCGACAAGGGCGGAACCCTGCACGTCGAGCTCAACCACTCCGATCCCGCCGTGCTGCCGGCCGGGTTCCGCACCGACTCCAACGACTCGCGGATCCTGGCCTGCGCGCTGAACCTGCGGGCCGATCCCACGTCACCGGCCGAGGTGACGCTGGTCACCAAGGACATGCCGTTGCGGGTCAAGGCCGCGGCCGTCGGGCTGGACGCCGACGAGTACCACGGTCAGGACGTCCTGTTCTCCGGCTGGACCGGGATGACCGATCTGGAGGTGGGTGCCGACGACGTCGACGCGCTGTTCCGGGACGGGGTGATCGACCACGACGCCGCCCGCGACCTGCCCTGCAACACCGGGCTGCGGCTGGTCGGCGTGTCCAACGCGCTCGGCCGGGTCACCGCGGACAAGCGGGTGAAGCTGGTCCGCGGCGACCGGGACGCGTTCGGCCTGCACGGACGGTCCGCCGAGCAGCGGATCGCGCTCGATCTGCTGCTCGACAACGAGGTGGGGATCGTCTCGCTCGGTGGCCGGGCCGGCACCGGGAAGTCGGCGCTCGCCCTCTGCGCCGGCCTGGAGGCGGTGCTGGAGCGCCAGGCGCACCGCAAGATCGTGGTGTTCCGGCCGCTCTATGCCGTCGGCGGGCAGGACCTCGGCTACCTGCCGGGCAGCGAGAGCGAGAAGATGCAGCCCTGGGCGCAGGCGGTCTTCGACACGCTCGGTGCGCTGGTCAGCCAGGACGTCATCGACGAGGTCATCGCCCGCGGGATGCTGGAGGTGCTCCCGCTCACCCACATCCGCGGCCGGTCGCTGCACGACACCTTCGTGATCGTCGACGAGGCGCAGTCGCTGGAACGCAACGTGCTGCTCACGGTGCTGTCCCGGCTCGGGTCGGCGTCCCGGGTGGTGCTCACGCACGACGTCGCGCAGCGGGACAACCTGCGCGTCGGCCGGCACGACGGGGTCAACGCGGTCATCGAGAAGCTCAAGGGGCATCCGCTGTTCGCGCACGTGACCCTGACCCGCAGCGAGCGCTCGCCGATCGCCGCGCTGGTCACCGAGATGCTGGAGGGCCCGGCCTCCTGACCGGCGGACCCGCGGCCCCGTGCACCGCCGGTGCGCGGGGCCGCGGCGGCGGCCCTAGAGCCCGTGCGGGGTGCCCTCGGTGAACCCGGCGGTGGTCTGCACCCCCACCACGGAGCGCTCGTGCAGCTCGTCGACGGTGCGGGCACCGGCGTAGGTGCACGCCGAGCGGACGCCGGAGCAGATCTCGTCCAGCACGTCCTCGACGCCGGGGCGCTCCGGGTCCAGCTGCTGGCGGGACGCCGAGATGCCCTCCTCGAACAGCGACTTGCGGGCCCGGTCGAACGCGTTGTCGCCGCGGGTCCGGGCACTGACGGCGCGCTTGGACGCCATCCCGAAGGACTCCTTGTACGCCCGGCCCCGCTCGTCCCACAGCAGGTCACCGGGGGACTCGTAGGTGCCGGCCAGCCAGGAGCCGATCATCACCGAGGCGGCACCCGCGGCCAGCGCCAGCGCGACGTCGCGGGGATGCCGCACGCCACCGTCGGCCCAGATCACCGCGCCGCGCTCGCGGGCGGCCGCGGCGCACTCGGCGACCGCGGAGAACTGCGGCCGCCCGACGCCGGTCATCATCCGGGTGGTGCACATCGCGCCCGGGCCGACCCCGACCTTGACGATGTCCGCGCCGGCCTCCACCAGGTCGGCGACCCCGTCCGCGGTCACCACGTTCCCGGCCGCGATCGGCACCGTGCTCCCGGCGTCGTCGACGACCCGGCGGACCGCGCCGATCGCGTCCAGCATCTTCTCCTGGTGGCCGTGCGCGGTGTCCACGACCAGGACGTCCACCCCGGCGTCGAGCAGCGCCTTCGCCTTCACCCCGACGTCGCCGTTGATCCCGAGCGCGGCCGCGGTGCGCAGCCGGCCCGCGTCGTCGAGGGCGGGGGTGTAGATCCCGGCCCGGATCGCGCCGAGCGGGGTGAGCAGGCCGGCGAGCCTGCCGTCCGGGTCGAGGCCGAGCGCGACCGTCGCCCGGCGCGCGTCGATCCGCTCGAAGACCTCGCGCGGCGCGGTGTCGACCGGGAGCACCAGCGGGTCCGGCGCCAGGACGTCGGCCAGCCGGGTGAACCGGTCGACGCCGGCGCAGCCGGCCTCGTTGACGGTGCCGACCGGGCGGCCGCCGTCGTCGACCACGACGACGGTGTCGTGCGCCCGCTTCGGCAGCAGGTTCAGCGCGTCGGCGACCGCGTCGCCGGTGCGCAGCACGAGCGGGGTGTCCCACACCGGGTGCCGCGACTTCAGCCAGGACACGATGCCGGCCACGGCGTCGGTGGCGACGTCCTGCGGCAGCACGGTCAGCGCGCCGCGGCGGGCCAGCGTCTCGGCCATCCGGCGGCCCGCGACGGCCGTCATGTTGGCCGCCACCACCGGGACGGTGGCGCCGCTGCGGTCGGGGGCGGTGAGGTCGACGTCGAACCGGGAGGCGACCGAGGACCTGCGCGGGACGAGGAAGACGTCGTCGTAGGTGAGGTCGTGTTCCGGCCGGCGGTCGTCGAGGAAGCGCACGGTATCGGGATCCTACGCGCCGTCGGTCCGTCCCGGCGTGTCACGCGGCTGTCATTCGCGGGGAACCGTCGAGCAATGCGTTACCCCTACCGTGGAGTACATGCCGGTGCCGTCGCCGATTCCGCGGGTGCGTGCTTCCGACGCGCGCCGGGTCCGTGACCTGCTGCGGATCGCGATCGCCGGGCGCCCGCGGATCCGCGGCCTGCTGCCCCGCGAGGACGAGCTGATGATCGGCTACGGCGTGCCGCGGTCGTCGGTGCGGGCGGCGCTCGCGCTGCTGTCCGAGGAGGGCCTGCTGCGGCCGGGGCCTGCGGCGCACCGGATCGTGGCGAAGCCGGACTACCCGGGCCGCACCTCGGTCGTCGCGGACCCGGGGGAGCGGCCGCGCCCGCTGGAACGGTCCGGGATCGCCGCACCCGACGTGCTCGCGGCCTGGCTCGGGGTGCCCGCGGGCAGCCCCTGCCTGCGGGTGGAGTGCGTGGCCCGGACCGCGGGCGGCGGGGCGGTCCTGGAGACCCACTACGTGGCCGCGCCCGCAGCGGCCGACCTGCTGACGGTCCCCGACACCGGCCCGTTCGACCGGCTGCTGGCCGAGGCGCACCTGCGGCCGGGGGCGATCCGGGCCCGGTCCGGCCCGGTGCCCGCCGACCCGGACGCGGCGACCCTGCTCGGGGTGCCCGCCGGGACCCCGCTGCTCGGTGTCGAGCGGACGCTCACCGGCCCGGACGGGCGGGTGCTGGCGGCCGGCGTGCTGCGGGCCCGCCCCGGCACCGCGGTGCCGTCCGCCCGCGATCACCCCGAGAGCAGCGCCCGCACCGCGTCCAGCGAGTCGGCCTCGGCGGGGGTCTTGTCCGGGCGGTAGCGCAGCACCCTGGCGAACCGCAGCGCGACCCCGCCCGGGTAGCGGGAGCTGCGCTGCGCCCCGTCCAGCGCGATCTCCACGACCAGCTCGGGCCGCAGGTACAGCACCCCGGGCTCCTCGGCCCGCGCGTACCGCGGGAACGTCCCGGTCTGCCAGGCGAGCAGCTCGTCGGTCATGCCCTTGAAGGTCTTGCCGACCATCACCGGTTCGCCGCCGTCGGGATCGCGGGCCCCGAGGTGGATGTTGGACAGCGATCCGGTACGCCGCCCGTACCCCCATTCCGCGCCGAGCACCACCAGGTCGAGGGTGTGCACCGGCTTCACCTTCTGCCAGGCCTTCCCGCGCCGGCCGGCCGCGTACGGTGCCGCCAGATCCTTCACGACGACGCCCTCGTGCCCGGCCTCGAGCGCCCCGTCCAGCACGGCGGTGGCCTGTTCCGGCGTCGGCCGCCGCACGCCGGGCATCCGCAGCGGGGCCCGGTCCTCCCCGGCGAGCAGCCCGGCGAGCAGGTCGAGCCGGGTCTCCAGCGGCTCGTCGACCAGGTCCCGCCCGTCGAGGTGCAGCAGATCGAAGAAGAACGGGCTGAGCAGCACCGCACCCTCGTCGTCGCCGGAGCCGAACCGGCTCATCGTGTCCTGGAAGGCGCGCGGGCGGCCGTCGTCGTCGAGGGCGAGGGTCTCGCCGTCGAGCACCGCCGCCGAGCAGGGCAGCGCGCGGGTCAGCTCGACCAGCTCCGGCACCGCGGCGGTGATCTCGCGCAGCGTGCGGGTCCACACCCGGACCTCGTCGCTGGCGCGGTGCACCTGGATGCGGGCGCCGTCGAGCTTGTGCTCGACGACGACGCCGGTGCCGAGCGCGGCCAGCGCGGCATCCAGCGAGTCGCCGGGCGAGGCCAGCATCGGGCGGACCGGGCGGCCGACCCGCAGGCCGATCTCCGCGAGCGCACCCTCCCCGCCGCCGAGCGCGGTCGCCGCGGTCTCCGGCAGCCGCCCGGACAGCATGAACGCCCGCCGGACCGCCGCCTGCCCGGCGCCGGAGGCGACGGCCACCGCGTCGACCATCAGCCCCTCCAGCGCGCCCTGCCGCAGCTCCCCGGTGAGCAGCCGGTGCAGGAACCGCTGCTCGTCGGCCGTGGCGGCACCGTAGAGCCGGTCCAGCAGCTCGCGCCTGCGCCGGGCCGAGCCCTGACCCGCGGTGCCGGCCAGCTCGTCGAGCAGCTCGTCGACCTCCTGCACGGTCCACGACGGCGTGCCTGCGGGTGGCACGTCGACCGCGGCGAGGGTGCGCCAGCCGGTGCCGATCCGGCCCTGCCGGGGCGTGCCGGACAGCCAGGCCACCACCGGCAGCACCTCGCCCGGCGCGGCGGCCCGCAGCAGGTCGGCGAGCGCGGCGGTCTTCTCCCGGCGCGCCCGGGTCGCCCCGACCGCGGCCGAGGTGGTGACGACGTCGCTGAGCAGCACCCGGTCAGTGAAGCAGCGACCCCCGACAGTCGCGCGCCGTCGTCACACCGCGGTGCGCGACGGCGGGCCCGCCGGTGGCCGGTCGGCGACCGGGCCGGACCCGTCCGGTGACTGCCCGGCGGCCACGGACGGCGGCCGGGGCGCCGGCGGCCCTGCCGGCCCTGCCGGCACAGTGGGCCCTGCCGGCACGGTCGGCACGGTCGGCACGGTCGGCGCTGCCGGCACAGTCGGCGCTGCCGGCGCAGTGGGCCGGATCGTCCGGCGCCACAGCTCGGCGACGGTGACGACCCCGCGGCACACCCCGTCCGGGGTGACGACGACCAGATCGTCGTAGGCCCGGGACGGTTCCCCGGCCAGGCTCAGCTCCAGCGCCCGGGGCAGCGGGGCCCGCTCGTCCACCGTGCGCGGCGGGTCGGCGAGCGAGCTCGCGGGCTTGTCCGCCCACAGCGCGTGCCCGAACCGGCCGGTCATGGTGAGCAGGAACCGGCTCCGGTCCAGGTAGCCGACCGGCCGGTGGGCGGCGTCGACCAGCACCACCCCGGCCGAGTCCGGGTGCTCGCGCATCGCCTCGCGGGCGGTGTCCGCGGTGACGTCGGCGGTCAGGGTGACCGCGGGACCGGCCAGCCCGCGGACCGGTGGACCGGCCGGTGCGGCCGGGACCGGCGCACCCGGTGTCGACCGCAGCAGGGTCAGCAGCTCGGGCAGCGTCGCCGGATCGGGATCGGGGGTGGCGCGGGCCCCGCCGAGCAGCGGACCCTGGGCGAGCGCGACGCCGCTGGCGTACAGCCCGGCCAGTCGCTCCGGGTCCCGCACACCGGTCGCGGCGACCGGGGTCCCGACCGATCGGGCCACCTCCAGCACGGCGCGCACCGCGGCGCCGGAACCGGCGTCGAGCACGCCGTCGGCGAGATCCGGCTCCAGCTTCACCACGTCCGGCCGGACCGCGGCGACCAGTTCCGGGCCGAACGCGCGACCCGCGCCGTCCAGCCCGATCCGGAACCCCCACCGGCGCAGCTCGGCCAGCGCCGGGACGAGATGCGCGGCCGGTGCCGCCGCGGTGATCGGCGGGCCGACCTCCAGCAGCGGGGCGACCGTGCCGAGCATCGGGCGCAGCCGCTCCCGCGCGTACAGCACGGTGTCCGCGGCGACGTCCACCTGCAGGTTGGTGCCGGGTGCGGCGCGGGCCGAGACGACCGCCGACACCGCGGTGCCCGCGTCCAGCTCGGCGACCTGGCGGGCGCCCCAGCCGCGGTCCGCGGCCTGCACGGCGACCGCGTCGTACGGGCGCCGGGGCACCACCTCGACACCGGCGAACCGGCCCGTACGCAGGTCGTGCACCGGTTCGTACGCGAAACGCTGATCGGTCATCCGGCGGGTCCGTTCGGTCACGATGATCGAGAGGGATCACACGGTGGCACGCGATGGTGGACCGGACGGGGGACAGCAGGTGAACAGCGGATGGACTGACCGGCCGCGTTCGGCCGATCGCGGACCGTTGTGTCGTGCATCCGTGACAGGTCAGGGGCAGATGCCCGATGTGCCCGCCGTTCCGGCGCGCCACGATCCCCGGCCATGACGGACAGCGACAGCTCCCGCCGGCCGGCCACCCGGCCCGGCCGGTCCCCCTCGGTCGTCCTGCTGGCGGTGCTGCTCGCCGCGTCCGCGCTCGCCGGCTGCGACACCGGGCCGCCTCCGCCGCCCCCGGTCCCGCCGCCGACGAGCGCGCCCGCGTCCGGGCACGACCACCACTGAGCGGCCGGTCAGCTCCGCTTCTCGCCGCGGGTCATCGCCAGCACGTCGAGGGCCCGGTCCAGCTGCTCCTCGGTGAGCGCGCCGGACTCCACGTGCCCGCGCTCCACGACGACCTCGCGGATCGTCTTGCGCTCCTTCAGCGCCTGCTTCGCGATGGCCGCCGCCTCCTCGTAGCCGATCACCGAGTTCAGCGGCGTCACGATCGACGGCGACGACTCGGCGTACTCCCGGGTGCGCTCCAGGTCGGCCTGCATGCCGTCGACGACCTTGTCCGCGAGCAGCCGGGCCGCGTTGGCGAGCAGCCGCGCGGACTCCAGCACGTTGCGCGCCATCACCGGCATCATCACGTTCAGCTCCAGGTTGCCCTGGCTGCCGGAGAAGCCGACCGTCGCGTCGTTGCCCATGACCTGCGCGCAGACCATCATCGTCGCCTCGCAGATCACCGGGTTGACCTTGCCCGGCATGATCGAGCTGCCCGGCTGCAGGTCCGGGAGCGCGATCTCGGCGAGCCCGGTGCGCGGGCCGGAGGACAGCCAGCGCAGGTCGTTGGCGATCTTGTAGAGGCTGACGGCGACGGTGCGCAGCGCCCCGGACGCCTCGACCAGCCCGTCCCGCGAGCCCTGCGCCTCGATGTGGTCGGTCGCCTCGGACAGCTGGTCCAGACCGGTCGCCTCGCGCAGCTTCTCGACGACGGCGGCGCCGAACCCGTCCGGCGCGTTCAGCCCGGTCCCGACGGCGGTCCCGCCGATCGGCAGCACGGCCAGCCGGGGCAGCGCGTCGCGGACCCGGTCGGCGCCGTAGCCGGCCTGGCTGGCCCAGCCGCCCGCCTCCTGCCCGAGGGTGATCGGGACGGCGTCCATCAGGTGCGTGCGACCGGCCTTCACGACCTCCGACCAGTCCGACGCGCGCCGCCGCAGCGCCGCCTCCAGGTGCTCCAGGGCCGGGACGACGTCGGTGGCGAGCGCCTCGGTCGCGGCCACGTGGATGGTGGTCGGGAAGACGTCGTTGGACGACTGCGAGGCGTTGACGTGGTCGTTCGGGTGCACCGTGAGGCTGCCGCCGCCGGCCCGCTCGGCCAGCGTCGCGATCACCTCGTTGGCGTTCATGTTCGACGACGTGCCCGAGCCGGTCTGGAACACGTCGACCGGGAAGTGCTCGTCGTGCGCGCCCTGCGCCACCTCGTCGGCGGCGGCGGCGATCGCGGCCGCCCGGTCGGCGTCCAGCACGCCGAGCTCGCCGTTCACCCGGGCCGCAGCCGCCTTGACCAGGCCGAGCGCCCGGATCTGGGCGCGTTCCAGGGGGCGGCCGGAGATCGGGAAGTTCTCGACGGCACGCTGGGTCTGGGCCCGCCACAGCGCGTGTGCCGGGACCCGGACCTCGCCCATGGTGTCGTGCTCGATGCGGTAGTCGGAGCTCATACCGGCAGGTCTACTCCACCCGGACGACCGCCGCTGCCTTAGGTGAGGCTCACCTCAGTGGATCACGGGAGCGGCGGGGCCTCGCCCTCGACGCCGTCGAAGTCGACCGAGGAGAACTCGCGCAGCTTGGTCAGCCGGTGGTAGCCGTCGATCAGCCGGACGGTGCCGGACTTCGACCGCATCACGATCGACTGGGTGGTCGCGCCGCCACCGCGGTAGTGCACGCCGCGCAGCAGCGGGCCGTCGGTGATGCCGGTGGCGCAGAAGAAGACGTTCTCGCCGCGCACCAGCTCGGCGGTGGTGAGCACGGCGCTCAGGTCGTGCCCGGCGGCGACGGCCCGGTCGCGCTCCGCGTCGTCGGTGGGCCAGAGCCTGCCCTGGATCTCGCCGCCCATGCACTTCATCGCGGCCGCGGTGATGATCCCCTCGGGGGTGCCGCCGACGCCGTAGAGCATGTCGACCCCCGAGCTGGGACGGGCGGCGGCGATCGCACCGGCGACGTCGCCGTCGGAGATGAACGAGATCCGGGCGCCCGCCTCCCGGATCTCCCGGACGATCTGCTCGTGCCGCGGGCGGTCCAGCACGCAGACCGTGACGTCGGCGACGTCGACCTGCTTCGCGTGGGCCACCCGGCGGATGTTCTCGGCGACCGGCGCGGTGATGTCGATGACGTCGGCGGCCTCCGGCCCGACCGCGATCTTCTCCATGTAGAACACGGCGGACGGGTCGAACATCGCGTCCCGCTCGGCGACCGCGAGCACCGCGAGCGCGTTCGGCATGCCCTTGCTCATCAGCGTGGTGCCGTCGATCGGGTCGACGGCGACGTCGCAGAACGGGCCCTCGCCGTTGCCGACCTCCTCGCCGTTGAACAGCATCGGGGCCTCGTCCTTCTCGCCCTCCCCGATGACGACCACCCCGCGCATCGACACGCTCGAGATCAGCTGGCGCATCGCGTCGACGGCCGCGCCGTCCCCGCCGTTCTTGTCGCCGCGGCCGACCCAGCGGCCGGCCGCCATCGCTGCGGCCTCGGTGACCCGGACCAGCTCCATCGCCAGGTTGCGGTCGGGCGCCTCACGGCGGCGGGCGGGCTGGCTGGCGGGCTGACTCAACGGACGTCTCCTTCACGGCGGCGTGCTCGGCGGGTCCCCGGTCGGGGGACGCGACCGCCCGATCCTCGCACGTGGGCGGGTCGCGGAGGAGTGATGAGCGACCGACGCCATGCCTGGGAGACGATGGGGGGGTGAGTTCGCGACCGGATCCGAGCACGACCCCGCCGTCCGACGAGTCCTCCGGCGAGCCCTCCGATGGCGTGACCGGCGAGCCCTCCGATGGCGTGACCGGCGAGCCCTCCGGCGGGGTGAGGGCCGGTGGCGGGACGGCCGGGCGCGCGGCCCCCCGGGTCGGGCCGCGGGCGCTGCGCAAGCCGGGGCGGGGCGAGACCTCGGTCCGGGACATGATCGGCGCGCTGCTGATCCTGGTGCCGGTCGGGCTGCTGCTGTTCAGCGTCGGGAACTCGTGCTCGTTCGCCCCCGGCATGCCGGTCGAGGACCCGAACTCCGGGCCGACCGTGAACGTGCAGAGCCGGCTCGCGGAGTACGCCGTCGGCTCGGCGTTCCCGCTGCGGGTGCCGGACGTGCCGTTCCGCGCGAACTCGACCGACCGCGGCCCGGTCGAGGGCGGCGGCACCGCCGTCCGGATCGGCTACGTCACGCCGGACGCCGACTTCCTCAGCCTGGTGCAGACCGACGGGACCGCGGAGGGGATCCTCGCGACCGAGTCGGGTGCGGCGGGGCGGGGGGAGGGCCCGCCGCTGATGCGCGGGACCCTCGACGCCGCCGGGCTGGAATGGGAGGTCTACCAGCGCGACGGCGGTGAGCCGTTCCGGATCGCGACGCTCCCCGGGGACCCCGACGTCCGTCTGCTGGTCACCGGCTCGGGCTCCGACGAGCAGTTCCGCACCCTCGCGGACGCGGTGGTGGAGGCGCCCACGGCCGGCGGAGGTTGAGCGGTCCGGCGGTCCGGCGAGGTCGCGCGGGCCCGCGTTCGCACGGGTTCGTCGCGTTCGCACGGGATCCGATCCCGTGCGGATGAGGTGAACCCGTGCGGATCATGCGAGCCGGTGCGGGGCGAGCCGGTGCGATGGCGTTGCGCGGGCGCCCGCGGGTCAGGGGTGCGGCGTCAGGCGGCGGCGGAGCCGGGACAGGAGGTGTTGCGGCTCCTTGAGGTCCCGCCAGGTCCAGCGCACGACCTCCGGGGCGAGCTCGCGCAGGAGGTCCTCGCGGATCTTCTCCTCCACGACGGCCCGGCCCGGCGTCTGCCCGGGCCGGAGCAACCGGCCGTACGTGCTCTCGCCGTCGAACTCGCCGATCACCGGCGGCGTTCCGTCCCACCAGAAGTCGACGGTCGCCACCCGCTCGCCGTTCCACCCGGTGATCTCGCGCTGCAGCACCGGTTCGGGCAGCCCGGACCGGTGGAACAGCAGCCGGCTGAGCGACTCCCCGGGACTGGCGGAGCGCCCGTCGGCGAACGCGACGACCCGGGCGGCGTTGCGCACCCCGGTGCGTCCGGCGGCGGCGCGGAGCGCCCCGTCGAGGTCCGCCCGGTCCGTGTGCGGGGCGCGCAGCGCCGCGTCGGCGACGACGAGAGCCTGGGCGAACGGCCGCTCGCGGGCGATGTCGATCGCCGTCCGGGCCGGGGTGGTGACAGCGATGCCGCCGACCCGCGTGACGTCGGCGTCGCTCAACGGGCCCACGTGCAGGTGCAGGTCCCGGCCGCGCCGGGCACCGCTGGCCCGGTTCCGGGTGAGGTGGACGAGATCGAGCGGGAGGTTCCAGACGTCCAGCCCGTGCAGGACGGCCGCGGAGACATGGCTGACCACCGCGGGAGCGCCGAGCCGGGCCAGCACGCCGCGCACCGCCAGGATGTGCCGGGCAGCCTCCTGGTCGTCCGGCCCGGAGCGGCTGCGCGACGCCTGCGGTCCGGGCACGTACATCCCCCGGCACACCCGGCTCAGCCGGCCATCCCGCAGCGCCCTCGCGATCCCGGAGTCCGCCAGGCCCGCGGAGTGCAGATCGGTCCGGCGGTACGGGCCCGCTCCGGCTGCGGCGTCGAGGAACATGCCACCAACCATCCCGCGCGGTGGCGGCCCGCGACCCCACGGATCGCAGCCTGTGGACAACCCGGCGACGTTCGCACGGGTTCGGTGCGTTCGCACGGGATCCGATCCCGTGCGAACGCGACGATCCCGTGCGGATCCGGCCGGCGCAGGGGCTCCGGCGGCCGGGGGTCAGGAATCCGAGGACTCGGCCTCGGAGAGCTTGGTCTCGATGCGTTCGCGGGCCCCGGCGAGCTGCTCGTCGCAGCGCCGGGCGAGCGCCTCGCCGCGTTCCCAGAGCGCGACGGACTCGTCGAGGCCGAGCCCGCCGACCTCGAGCGCACGGACGACCTCGACGAGCTCGTCACGGGCCTGTTCGTAGCCGAGGCTGTCGACCGCGGGCCGCTCGCTCATGGGGTGTCCTCCGGATCGGGATCGGATTCGAGGTCGGTCTCCGCGCCGGGCTCTGTGCCGGTCACCGTCGCGGCGACGGCACCGTCCGCCACCCGGATCCGCAGCGCCGCCCCGGCCGGGGCGTCGGCGACCGACCGCAGCAACGGCGGCACCCCGTCACCGGCACCGGGGAGCTGCACGATCGCGTAACCGCGGGCCAGTGTCGCGGACGGCCCGAGCGCGGTGAGCCGTGCACCCAGGTGCCCCAGCTCCGCCGCGGACCGGTCCAACCGGCGCAGCATCGCCCGGTGCGCCGCGGCGCGGGCGTCGGCGATCTCGTCGACACGGGCCGCGACCAGCCGGAGCGGATCGGCGAGCGCGGGCCGGGAGCGCAGGTCGGCGAGCCGGCGCTGCTCCCGGTCCACCCAGCCGTGCAGCGCCCGGCGGGCCCGGTCGCGCAGACCGGAGATCCGGGCGGTCTCCTCGGCGAGATCGGGCACCAGGCTGCGGCCCGCCTCGGTGGGCGTCGAGCACCGGACGTCGGCGACGTGATCGACCAGCGGGGTGTCCGGCTCGTGGCCGATCGCCGACACCACCGGCGTGCGGCAGGCGGCGACCGCCCGGCACAGCGTCTCGTCGGAGAACGGCAGGAGGTCCTCGACGCTGCCGCCGCCGCGGGCGAGCACGATCACCTGCACGTCCGGGTCGCGATCGAGAACCTGCAGCGCACCGACGATCTGCTCGACGGCCAGCCCGCCCTGCACGGCCACGTTCTCGATCCGGAACCGCACGGCGGGCCAGCGCAGCGTCGCGTTCGTCACGACGTCGTGCTCGGCGGCCGAGTCCCGCCCGGTCACCAGGCCGATGGTGCGCGGCAGCAGCGGCGGCCGGCGTTTGAGCGCCGGATCGAACAGCCCCTCGGCGGCGAGCAGCCGGCGCAGGCGCTCGATCCGGGCGAGCAGCTCGCCGAGCCCGACCGCGCGGATCCGGTCGACGCGCAGGCTCAACGTGCCGCGCCCCAGGTAGAACGACGGCTTGCCGTGCACGATCACCCGGCTGCCCTCGGCGACCGCGCCGCCGGACTCGCGGACCAGCGCGGCCGGCGCGATGAGCTGCAGCGACACGTCCGCCGCCGGGTCACGCAGGGTCAGGAACGCCGTGGAGGACCGGGCGTTCACCTGCGCGAGCTGACCCTCCACCCAGACCGCACCGAGACGGTCCACCCACTCGGCGATCTTGCGGGCGACCGTCCGGACCGGCCACGGGTTCTCCTCCGAGGCCGGGGCGCTCACTTCTCCTGGGACAGCGTCGCGATCCGGTTCGTCAGCATCGTGACGTAGGCCGGGCGGTTCTCGTGCGCCGTCTCCCAGGCGAGCAGGTCCGACAGGTCGTCGACGCTGAGTGTGCGGAGCTTCCCGCGCAGCTGCGGCACGGTCATCGTCGGGTACTCGGGGACGGCGTACGGCGCACCGGTGGTCGCCTCCGCGCGGTTCGACGTGCCGGCGGGCCGCTCGGGCCGCGAGATCGGGATCCCGGAGCGGGCCGGGCGCAGCGACGACACCGTGCCGTTGCGCGGGTCGGTGACCGGCTGCGGCTCGGGCAGGCTCAGGTCCGGGATGTCGTCGTCGAACGTGGCCCAGCTGGGCACCTCGTCGGCCGGCCGCAGCGCGCCCAGCGCGCGGTCGCCCTTGATCGCGAGCTCGGTGACCTTCTGCTGCAGGCGCATCGACACCTGCAGTGCCTGGCTGACCGCGGTCACCGGCAGCTCGACGGCGTGCCGGGGCAGCTCACGGGCCTGCTCGACGGCGGTGACGACGAGGCCCGCGGCGATCCGCACGGGGAACGGCAACGGCGACATGCGAGCCATTGTCCCCTGATCGGCGCGCCGGTGTCGCGCGGGGACGGTCGAGCGTGTCACGTGACGCTGCCCGGGCCGGAGGTGATCCGTACGCTGGAGCCCATGTCCGGTACTGCCAAGCAGGTCCTGCTCGCCAAGCCCCGCGGCTACTGCGCAGGCGTCGACCGCGCCGTCGAGGCGGTGGAGCAGGCGCTCGACAAGTACGGCGCCCCGGTGTACGTCCGCAAGGAGATCGTGCACAACAAGCACGTCGTCGAGACCCTGCGCGACCGCGGCGCGATCTTCGTGGAGGAGGCGTCCGAGGTCCCGGAGGGCGCGCACGTCGTGTTCTCCGCGCACGGTGTCTCGCCCGCGGTGCGGGAGGAGGCGAAGGGCAGGCAGCTGCGGACGATCGACGCGACCTGCCCGCTGGTGACCAAGGTGCACCAGGAGGCGAAGCGGTTCGCCCGCGAGGACTACGACATCCTGCTGGTCGGCCACGCCGGGCACGAGGAGGTCGAGGGGACCTCCGGCGAGGCGCCCGAGCACATCCAGCTCGTCGAGTCGGCCGCCGACGTGGACAAGGTCACCGTCCGCGACCCGGACAAGGTCGTGTGGCTGTCCCAGACGACGCTCAGTGTCGACGAGACGATGGAGACCGTCCGCGCCCTGCGGGAGCGGTTCCCGAAGCTGCAGAACCCGCCGTCGGACGACATCTGCTACGCCACCCAGAACCGCCAGGTCGCGGTGAAGACGATGGCCCCGCGCTGTGACCTGGTGCTGGTCGTCGGGTCGCGGAACTCGTCGAACTCGGTCCGGCTGGTGGAGGTCGCGCTCGGCGCCGGCGCCGGCGCGTCGTACCTGATCGACTACGCCAAGGAGATCGACGAGAGCTGGCTGGAGGGCGTCAGCACGGTCGGCGTCACCAGTGGTGCGTCGGTGCCCGAGGTGCTGGTGCGCGGCGTCGTCGAGCACCTCGCGGAGCGCGGCTTCGGCTCGGTCGAGGAGGTCGACACCGCCGAGGAGACGCTGGTGTTCTCGCTGCCGCGGGAGCTGCGCCCGGCGCGTGCCGCGGCCCGCTGACCCCGGTACGACGAACGCCCCGGACCTGGTCGGTCCGGGGCGTTTCTCGTCCGTGCGGTGGATCAGGCGCGGGCGGCGTGCACCGCCTGGGCGGACACCACCTGGACCTGGTCGCCGATCTCCAGGTTGTTGTACCAGGTGATGGCGTTCTCCCGGCTGAGCCGGACGCAGCCGGCCGACGGGGTGTCGGTGCGGCCCTCGTGGAACGCGATGCCGCCGTCCTGGAAGAACACCGACCAGGGCATCGGGGCGGGCTCGCCGTTGGACATCGTGTACTCGCCGCTCTTGTGCAGCTCTTCCTTGCGGTAGACGCGCAGCGAGTGGCCCACCGGCGTCTCCTTGCCCGGGCCGCCGATCGCGACCGGCACCGGGCCGTGCGTGATCTTGCCGTTCTCGAACAGCCAGGACTGCTTCGTGTCGAGGTCGACGCAGGCGCTGGCGGTGATGGTGCACGGGGTGCCCGGCACCAGCGGCTGCTCGCGGAACGCCTGCGCGGCCGGGGTGGCGGCCAGCGCCGTACCGACACCGATCAGCGCGAGTGCCGCTGTGACGAGGGCGACGACGATCGCGGGCCGGGGGGAGCGGGTGCTCCGGGTGGTGGACATCGTTCTCCAGGTCGTCCGGCTGACGTGCAGGGCGCGGCGGGGTCACACCGGCTCCTGGTTGTGTGACGCCCGGGTGGGGCGTCGGGTTGCCTCGATCTTCCGGCCCGTCGTGCCGGATCCGGCCACCGGGGTCCGGTCGTGGTGCTCACCTGTGACAACGCGCGAGAGACGGTCCGGATTCGGGTCGTCACTCAGCGGGATCGTCGGCGTGTCGCCTCCGAGGCGCCACCGCGTGTCGCCGACGACGGCCGGGACGATCCGCGCCCGCCGATCCGCGAGCCGCCGGTGCCGGAGATCCCGCCGGAGGCACCGCGGGCGGAGGCGCCGGTCCCCGAGCCGCGGGGAGTGCTGCCGGACGTGCCGGTGCCGCGGGAACCGGACCCGGTGCCGCCGGTCGATCCGCTGCGGGGAGAGCCGCCGGTGGATCCGGCGCCGCGGGCGGTGCCGCTGCCGGCTCCGCGGGCGGTGCTGCTGCTGCCCGCGCCGCGGGTGCTGCTGCCGCGGGTGGTGCCGCCGGTGCCTGCTCCACGGCCGGTGCTGCCGGTACTGCCGGTGCCGCCGGTGCTGCGGGGGGCGCCGGCCGGTCGCGCGCCGCGCGCGGAGCCGGTCGCCGCGGCCTCACGGGCGAGGGCGCCCGCGGAACCGTCGGCGGTGCGCCTGCCGCGCCGGTCGGTGTCCGGCCGGGAGGTGCGGGACCCGGCGCGGTCCTGCCGCCGCTCGGAGCGGCTGCGCCGCGGACCGTCCGGATCGTGGCCGCCCGGGTCCCGGCCGAGCCGGGCCCGCAGCCGCCCGACCGAGTCGTCGGGGCCGAGCCGCTGGCGGACCAGCCGGAACGCGGCGAGCGCGAGCACCGCCAGGGTGGTCACCGCCATCGCCGGGAACGCGTTGATCAGCGGGGCGCCCGCCATCAGCACGCTCTGTGCGGTGCCGCCGCCGCTCGGTGCCCCGATCAGGATCGCGACCACGGGGACGACCACGGCCAGCAGCAACGGCGGCTGCACCGCGGGCAGGAAGATGCCGCGCCTGCGCACCCAGCAGACCGCGAGGACGCAGCCGAGCAGGTACGCGATCTCGAACACCCGGCCGACCGTGCCGATCCGCAGGAAGTCGACGAGGACGCCGAGTGCGGTCGCGGCCACGGCGAGGCCGATCGCGGCCACCGGCGGGATCCCGAGCACCGGCCGGAGCAGCGAACGCTCCCGGACCGGCCAGCCGCCCCGGCCGGGCGCCGCGGGCCGGGGGGTGGTGGACCCGCCGGGCCGGCGGGCCGAGCTCGACCGGGTCGTGTTCACCCGGTCAGCCTAACTCGCCGCGCGCGGCCTGCCGGTGCCCCTCGTCCGCCGCGCCGTCCCCGGCGCCGAACGCGTCGCCCCGCGCGCCGTCCGCCCGCGACGACCGGCGATCGGGCCGGTCGGCGAGCTCGGCGGCCCGGCCGAGATCCTCCAGCGACACCAGCGCCTCGCCCGCGGAGGCCACCAGCTCCGGCGCCGACACCGCGCGCGGGGTGCGGTCGACGGTCCCGGGCTCGTCGAGCTCGGTGTCGCTCACCTGGAGCTCGGTGAACTTGCGGGCGCTCACCAGCACCCGGGCCTCCAGCGAGGAGACCGTGCGGTTGTAGCTCTCGACGACCGAGTCGAGGCTGCGGCCGAGCCGGGCGACGTGCGTGCCCATCGTGGCGAGCCGGCCGTGCAGCTCCCGGCCGAGCCGGTGCACCTGGGCGGCGTTGCGGGCGAGCGCCTCCTGCCGCCACCCGTAGGCGACCGTGCGCAGCAGGGCGACCAGCGTGGTCGGCGTCGCCAGCACGACGTTGCGCCCGAACGCGTGCTCCAGGAGCCCGGGGTCCGAGCGCAGCGCGGCCTCCAGGAACGGGTCGCCCGGCACGAACAGCACCACGAACTCCGGCGTCGGCTCGAACGCCTCCCAGTACGCCTTGCCGGCCAGCTGGTCGACGTGCGCCCGGAGCTGGCGGGCGTGTGCGGCCAGCTTCTGCGCGTGCACCTGCGGGTCACCCGTCTCCACGGCCTCCAGGTACGCGGCGAACGGCACCTTCGCGTCGACCACGACCTGCTTGCCGCCGGCCAGCCGGACGATCATGTCCGGCCGGACGCCGCCGTCCTCCCCGTCGGCGCTGACCTGGGTGGAGAAGTCGCAGTGCTCGACCATCCCGGCCATCTCGGCGACCCGCTGCAGCTGCATCTCGCCCCAGCGGCCACGCACCTGCGGCGCGCGCAGCGCGTTGACGAGCGCCTTCGTCTCGGTGCCGAGCTTCTCCGAGCTCGCCGCCATCGCCCGGACCTGCTCGCGCAGCCCCGCGTAGGCGGACTCGCGCTCCTTCTCCACCGACCGCAGCTGCCCCTCGACCCGGCAGAGCGCCGCCGAGACCGGATCGAGCAGCTGCTCCACGGCCTTGGCCCGCGCCGTCTCCTCGCCCTGTGCCCTGGCCGACAGCTCGGCCGTGGCCTCCTTGATCCGGCGCTCGGCGAGGGTGACGAAGGCCTCGTTGTTCCGGGCCAGCGCATCCTGCGAGAGGGCGGCGAACGAGTCCTTCAACCCGGCCTCGGCCTGCACACGGGCCTCGCGCTCCGCGTGCAGCGCCGCGGTCGCGCCGGCGGCCTCGGACTCGGCCCGCCGGGCCCGCACGGTCGCCTCGTCGAGCGACTCGTGCAGCTCCTCGATGCGCTCCAGCAATCCGGTCCGCTCGGCACGGAGGCCCGCCGCATCCGCCCGGGTGGTCGCGGCCGTGTTCGCCGCGGCGCGGGCCGCCTCGGCGGCCTCGGCCCGGAACCGGGCGGCCGCCAGCAGCCAGGTGACGGCGCAGGCGATCGCGGCGCCGAACAGCGACCCGGCGAGAAGGCTGGTGACATCCACGTCCCGCAGCGTGCACCCGACCCCTGACAGTTCCGGCGAACCGGCACGTCGCGGGCGTGTCCGCGGGCCGATGTTTGCCGATCGGCGCAACGGGGGACGGCCGGACGGCCCAGTGGGTTGCGTCCCGGCGACGGACCTCACCGCGGGCGAACCGTTCCCCGGGTGCGCACGTCGTCCGGAGTGTGAGCACGTCCCGGCCCGCCGGGACGGACCCAGCGAGGAACGAGAGAGGTACCCACGTGAACACCCGACTCGCCCACCCGCACCGCACCGCAGGCACCCTCGGACGCGCCGCGGCCGCGGCGCTCCTCGCCGCAGGGGCCGTGCTGGCCCCGGCCGGCGTCGCGAACGCCGCCCCGGCCGGACCCGGGGAGCCCGCGCCGAGCTCCTGCCGGCCCGACCACGTGAACGCGACCGTCACCCCGGCACCGGCGAGCGCCGGGCACCGGCACTACACGGTGGTGCTGAGTGCCGCCCCCGGTACGGCCCCGTGCACACTCGCCGGATCGCCGTCGAACCCGGTCTTCAGCCTGAACGGCTCGCCGCGGGCGGTGACCGCGCTGCCCCATGGTGAGCAGAGCAGAGCGGTCGTGTTCGGCCCCGCCGATCCGGTGCAGTTCGACGTCCAGGTGCCGGACGGTCCGGGGCCGGCCTCGGCGAACGAGATCACGATGACGCCGTACTCGCCGGACTCGCCGTTCCCCGGACCGGTCACCGCGCACGGTCCGCTCGCCGTCGACGCCGGGACGCTGGTCGGGCCGGTGACCGAGCACCGGCCGGGCTGACCGGTACCGGCGCCGGGCTCAGGTCAGCCGCAGGTCCGCCGACTCGTGCTCGAGCAGCCACCGCTTCACGGCGAGCCCGTAGCGGAACCCGCCGAGGGTCCCGTCGCTGCGCAGCACCCGGTGGCAGGGCACGAACAGGGCGGCCGCGTTGTGCGCGCAGGCGCCGGCCGCGGCCCGGACCGCGGCCGGCCGGCCGGTCTTCTCCGCGTACCCGGTGTAGGTGACCGGGGCGCCCGCCGGGACCGTGCGCAGGACGTCCCAGGCGTGCTCGCGGTAGGGCCCGGAGCGCTGCCGGACCGGCACGTCGTCGATCACGGACAGGTCGCCGTCGTGGTAGCGGTCCACGGCGTCGCCGACGGTCCCGAGATCACCGCCGGTGATCCCGGACGGGGCCAGTGCCGGGTGGACCAGCGCGAGCAGTTCGTCCACCGACGCGGTCCAGCCCGAGGCGAGCACGTACCCGTCGGTGTCGACGACGGCGGTGAAGGGTCCGGCCGGGGTCTCCCGGGTGGCCCAGACAGCGGTTCCGGTCATGTGTTCCTCCGAACGGACGGGACGGCGGACGCGGCGGCCCGCCACAGATGGGTGGCGGCGTAGGACCGCCAGGGGGCCCAGGCCCGGGCGCGCCCGGCCAGTGCGGACGCCTCCGCCGGCAGGCCGAGCGCCTCGGCGCCGCGCCGGACCGCGAGATCCGACGCCAGCAGCTCGTCGGGATCGCCGAGCACCCGCATCGCCAGGTAACCGGCGCTCCACGGGCCGATCCCGGGCAGCGCGCACAGCTCGGCCCGCAGCGCGGCCGGGTCCCGGCCGGCGTCCAGCACGAGCTTGCCGGACGCCAGCGCGGCGCACAGCCCGCGCAGCGCCTCCGCGCGCCGGGCCGGGCCGCCCGGCGGCGCCGCGGCGAGCCCGTCGGCCAGCGTCGCGGGATCCGGGAACAGCAGGTCCGGGCCGTCACCGGTGTGCAGCTCGGCGGGCAGCGGCGAGCCGAACGCGGCGGCCAGCCGGGCCGCGGCGGTGCGCGCCGCGGCGACCGACACCTGCTGCCCGAGCACCGTGCGCACGGCCGTCTCGGCCGGATCGACGGTGCCCGGCAGCCGGATCCCGGGCGTCGCCGCGACCAGCGGGGCGAGCACCGGATCGGCGCCCAGCACGGCGTCCACCGCCTGCGGGTCGGCGTCGAGATCGAGCAGCCTGCGCAGCCGGGAGACGGCCGGGCCGACGTCGCGCGGGTCGGTCGCGCGCAGCGTTGCGAGCACCGCCCCGGTCCGGGCGGTCAGGTCGAGATCGACGGTCGCCGGGCCGTGCGGCAGCCGCAGCGTGCGGCGGTACCGGCCGCCGTCGACCGTCTCCACCCGGTCGACGGCCCGGACGGCGAGGTGCTCGAGCAGGCCGTGCGGGTCGAACGGTGCCCGGTAGGGCAGTCGCAGGGTCAGCGCGCCGGGTGCCCCGGCGGCGTCGCCGGGCCGGGCCGGCCGTCGCCGGGCGGCCTCGGCCCGCAGCTGCGACGGCGGCACCCCGTAGACGGCGCGGACCGTGTCGTTGAACTGGCGGACGCTGCCGAAACCGGCGGCGAACGCGATGTCGGCCAGCCCCAGCGGGGTCGTCTCGACCAGGATCCGGGCGGTGTGCGCGCGCTGCGCGCGGGCCAGCGCGAGCGGGCCGGCGCCCAGCTCGGCGGACAGGATCCGGCCGAGCTGGCGGGAGGAGTAGCCGAGCCGGCCGGCCAGCCCGGGCACCCCCTCCCGCTCGACGACGCCGTCGGCGATCAGCCGCATCGCCCGCCCGGCGGCGTCCGCCCGCAGGTTCCACTCCGGGGACCCGGGGACGGCGTCGGGCAGGCACCGCCGGCAGGCCCGGTAGCCGGCCGCCTGGGCCGCGGCGGCGGTGCGCAGGAACTCGACGTTGCGCGCCTTCGGCGGCGGCACCGGGCAGGACGGCCTGCAGTAGATCCGGGTGGTCCGCACGGCCGTGACGAACTGGCCGTCGAACCGGGCGTCCCGGGCCGAGACGGCCCGGTAGCAGGTGTCGTGGTCGAGGAGCACGGCACCGACGATGCCACCGAGCGCGGCCCGGGACTCGCGGGAATCGGTCGCCGGTGTCGGCGGGTCCGCTCAGCCGTTGCAGGCGGCGCCGCGGATCCAGCCCTGCTGGCAGGCGAACTCGATCTGCTGCCTGCGCTCGTTCTCGTCGTCGGGCGCGCCGCGCGGCGGGAGACCGTCGCCGGGGCGCGCGGACGGCGGGTCCGCGGGATCGGCCGGGGTCCCGGCGCCACCGTCCCCGGTGCCGCCACCGCTGCCACCGCCCGGTGCGGCCGGCGCACCGCCCGGGGCCGGCCCGGTGCCGCCGCCCGTGCCACCCGTGCCGCCGGTGCCGTCGCCCGTGCCACCGGTGCCACCGGTGCCACCGGTGCCACCGGTGCCGCCGGTGCCGTCGCCGGTGCCGCCGGTGCCGGTCGGGCCGCCGGTGTCACGGCCGGGCGAGTCGGCGGACCATCCGGCACCGGGCCCGTCGTCGGAGCCGGTCGGCGGGACGGTGAACGGCGACGACGCCGGTGCCGTTGGCGGGGCGGTGGACGCCGGCGCGGGCGGCGGGAGTGGAGTGTCGTCCGGTCCGGTCGCGCTGAACGACACGGCGGACACGGTGCCGGCGGTGGCGAGCACGGCCACCCCGGTCGTCAGCAGGGCGTGCATCCCCGGCAGGCGCATGGATTCCCCTCGGTGTCGGAACCGCTTTTCCCACCCGCCGGGACCGGTACTGGGCCCAACGGGTGATGCGCCGGCCGTGATGGCGAACGTTGCGTCACGTCCGGGCGCTCGGCGCAGTATGGCGTACGCCGGTCGGAGTAACGACGGCGACGTTGCGTGACATTTCGCAAGGGGGAGTCGCCGATCGCTCCGGCGACCGGTACGCGATCATGACCAGGCAGTGTCCGAGGAGGAGACCACCATCGCGAGCGAACCCGCCGACGCCGGCCGCAGCGGCCGACGCGCGGGCCGGGCGACCGCGGCACGCACCCGCATCGTCGGGTGGGTGCTGCTGCTCGTGCTCAGCTCGCTCGGCGTGGTCACCCTGGTCACCTGGCTGCTGCTGATCGACGAGACGGACCGCCGGATCGAGACCGCACTGACGTCGGAGATCGCCGAGTTCGCCCGGGTCACCGAGACCGGGATCAACCCGACCACCGGGCAGCCGTACGGCTCGGTCGACGAGATCCTCCGCTCGGTGATCGCCGCGAACGTGGCCCGGCCCAACGAGAAGTTCATGGGCTACCTCGACGGCCGGTTCCGCTGGGAGTCCCGGCGCACCAGCCCGCGGGTGCTGCTGCGGGAGGACCCGGCGTTCAACGCGATGGTCTCCTCCGTGCAGCGGCACACCCGCGGCTCCTACCAGAGCGTGGCCGGCGAGGTGCGCTGGTCGGCGCTGCCGGTCGGGCTGGCCGGCGACCCCTCGCGCGGGGTCATCGTGATCGGCTACTTCACCGACCAGGAGCACGAGTTCGCGCACGAGGCCGCCCGGCTGATGGTGATCGTCGGCGTCGGCACGGCGCTGCTCGCCGCGGTGGGCGCGTGGCTGGTCGCCGGCCGGATCCTGCGCCCGCTGCGCGACGTCGCGACCACCGCCCGCACGATCACCGGCACCGACCTGTCCCACCGGGTGCCGCAGCGGGCCAGGGCCCGCGACGAGATCGCCGAGCTGGCCCGGACGCTGAACGCCATGCTCGACCGGGTGCAGAGCGG
Organism: Pseudonocardia kongjuensis; assembly: GCF_039526905.1. Classification (NCBI taxonomy): domain Bacteria; kingdom Bacillati; phylum Actinomycetota; class Actinomycetes; order Pseudonocardiales; family Pseudonocardiaceae; genus Pseudonocardia; species Pseudonocardia kongjuensis. Next base: position 63,115 of record NZ_BAAAJK010000034.1, on the reverse strand, counting down.
GATGGAGGCGCAGCGCCGGTTCGTCGACGACGCCGGGCACGAGCTGCGCACCCCGATCACGATCGTCCGCGGGCATCTCGGCGTGCTCGATCCGGGCGATCCCGACGACGTCACCGACACCGTCGCCCTGGTCGACGACGAGCTGGAACGGATGAACCGCCTGGTGTCGGAGATGCTCGCGCTCACCCGCGCCGAGCAGCCGTCGCTGCTGCGCCCGGAGCAGGTCGACGTCGCCGAGCTGACCCGCGAGCTGTTCGACAAGCTCACCGGGCTCGCCGACCGGGACTGGGTGCTGCAGTCGGTCGCCCCGGTGCGGGTGCGGATGGATCCGCACCGGATCACCCAGGCGGTCGTGGCGCTGGCCGACAACGCGACCCGGTTCACCGGTCCGGGCGACCGGATCGCGCTCGGTTCGGAGACCGTCCGCGGACGGGTGCGGATCTGGGTGTCCGACACCGGGCCCGGCGTCGCGCCGGAGGACCGCACCCGGGTGTTCCGGCGGTTCGCCCGCGGCGAGAACGCCCCGCGTTCGGACGGCGCCGGCCTCGGCCTGTCGATCGTCGAGGCCATCGCGACCACGCACGGCGGGCGGGTGCTGCTGGAGAGCACCCCCGGCCGCGGCGCCACCTTCACCCTGGACCTGCCGGGGGACGCGCGGTGAGCAGCCGGATCCTGGTCGCCGAGGACGAGCCGCGGATCGCGTCGTTCCTCAAGAAGGGGCTGGTCGCCGCCGGTTTCGAGGTGACCGTCGTGCCGGACGGGCCGGGGGTGCACGATCACGTCGTCGGCGGCGGGTTCGACCTCATGGTGCTCGACATCGGGCTGCCCGGCCTGGACGGGTTCGCCGTCCTGCGCCGGATCCGCGCGGCCGGCAGCACCGTCCCGGTGATCATCCTGACGGCGCGGGACAGCGTGGGCGACACCGTCGCCGGCCTCACCGGCGGCGCCGACGACTACATGGCCAAGCCGTTCCAGTTCGAGGAGCTGCTGGCCAGGGTGCGGCTCCGGCTGGAACGCTCCCGCCCGGCGCCGGACCCGGAGGTGCTGGCGTTCGGCGGGCTGGAGCTGGACCCGCGGACCCGGCACGTCGCCGTCGACGGGCGGACCGTCGAGCTGTCGGCGCGCGAGTTCGCGCTCGCCGAGACGTTCCTGCGGCACCCCGGGCAGGTGCTGTCCCGGGACCAGCTGCTGCGGCTGGTGTGGGGCGGCGAGTCCGGCTCCGGATCCAACGTCGTCGACGTCTACGTGCGCTACCTGCGACGCAAGCTCGGCACCGGCCGGATCGCCACCGTCCGCGGCACCGGCTACCGGCTCGAACCGGGCTGAGAGGGGTCCGCGGAGGGCGACTACCCTGGTTGTCCGTGTCCCTCACCCTCGGCATCGTCGGTCTGCCCAACGTCGGCAAGTCGACCCTGTTCAACGCGCTGACCCGCAACGACGTGCTCGCCGCGAACTACCCGTTCGCGACGATCGAGCCGAACGTCGGGGTGGTCCCGCTCCCGGACCCGCGGCTGGGCGAGCTGGCCCGGATCTTCTCGTCGGAGAAGATCCTGCCCGCCACGGTGTCGTTCGTCGACATCGCCGGGATCGTGAAGGGCGCCTCCGAGGGCGCCGGGCTGGGCAACAAGTTCCTCGCCAACATCCGCGAGTCCGACGCGATCTGCCAGGTCGTGCGGGTCTTCGACGACGCCGACGTGGTGCACGTCGACGGCCGGATCGATCCGGCGAGCGACATCGAGACGATCGCGACCGAGCTGGTGCTGGCCGACCTGCAGACCCTGGAGCGGGCGCTCCCGCGGCTGGAGAAGGAGGCCCGCACGCAGAAGGACCGGCGCCCCGCGCTGGAGGCGGCCCAGGCCGCGGCCGAGGTGCTGAACAGCGGCCGGACGCTGTTCCAGGCCGGCGTCGACGCCGCCCCGCTGCGCGAGCTCACCCTGCTCACCACCAAGCCGTTCCTGTACGTGTTCAACGCCGACGAGGCCGTCCTCACCGACGACGCCCGCCGCAAGGAGCTCACCGAGCTCGTCGCCCCGGCGCAGGCCGTCTTCCTCGACGCCAAGGTCGAGGCCGAGCTGCTGGAGCTCGACGACGAGTCCGCCGCCGAGCTGCTGGAGTCGATCGGGCAGGACGAGCCGGGCCTGGCCCAGCTCGCCCGCGCCGGGTTCACCACGCTCGGCCTTCAGACCTACCTCACCGCGGGCCCGAAGGAGTCGCGCGCCTGGACCATCCCGCAGGGCGCCACCGCGCCGCAGGCGGCCGGGGTCATCCACACCGACTTCGAGCGCGGCTTCATCAAGGCCGAGGTGGTGTCGTACGACGATCTGGTCGCCGCCGGGTCGATGAACGCCGCGAAGTCCGCCGGGAAGGTGCGGATGGAGGGGAAGGACTACGTCATGCAGGACGGCGACGTGGTCGAGTTCCGCTTCAACGTCTGAGTCGGCTCCGTTTCCGCTGCTCAGAGCCCTACGGGTCCGTAGCGGCTCGTGTCCGGTCCTCGGCGGTCGGCCACAGGTGCGCGTAGGTGCTCAGGGTGACGGTTGCGCGGGGATGTTCGAGCGCGCGCCGCACGGCCTCTCACGTCGCAGCGCGCCGCGATCAGACCGGGGGCGACGTACTGCCGCAGATCGCGACCCGGTGAATGCCCTGCCGTAGCCGGTCGAGCCCCGGAAGCTCACCTGCGGGACGGCGTTGCCGCGGCCGGCCAGGAGCTGACCTGCGGGTCACAGCCACCCGGGGTGGCCGTGCGCTCCGGCCGGGACAGTTCGGCGACCCTCCACCGTCGCGGGGGTTGTCCGTGCCGGGCCTGGAAGGCCCTGCTGAAGGACGCCTCCGAGGCGTATCCCACCGCGTGCGCGATGGTCGCGACCGTGTCCTGGGACGTGAGCAGGAGTTGGGCGGCGTGCTCGATCCGGAGTCGCTGGATGTAGGCGCTGGGCGGAATCCCCATCTGCCTGCGGAACCTGCCGGCGAACACCGACCGGGAGAGGTGTGCGATGCCGGCGAGCCGCGTGACCGTCCAGTTCTTCCCGGGGGCGGCATGGACCGCAGCCAGGGCAGGTGAGAGCGCGGGATCGAGGGCCGCTGTCAGTCCGCCCGGTGTCCGGTCTCCTTCCGCGGCGGTCCAGGCCCGGAGCCCGTGGATGAACAGCAGTTCGAGAATGCGCGAGATCATCGCACGTGATCCGGGCGCCGCAGGGTGGAGCTCGCTCAGCAGCAGTTCCACACTCAACGGAAGCCAGTCGGAGCCGGGGCCCGCGATCGTGATGACGGGTGGGAGGTCACCCAGGAGAGGCTCGGCGACGCCCTGCTCGACGAGGAACTCGCCGCTGATCCACGTCGCCTCACCGCAGGGGTTCATCGTGTGTGGGTCCCCGCGGCCGAGCAGGGCCATCGTGCCGTCGGTCAGCAGCGTTCGCCCACCCGCATCGACCTGGAGCTCCACCTGTCCGCGGGTCACCACGTGCACCAGTCGTGTGCGGTCGCGAAACGCCTTCGGCACGGCCGCCGTGCTTTCCCGGACGACGCCGCCGCGCAGCCGTATGGACTCCAGGAGGTCCGAGAACGCGTCGCCGAGTGACGGAGGATCTGCAAAATTATCAGGCGTATTCGTCATTTTTCCTATCCTGATGTACGCATAACCTGAGCACCAGGCTCCTCGGGATCGGGGAGCGGAACCTGCGTCGTGGAAAGGGGCGGACATGTCGAAGCCTGCCGTCGTGCTCGTGCACGGATTCTGGGGTGGAGCCGGCCACTGGGCCGAGATCATCGTCGAGCTCGACAAGCGCGGCCACGAGACGATCCGTGCGGTGGAGAACCCGCTCACCTCGCTGGCGGACGACGTCGCCCGCACCCAGCAGATGATCAAGCAGGTGGACGGCCCGGTCCTGCTCGTCGGGCATTCCTACGGGGGTGCGGTGATCACCGCGGCGGGGAACCTGCCGAACGTGGTCGGGCTGGTGTACATCGCCGCCTTCGCCCCGGATGCCGGCGAGAGCCCGCAGCAGATCACCGAGCGGCAGCCACCCGCAGCCGCGGCGAACCTCGTACCGGACTCCGACGGCTACCTGTGGATCCGGCAGGACGCGTTCCACGAGAGCTTCTGCCAGGACGTCCCGGCCGACCGGGCGCTGGTCATGGCAGTCACGCAGAAGGCTCCGCAGGCCGCGACGTTCGGGGACGTCGTCACCGATCCGGCGTGGCGGCACAAGCCGACCTGGTACCAGATCTCCACCGAGGACCGGATGATCCACCCGGACAACCAGCGCCGGATGGCCGAGCGGATGTCGCCGCGGGCGACCATCGAGCTGGATGCCGGGCACGCATCGTTGGCCTCGCGTCCGTCGGCGGTCGTCGATCTGATCGACGAGGCCGTCGGCACGCTGTAGGCAGCGCGATCGGGTGCGGTGAGCATCGGTCGCCGGGTCACCTCGTCGGAGGTCGCCACCGTGTTGGACGAGGAGTGACGACCCACCTGCTCGACGCGAACGTCCTCATCGCACTCACCGTCGCCGAGCACGAGCACCACGACCGTGCGTCGAGGTGGGTGGCGGGGATCGAGCGTTTCGCGCTGTGCCCGGTGGTCGAGGGGGCACTCGTCCGGTTCCTCGTCAGGGTGGGTGAGACGCCCGCGGTGCCGGTCGAGCTGCTGCGGGGCGGTCCATGCGCTTCCCGGGTGTGAGTTCTGGCCCGATGCGGTCTCCTACGCCGACGTGCCCCTCGGCCACGTCCAGGAACACCGTCAGGTGACCGATGCCTACCTGGCGGGCCTCGTCGCGGCCCGTACCGACGCCACGCTCGCCACCATGGACGAGGCGCTGGCGACGGCGCTTCCCGGGCTGGTGACGCTCGTGCCGCGGGCCGTCCGGGGCGACTGAACCCCGGCGACGGACGTTCACGCCGTCCCGCGCCCGCTCCATCCCGGCTCCAGCGCCGCCCACTCCGCGCCGATCTCGCGACCGGCCCGCCGCGAGGTGACGATCCGCGCCCGCAGCAGCAGCCCGCCACCGATCAGCAGGACCAGCGCGGCCGCGGTCAGCGCGGGCCCGTTGCCCTCGGTGGGCGGCGCCATCGGGTCGCCCTGCCGGTCGGTCCAGATGCTGCGGGTCTCGCCGGGCGCCGGACGTCCGCCGAGCACCAGCGGCCCGACGTGCGGGCGCCCGTCGGGCCCGGTCCAGTGGGCGCGGACGGTGCTGCGGACCGGGCCGCCCGGTTGCGGCGCCGCGGTCACGGCCAGCACCGTCGCGACCGTGCTGTGCGCGTCGGGCACCTCCCGCTGCACGGCCCGGACGCCGGCCAGGTGCCCGATGCAGAGCGCGACGGTCACCAGCACGACGACGAGGACCGGCGTCGCCCGCCGCAGCTGTGCCGCGCGCTGCGTGTCCGAGCGGTCTGAAATGTTCACCATCGAAGCCTGACCCGGGTCGGTGTCGTCTGGAAGAGCGAAGAGTCGGACCCAGCCTTCGGCTTTCACAGAGTCTGTAGCCTCTTGACATGGCGTTCGAGGTGCTCGACCTCCGGTTGTTCCTCGGAGTGGTCGAACGGGGCTCCATCACCCGCGGCGCGGAGCTGGTGCATCTGTCGCTGGCCTCGGCGAGCAGCCGGATCGCGGCGATGGAGGGCGCGGCCGGCCTCCCGCTGTTCGACCGGCACCGCCGCGGCGTCACGCCGACCCGGCAGGGTGAGCTGCTGGCGTCGCACGCCCGGGAGATCGTCGGCCGGCACGACCGGATGCGGCTGGAGCTGGCCGATCTCGCCGGGGGGCACGCGGCGACCGTCACGATCCTGACCAACACCGCGGGCGCGACCCTGCTCACCGGCCCGGTGACCGGGTTCCTGCACGAGCATCCCGACGTCGACGTCGACCTGGTCCAGCAGCCGAGCCACCGGATCGTCGCGGCGCTGGCCGAGGGCCGCGCCGAGCTCGGCGTGCTCGCCGACAACGTGGAGCTCGGCCGGCTGGAGGCGATCTCGCTGGGGCCGGATCCGCTGGTCGTCGTGGTCCATCCCGGGCACCGGTTCGCCGGGCGGGCGGCGGTCGCGTTCGCCGAGGTGCTCGACGACGACGCCCTGGTCGGCTACTCCGAGGGCAGCCCGCTGGAGGAGCACCTGCGGTCGCACGCCGTCCCACTGGGCGGCCATCCGCGGCACCGGGCCCGTTTCCCGGACGCCGGCTCGGTCTGTCACGCGGTGGCGGCGGGCGTCGGCATCGCCGTGCTCCCGGCCCGCGACGTCGCCGACGGCCTGGTCGGGGTCCCGCTGCGCGACGGATGGGCCGCCCGCGAGCTGCTCGTCGCCTGCCGCAGCTGGACCGGCCTGAGCAGCCCGGCCCGGGCGCTCGCCACCCTGCTGCGCGGCCGTTAGCCGGTTACCTCGCAGGTCATCGACGGGTGCCCGTCGACGGCCGCAGGATCGGCACCGTGGATCTCCTGGTGAGCGCGACGTTCCTGCTGGTCGGCCTGGTCAACGCGGCCCCGGTCGCGGGACTGCTCGGTGGCTCCGCGCTGCGCAGGCTCTACGGGACGACGCCGGCCGATCCGGCCACCGCGGTGCTGCTGCGGCACCGGGCGGTGCTGCTCGGCCTGCTCGGCGCGGCGCTGGCGGTGGCGGCGTTCGTCCCGGCCTGGCGGATGCCGGCGGGGATCGCCGGTCTGGTGAGCATGGTCGTCTTCGTGGTCCTGGCGCCGCCGCGGCGCGGACTGCCCGCCGGCATCACCCGCACCGCGGTGATCGACGTGCTGCTGTCGGTGCTGCTGGCCGGCGCGCTGCTCGCCGGGTGATCAGAAGACCGTCCCCAGGTCGTCGCCGAGGATGCCGTCCAGCGCGAACTCGGCGAGCGCGGCCACCGTCATCGACGGGTTGCAGGCCCCGGTCGAGCCGGGGATCAGCGCGCCGTCGACGACGTAGAGGCCGCGCTGGCCGAGGACCCGGCCGGCGGCGTCGCACACGTCGCCGATCGTCGCGCCGCCCAGCGGGTGGTAGGTGGTGGTGTCGAACGCGGTGGTGTCCAGGGTCGGGTTCAGCAGGCCGGTGACCAGGTCGCCGCCGACGATCCGGCGGATCCGGGCGGTGACGTCGCGGGTGAGCTGCGCGTCGTACGCCTGGCTCCAGTGCAGGACGGCGTCGTCGCGCACCGGGTCGTAGCGGAACTCGCCGCGCGGCTCGACGATCCCGTAGCCGATGATGCTGGTGGTGCCGACGTCGACCGGGAACGCACGCCGGCCTGGATGACGGTGAGTGCGCGCGCCGGGTCCGACCAGTCCCGGACGCCGACGCAGGCCGGCCCGCCCTGCAGGGCGCCGGGGCTCTCGCCGACCGGGGTCCAGGCGAAGATCCGGTCACCGTTGTTGCCCCAGCGGGTGCCGACGCCGTCGGGCAGATCCGGAACGAGTCCCTTCGCCCGCGCCTTCACCAGCAGCCGGGTGGTGCCGGCCGAGCCCGCGGCGAGGAACAGCGCGTCGGTGACGATCCGGATCCGCTCCAGCACGACGCCGTCGGTGCCGATCCGTTCGGTGTGCACCACCCAGCGTCCGGAGCGGTCCCGCTCGACGTCGGCGGCCCGGTGCAGCGGCGCGACCTCGACCAGCCCGGTCGCCTCCGCCTCGGCGAGCCAGGTCCGGTCGACGGTGTTCTTGCCGCCGTTGTTCGCGCCGTAGAGCACGTCCCCGGTGCTGTAGGACGGCGGGAGCTCGCCGCGCAGCTCGCGCCGGACCACGTCCCAGTCGAGCGGCAGCGGCACCCGGAAGCCGGGGGTCCCCGCCTCCTCGGCCCGCCGCAGGAACTGCCGGGAGCTGCGGTAGCGACCGTGCGCGAGCACGTCGTCCGGGATCGTCGCCGGGGCCAGCACCGCCTCGACCCGCCGGTAGTGGTCGCGGTCGAACCGCTCGAAGTCGAGCTCGGCGGGCATCGACGCGGCGAACGTCTCGGCCGAGGGCTGCATCGTCATCCCGTGGTAGACGAGCGAGCCGCCGCCGACGCCGGCGCCGCAGAGCACGTCCATCCCGATGCCGCGGACCCGGTCGAGGACGCCGGTCCAGGGCTTCCAGACGGCGGGCGGGGACCCGGTGAGCACCGGTCCCGGGGTCAGCCAGGACGCCCGCCGGTCCGGCGAGAACATCAGCGGGAAGGTGTCGCCGCCGGGCCGGACCGGCCAGCGGACACCGCGTTCGAGCACCAGCGCGGGGACGCCGGCCCGGGCCAGCCGGGCCGCGGCGACCGCCCCGCCGAACCCGGTACCGACGACGACCGCGCGCCGCCGTTCCTCCCGCGCCGGGGCCGGCGCCGCGACGGCGGACCGGGTGCCGAGGTGCAGTGCGGCCGCACCGCCGGCGGCCGCTGCGGCGGCCAGCAGGGAGCGCCGGGTGAGAGTCGGCATCGACGGACTCCTCGGGGTGACGCCCGGGCGTGGCCGGGCCGTGAACGGGGGAGCGTTCGTTCCGTGCCGGGACGACCCTAGCCGAGCTTCTCCGACACATGTCGGATTGGGGTCGCTCCCCGGTCCGCCCGCGGACCGGCCGGGACGCACCGCCGTCCGGCGTAGTCGATCACGTCAGATGGCGTAGCGGCAGGTCAGGGGCCGTCGGGCCGGTGACCGTGGCCGGTGTGCCGGAGTGCGGCGGGGCGCTCTCGCAAGAGGGCCGTTCGGCGATCGATATGCGGCGAGCGGTGCGGTGAAAGGTGGGGAACGGTCCAGTCGTCGTTGCTCCGACCGGGTCACTTCGGCACGTCGTCGGCCAGTCGAGAGGGTGTCGCGCCGGATCGCCGGAAAGTGGTCGGGCCCTAGGACGTGTCGGTCGCGCCGGCGTTGCACCGATGTGATCTGTGCCTCTTATCGAGGGTCGCCCGTAACGATCTGTGAAGTGTCGAAATGTCACGGAGAGTGCTTATCCAACACCTGCTGGATAGCACTATGTGTAGTTGATCAACGGCGAGCGGTAGGACTGTCGCCGGAGAACCGGATGAATGGGGGCACCAAGTGAGGGGCGACGTCCTCTTGCGTGGAGGCGTTCCGTACGTTCTGCGACACCGGGCCGTGACACAGCGTGAACGCTGACGGTCGGTTCACACAGATGAGAAGGAGAGCCATGAACGCCCCCGAGACGTCCTCCTCCCGCCGTACCGCGCGGCGGATCGCCACCGTCGGCGCCCTGACCGTCCCGCTCGCCCTCGGCTCCGCCGGGATGGCCCTCGCCGGTGACTACCACGACAGCGGCAAGGGCCACGACAAGAAGCGCGACTGCGCCCCGTCCTTCGCCTCGCAGGAGGGCGGCCTGCTCGGTCTCGACGCGGCCGTCGACCCGGCCCTGAACATCGGCGGCATCGCCAACAGCGGCCCGGTCTCCCAGCACATCGCCGCCGTCGACGAGTCCAACTCGGGCATCGTGCAGTCCGGCTGCGGCGCCGGCCACGCCGTCCAGGTCGACGACCTGGTCGGCCTCGGGCTCGACGTGAGCCCGTCGGTCAACCTCGGCGGCATCCTCAACTCCGGTGCGGTCGAGCAGTCCACCACCACCGTCGACCGCTCCAACAGCGGCGTGCTGCAGTCCGGCTCCGGGCACGGCCCGGGTGGCGGCTACGCCTCCCAGAAGGGCGGCCTGATCGGGATCGACGCGACCGTCAACCCGTCGATCAACATCGGCGGCCTGCTCTCCAGCGGCCCGGTCTCGCAGTCCACCACCTCGGTGGACCAGAGCAACTCCGGGATCGTCCAGGGC